>CAUSAW010000014.1:0-27573 GCA_963529725.1 uncultured Kingella sp. | reverse complement strand
GCAGCAGGAAGAGATGCAGCGATGGATGAATAGGGGGAATGGTGGACCGAGGTTGGGTTAGAGTTGTTTAGTATAAAATGTTAAAATTAACGTTAATTTATTTTTGAATTGAGTAAATATGGACATTCTTGCCAAAATTCTCGCCACCAAAGCCGAAGAAATCGCCGCACAAAAAGCCGAAATCTCGTTAGAAAACATGAAAGTGCAAGCGCGCACCGCCGAGCCGCCGCGCGATTTTATCGGCGCGCTGCGTGCCAAACACGCCGCCAATCAGCCCGCCATCATCGCCGAAATCAAAAAAGCCAGCCCATCCAAAGGGCTTATCCGCCCCGATTTCCACCCCGATGAACACGCCAAAGACTACGAAACCGCAGGCGTGGCTTGCCTATCCGTGCTCACCGACGAATCTTATTTCCAAGGCTCGCCTGTTTACCTGCGCCAAGCCCGTGCTGCCGTTTCGCTGCCCGTGCTGCGCAAAGACTTCATCATCGACGAATACCAAATCTACCAAGCCCGCGCATGGGGCACAGATGCCGTGCTGCTCATCGCCGCTGCGTTGGATGAAACCGCGCTGCTGCATTTGGAGCGCGTTGCCCACAGCCTAAACATGGCGGTGTTGGTGGAATTGCACGACGAAAGCGAAGTGCAAAAATGCGCCCATATGACCACGCCTTTGCGCGGTGTAAACAACCGCAATTTGCACACTTTTGAAGTAGATTTGCAGCAAACCATCGCGCTGTTGCCGCAGCTGGGCGACAGCATCGTGGTAACCGAAAGCGGCATCCGCGACCATGAAGACGTGAAACTGATGCAGCAACACGGCGTGAACACCTTCCTAATCGGCGAAACCTTTATGCGCGCCGATGACATCGTTGCCGAAGTGGGGAAACTGTTTCAATGAAACGCCCCGCTTTCAAGCTAAAACCTGAGCACGCCCTGCCGCTGATATTGGTTGCCGTGGTGCTCACGCTCACTTTTCTGATGACTTTGCGCGCCAAACTGCGCCAACCAGCCGCTGCGCCCGTTGTCGCATCGGCGCCAATCGCCGCTTCCAGCACCGCTTCCGATGCCGCTAAAGATTATTCTTGGGTGCAAAACACCCAGCAAGACGACATTCTCAACGCGCGCCGCGAAGCCAAAGAGCAAGTGGGCGCGACCGACATCGCGGCATGGGAAAACACTTCACCCACCGAATCGTTTACCGCGCCGCCCGAAGCCTTGCCCGAAAATCTGCCGCCCTTGCCCGCAACCTGCGAGCGCTATTATCAACGCGTGGATCAATGCTTTGCCCAGCAAGGCGAAGACGCCGAAGCCCTGCGCGCCTCCAACCAAGATTTGCGCGTGGAACTGGCGCGCAGCAATCCCAGCGAAAACGAATGCGCGGCGCTTAACCGCAGCTTTGACACGCTCGCGCCCACGCTGGGCTGTCGTTGATGTTTTTCAGGCTGCCTACGATGCCGTTCACAAAACAGCCAAGGCAGCCTGAAAACGCCCTGCCAAGCGCGCAACCCTTCTTCCTTTCGCCAAGCATCCCATCCGCCATTTAGGCAGCCCGAAAGCCGAAGGCTTCAACGAAGTTAAAACCCCATGAAATTCGCCTTCTTCGTGCTCAAACTATTGAGCAAACTCCCCCACCGCGCCCTACGCGCTCTCGCCCATTTTTTCGGCTGGCTGTGCTACTGGCTGGTTGCGCCACGCCGCAAAGTGGGGCAAATCAACCTTGCGCTGTGTTTCCCCGAAAAAAGCGCCGCCGAGCGCGACCAAATCCTGCGCCAACATTTCTACCACATGGCGCTGCTGCTGCTGGAATACGGCAAATATTGGTACGCCCCAGCCGCCGAGCTGCGCCAAATGGTGCGCTATCAAGACAAGCATATTTTGGACGACGCCCTTGCCGCGGGCGAAAAAGTCATCCTGCTGTATCCGCATTTCACCGCCTTTGAAGCCGCCGTGTATGCGCTCAACCAAGATGTGCCGCTGATTAGCGTGTATTCCCATCAAAAAAACGCCACGCTGGACGCGCAAATCCTGCACGGGCGACATCGCTACAACAACGTCTTTCTCGTGGGGCGTACCGAAGGCTTGCGCAGCATCATTAAACACATCCGCAGCGAAGCCGCCCCGTTTCTCTATCTGCCCGACCAAGACTTCGGCGCGAAAGATTCGCTGTTTGTGGATTTTTTTGGCGTTCAGGCGGCCACCATCGCAGGCTTGCCCCGCATCGCGCAAATGACCCACGCCAAAATCATCCCCGCCATCCCCACGCGCCAAGCCGATGGCACGGTGTTGCTGCGCTTTTACCCCGCATGGGAAAACTACCCCAGCGCCGACCTTGCCGCCGATGTACGCCGCATGAACGCCTTTATTGAAGAGCGCGTGCGCGAGCAAATCCCCCAGTATTACTGGCTGCACAAACGCTTCAAAACGCGTCCCGCTGGCGAGTCATCGTTTTACAACGCCAAATAGATGGGCAACGCAAAGGCAGCCTGAAAAACCATGCCAACCGTTTTTCAGGCTGCCGCAATGTTTTCAGGCTTCCAAATAACCAAATCTTCTAACAAACATAAACACAAAATCTTTTTCAGACTGCCCAATCGCCCCTACAATCCGTCCGTCTTTTTCACACAAACTAAGGAACACAAAATGGCACGTTTACCCGTACACACCGTTGAAACCGCCCCCGAAGCCGCCAAAGCGCGCGTAGAAGCCGCGCAAAAAGCCAACGGCTTCATCCCCAATCTTATCGGCGCACTCGCCAACTCCCCGCAAGCGCTGGCGTTTTACCAAGAAGTCGGCAAACTCAACAACGAAAACTCGCTCACCGGCGGCGAGCGCGAAGTCATCCAAATCATCGCCGCCCGCACCAACCAATGCGGCTTCTGCGTGGCAGGGCACACCAAATTAGCCACGCTGAAAAAACTGCTGTCCGAGCAAGCCATTAAAGCCTCGCGCGATGTGAACCCCGCCGAATTTGACGACGCCAAACTCAAAGCGCTCGCCGATTTCACCCTCGCCGTGATGGCAAACAAAGGCGCGGTTTCCGATGCCGAACTCGCCGCCTTCGTTGCCGCAGGCTATCGCCCAGAACAAGCCGTGGACGTGGTGATGGGCGTGGCGCTGGCAACATTGTGCAACTACACCAACAACCTCGCGCAAACCGACATCAACCCCGAATTGCAAGCCTACGCCTAAGCGCAAGCAAACCAAAGGCAGCCTGAAAACAGATTAAGCGTTTTCAGGCTGCCTTTTCGCATGGCGCAGCTTTTGCCAGAGCAGGCGTTTCGCCGCCTACCACGAGCAGGGGCAAGCCCCTGCACCCCGCAGGTTATCAACCGTTTCAGGCTGCCCCAACTGCAAAATCCCTTGCCACCAACGACAAGGGATTTTTTACGCGCGGCAAATCTGCAATGCCAATACTGTGCCGCGTTACACATCAAATTCCAAATTATCAATCAGCCGCGTGTTGCCCAATTTCGCCGCCGCCAGCGCCACAAGCTGCTTGTCGTCCGATTGTGCACTTTTCAGGCTGCCTTGTTGGCGGATTTCCACATAATCCACCGCCCAGCCGTGCGCCTGCAATGCTTCGCGGGCGCTTTGGGCGAGCGCGGCAAAATCGTGGTTACCCGCTTGCGCGCTTTGGGCGATGGTTTGCAAAGTACGATACAAACGCGGAGCTTCGGCGCGCTCGGCGGCGCTTAAATATTGGTTGCGGCTGGATAGCGCCAAACCATCGGCATCCCGCCCTGTTTCCACGGCAACGATGCGCACGGGGATGTTCAAATCGTCCACCATGCCGCGGATGATGGCGACTTGCTGGTAGTCTTTTTTGCCAAAGCAGGCAACATCAGGCTGCACGATGTTGAACAATTTGCTCACCACGGTTGCCACGCCGCGAAAATGGGTGGGGCGGGTCATACCGCACAGCTCGTGTTGCAGCGCGGGCGGTTCAACGAAATATTGTTGCTCGCCTGTGAGATACAGCTCGGCTTCATCGGGGGCGAAAATGGCGGCAACGCCCGCGGCGCGCAGCTTATCGGCATCTTGCGCCAGCGTGCGCGGATAGCGGTCAAAATCCTCGCCCTGCCCAAATTGGATGCGGTTCACAAAAATGCTCACCACAACGTGTTCCGCCTCTTGTTGGGCGCGCGCCACAAGGGCGAGATGCCCGTCGTGCAAATTACCCATGGTGGGCACAAACGCTACGCTGGATACGGTTTTGCGCCAAGCGCGCAGCTCGGCGATGGTGTGAAAGATGTGCATGATGGTTGTCCTTATACGATAAACAGATTTCAGGCTGCCTTGATAGGATGCAATCGGCAGCCTGAAACGGGGTTAGTTGGCGATATTGGTTTGGTTTAACTTGGCGCAATGCTTTGCCTGCATTACGGTCTTGCGTTTTAACGTCGTTGAAGCCTGCGGCTTTCAGGCTGCCTTAATGCGGCGCGGCGGCGGAATAATTAGGCGGCTTGTTCTGCCGCCTGCTGTTTACTGCTGCTGCAATTCTGCCAATTCTGACTGCAAAATCACGCCGTATTCGGCATCCAAAACATACAAGCCCGCTTCCAAATCGCGCACATAGTTTTGCAAAAATTCGCGCAGGGAGTCGGCTACTTTTTCGCGTGCGGCATCGTCGTGCCACATTTGGATGATTTGCCCTGCCGTGCCTTGTTCGCTAGGGTCTAGGTCTATCATTTTGCTGTTGCCGCTGCCGTCTGCCGTTAGCGAAATCCATTTGGGATTCCACCAAAAATCAGGCTTGATGCCTGCATCTTCGGGGTCGCAGCCGAAGTCGCTGCCGTCGTCTTCTTGGTAAAGCTGATTCCAAACGTTGTATTCGTCGATGATGCGCTCAATGCTCAACCACTCCTCGCCTGCGAACACGCCGTCGATGTCGGTTTCGCCGTTGGCAACGCGGTAGAGTTCTTTAAATTCTTCAGGCAGCGCGTAGCCGAGTGTTTGTTCCAGTTCGGCGAAATCCGCTTCGCTGGCGCCTGCATTCAGTTCAAACGAGAGTCCCAATTCCTCGGCAGCAGCAGGATATTTTTTCACCAGCGCATCCAGCTGGGTTTGCATACGGCTAATCAGGCTTTTCATGCTATCTCCTTAGCGGTGGGTGGATGATTTTCAGGCTGCATCAAGCAGATAGGCAGCCTGAATGGCTTATTCGCCCGACACTTTCTCAATCCCTTGCTGGGTTTTCACCGTTGCCGCCAGCGCTTCAATATAGTCTTGAATCAGGCTCTCGCCCATGTTTTGCGTGAGCGTGAGTTTGGCGTTTTGCAGGGCTTCGGGGCTGTTGATGGTTTGGATGGATTGCACTTCCACCAATTGCGGCGCGGCGGGCAAATCCAACACGGTGTAAGCAGGTTTGCCGTTTTTCGGGATGGCTTTCATAAAGGCAAGATAGGCATCATCGCTCAACACAGAGCGCACTTGCATCGGCGCCACTTCTTGCACGGGCGACCACGCCACCGCAGGGTTGTTGCCCGCTTCCAATTCTTTTTGCAGATTTTTGGCGTGTTCCAGCGCAAGGCGACGGCTTTCGGCGAGTTTAAAACGCTCTTCCACGCGCGATTTGGCATGCTCAAAGGTTTCCGTGCTTTCGGGGCGTGTTTCGGTGGCGCGGACAAACCAAGTTTCGCCGTCCACATTGATGGCAGCCGAATTGAGCTTTTTGCCAAACACATCGCCTGCCAACAAGGCTTCTGCTACGGCGGTAGGCACTTTCAGGCTGCCTGCGTTGGCTTTGGTTGTCCACTCGTTTTGCGTTTGCACGGTTAAGCCAAATTTTTGCGCGGCAGGTTGCAATTTATCGCGCGCGTTGAACACGGCTTCGCTCAATTCTTCGCGCTGTTTGTTGTATTCCTGCTGCGCTTTTTTCGCTTGCAAACTGCTGCGGATGCTGTCTTTTTGCGCATCCAGCGACACATCGGCAATGTCTAACACACGCACAATATGGTAGCCAAAATCACTTTCCACCACGCCGCTCACTTCACCTTTGTTTAACGCGAACGCCGCGTCTTCCAAGGCTTTGCTGCCCAATTTGCCATCTTGCGCAATCTCGCCTAAATCGCCGCCATTGGCTGCGCTACCCACATCTTGCGATACGCGTTTGGCAAGTTCGGCAAATTGCTCGGGATGGGCTTTAGCTTCGGCAGCGATTTTTTCGGCTTCGGCTTTGGCTTTTTCGCGCGTGGCGGCATCGGCGGATTTGGGCGCTTCAATCAAAATATGCGCGATGTGGCGTTTCGGTTTCAGGCTGCCTTTGCTGGCGTTGTAGGCTGCTTCAATCTCGGCATCGCTCACGGCTTGCTTGCTGGCGATGTCTTTGGGCGAGAGTACGATGTATTCAAATTTTGCGCCTTGTTGTAGCAGGAAATCTTTTTTGTTGGCTTCGTAGTATTTTTTTAGCGCGGCATCGTCCACTTTCACCTTGTCGGCAAAGGCTTGCGGATTCAACACATAAGCGCGGGTGGAGCGAGCCGCCAGCGCGGCGTTAATCACTTGCTGCGCTTGAAAATCGGAAACCACGTTGCTACCTAAGGTTTGCAGCAGCGCCGTTACAATCAAATTCTCGCGCTGCGTTTCCATAAACGATTGCTCGCTTTGGCGCGTGTTGGCAAGGTAGTCTTGGAACAATTTGGGGTCAAATTTGCCGTTGCTGTCGTGAAATTGCGGCGTATCCACCACGATTTGTTTGATTTGCTCATCGCTCACCACGATGCCGAGTTGCTTGGCGCCTTCCATTAAATACGCGCGTTGCAGCAGGGTTTGGAACACGGCTTCGCGGTTGGCTTGCCCGCCTGCGGCTTCGGTGTTTTGCACGGCTTGGTCTAGCGCATAGCGCGTGATGACTTGGTCGCCCACTTTAACGATGTAGTTGTCGCTGCTTGCGCCTTGAAAGGCAACAAAGCCGTAGCCCACAAAAGACACGGCGATCAAACCAAGCAAAATGGTTACGGGGGTGCGGAATTTATTGACTGAATGGAACATGGTGTTTTGTTTGCGATGAGTTAGGGTTGAAAGGGATTTTCAGGCTGCCTAAAAGCGCTGTCTGCGGTAGCCTGAAAAAGGTGGGGATTTTACCGTTTTGTGCAGGGCTTGTGTGTGGGATTTTGCCGCTGATGCAGCCTGAAAATCGTGTTGATGATGGGGCGCGCGATGGCGTTTTCAGGCTGCCTTGGGTTGATTTTTCTGCGCCACGCGTTTGCGCCGCGCTTCTTTGGGATCGGCTTGCAGCGGGCGATAGATTTCCACGCGATCGCCGTCGCGCAAGATATGCTCGTCTTTCACCGCTTTGCCAAAGATGCCCAACGGGGCGGTTTGCGGAGCGGCATCGGGAAAATCGTTTAACACGGGCGCGGCAAGGGCGGCTTGGCGCGCGGTGCTGTTTTCAGGCAGCCTGAAACGATAGAGCCGTTGTTGCTCGGCGGTGCCGTAGACAACTTCAATGGTGATTTCGTTAGCCATAGCGTTTGTTTGCTTCTTTTACAAATGCGTCCACCAATTTGCTGGATACGCTGTTGAACACGGGGGCAATCAGGCGGCTGAGAATGCCAGTGAGTTCGTAGTTGAGCGTGAAAGTGATTTGGCAGATGTCGTCGCCCAAATCGTCAAATTGCCATGTGCCGTGCAGGGATTTGAACGGGCCTTCCAGCAAGGTTATGCGGATTTCGCGGTTGGGCGTGTTGTGGTTATGCGTGGCGAAGGATTGGGTGATGCCCATGTAGTCCATGTGCAGGCGGGCTTTGAGTTCGGTTTCGCTGCGGTACAGCACTTCGCTGCGCCCATACCACGGCAGAAACTGGGGATAGTCTTCAACGTTGTCCACCAGCTGATACATTTGCGCGGCGCTGTGGGGGACGAGCATGGTTTTATGAATGCGGATTTCGGACATGGTGGGAATGGGGTGGTTGGGTTGGGGTTTTCAGGCTGCTTAAAATTAGGAGCGATGGGAGGCAGCCTGAAATGGTTGGCATAAATGGTTTTGCTTTTTCAGGCTGCATCAGATGGTTAAGGCAGCCTGAAATCTAAAATGGAGCGGCGACGGCTCGTCGCCAAATGGCGTATTCAACAGGACTGCGCTGGTTGCCAAAATGTCGGCGAGCCGCCGACGCTCCATCGGTTGTAGGTTTCGCAAAGGTTTCAGGCTGCCTAAAAAGGTTGTGGTGATTGGGTGGTGGCAGCCTGAAAATGGTTGGCATAAATGGTTTGGCTTTTCAGGCTGCATCAGATGGTTAAGGCAGCCTGAAACCATATTAAGGCAGCCTGAAACACAGTTTGGCAAAACCAAAATGATTGGGTTGTGGCTGGGCAATTTTGGCAACGAGCCGTTGTTGTCCATTGTTAGATTTCAGGCTGCATCAAACGGTTAAGGCAGCCTGAAACACCATTCAACCTTTTCAGGCTGCCCTATCACATCAATTTTGCTTCTTCCGATTTTGATTCGCGATGCCCATCAGCAACGCCAAAATAAACATAATAGACAGCGTTGCCGTGCCGCCGTAGCTCACCAAGGGCAGCGGCACGCCCACTACGGGCAAAATACCGCTTACCATGCCCATGTTAACAAAGGCGTAGCAGAAAAAAGTCATCGTTAGCGCGCCCGCCAGCGTGCGGTTGTAGAGCGTTTTGGCTTGCGAAGCAATCACCAAGCCGCGCCCGAGTATTACCAGATACACAATCAACAGCAACACATTGCCAATCAAGCCAAACTCTTCGCCATACACAGCAAAGATAAAGTCGGTGGTGGATTCGGGGATGTAGTCCAAATGGGTTTGCGTGCCATTGAGCCAGCCCTTGCCCCACACGCCGCCCGAGCCGATGGCAATCATGGATTGCAAAATGTGATAACCCGCGCCCAGCGGGTCTTTGGATGGGTCAAGCAGGGTGAGCACGCGTTGTTTTTGGTAATCGTGCATGCCGTAATTCCACATCACAGGCAGCGCGGCGGCAAAGGCAATGATGGAAGCCAACAGGGCTTTCCACGGCAGCCCTGCAAAGAAAATCACAAACAACCCCGAAGCCATAATCAGCGTGGCGGTGCCCAAATCGGGCTGCTTCAAAATCAGGGCAACAGGCACGGCGATAATCGCCAGCGCGGCAAGATAGTGAAACCACGAAAGATTGTTTTCATATCGCTGGAAAAACCACGCCACCGTCATCGGCAGCCCAATTTTCATGATTTCAGACGGCTGCAAGCGCACAAAGCCCAAGTTAAGCCAGCGCGTTGAGCCGTTTACCGTAACGCCAAAAAAATGCACGCCCAGCAGCAGCACCACGCCCAGCACATAAATCGGCAGGGCAAAATTGCTCAAAATATTGGGGCGAATCCGCGCAAAAATCAGCAGCAAACCCACGCCCAAAATGGTGTGCAGGGTTTTGTTTTCCAGCCGCCCAATGTCTTGCCCATCGGCGGAGTAAAGCAAAAACATACTCATCAAATACACGGCGAGCATGGCGTAAAACAGCCAAGGGTCAAGCGGATTCCAAAATAAGCGTTTGGCTTTGATGAGCAGATTGTCGTTGTGTTCTTGCATGGTTACGGTCTCTTGGCAGGCGGCGCGGAAGCGGGCACAGCAGTGGGAGCAGAAGCAACCGCAGGCGCAGAAGCGGGCGCAGAGGCAGCCTGAAAACTGGGATTAGCCCGCGCCGCCTTTTCTTGCGCCACAGCTTCAAAGGCAGCCTGAATGCTGTTTTGCTGTTTGGTCATCGGCGCGGAAAGTTGCAGCAAAGGGTTGGCGGTGCGGCGCGCGCCTGTGATTTCCTTGCTCACCTTGTCTTGCTTTAATTGCAACAGATAATAATCAATCAAATGGCGTGCCACAGGCGCAGCGTTCACGCCCCAGCCCGCGTTTTCCAAAATCACCGCCACGGCAATTTGCGGCTTGTCCACAGGCGCAAAGGCGATAAACCAAGCATGGTCGCGGTGTTGCACGCGCAGCGCGGCGGCATTGTAGCTTTTGCCCTGCGCAATTTGCACCACTTGCGCCGTGCCCGTTTTACCGCCCATGGTATAGCGCAAGCCCGCGCCAATTTTTGCCGCCGTGCCACCGCTTTGCAACACCAGCTGCATCCCGCGTTTCACATAATTGAAATTGCTTGGCTTATAAGGCAACACACGCTCGGGCTTGGGGTCAATCACGGTGATTTGTTGATTTTCATGGTCAAGCAGTTCTTTCACCAAATGCGGGCGATACACCGTGCCGTTGTTTGCCAGCGTGGCGGTGGCGTGCGCCATTTGCAACGGCGTGTAAGTGTTATAGCCCTGCCCAATGCTCACAGGCACCATCTCGGCGGGATTCCAATGGCGTTGTTTTTCCGTGCCTTTTGCCCAGCGTTTTGCTTTCCAAGCGGGGCTGGGCAAGATGCCGCGATATTCGCCAGGTAAATCAATGCCCGTGCGCTCGCCAAAGCCAAACGAAGCCAAATAAGGAAAGGCTTTTTCAATCCCCAGCTCATAGCCTTGGCGATAGAAAAAAGTATCGGACGACACTTGAATCGCGCGCAGCAGCGTAACCGAGCCATGCCCGCCCCGCGCCGCATCGCGGAATTGGTGCTTGCTACCGGGGATGCTCCACGAGCCGGGGGCGGGAACGTATGTGCCCTGCCCTATTTTGCCACTTTCCAACAGCGTCATCGCCATAAACGGCTTAAACGTTGAACCCGGGGGATACATCCCTTGGGTAACGCGGTTAATCAGCGGGCGTTGCCAGTTTTCGTTGAGCGATTTCCAAGTGTCGCTGTCAATACCGTCAATAAACACATTCGGGTCAAAATTGGGCTTGGAAACAAACGCCAACACGCCGCCTGTTTGCGGGTCTATCGCCACCAACGCGCCACGGCGGTTGCCCATCAAGCGGTCGGCTTCTTTTTGCAAACGAATATCCATCGCCAAACGCAGCGTTTGCCCCGTTTGCGATGGGTCGGAACGAATCACGCGCACAATATTGCCCGCCGCATCTTTTTCCACTTCCTGATAGCCCGGTGCGCCATGAAGCTGCTCTTCGTAATACGCTTCCAAGCCCGATTTGCCAATGTGGGTTGTGCCGCGATAGGCGGTTTCGCGCTTGTTGTCCACCAGCTTTTCCATGTCTTTATCGCTGATGCGCCCGATGTAGCCCAAAAAATGCGCGGTCAATGCGCCAAATGGGTATTCGCGGAAAGTGCGCGCGTTGATTTCCACGCCTTTAAAGCGATACAACTGCGCAGCAAGCATGGACGCTTCATCGGGGGTTAATTTCAGCTTTAATGGGACTTTTTCGTAAGAGCGATAATCGGCGCGGAATTTTTTGAAACGGCGCAAATCGTCTTCGGTTAAATTCACATAGGCTTTAAGCGATTCAATTAAATCGTCTTCTTTGCCTTCCACTTGGTTGGGGATGATTTCCAGCGAATAAGCGGGATAGTTCTGCGCCAACACCACGCCGTTTACATCGGTGATTTCGCCGCGAATCGGCGGCGTGGGAATCAGCGTGATGCGGTTGGTGGTGGCTTGGGCAACGTATTCATCGTGTTTATACACTTGCAAAAACACAAATCGCGCCGCCAAAACGCCAAAAAAGATGAGAATAAAAAAGAAAGCAGCTACCAGCCGCCAAGTAAAATCGCGCTGGCGGTCGTGGGTGGGTTGCGGAAAGCTGCCTGAAAATTGACGGGGTGTTTTCATCGGCGAGAGTTCAGAAAATTCAAGAGAGAGACCATGATTTTATTCAACAATGGCCACAACAAAGCACCGACAACGGGCGAAAGAAAAACGGTCCAGCCATAAAAATGATGGGTGTATCGCCAGCGAACAATCGTCAAAATGATTTCGCTGCACAACAGCGCGGCAAAAATCACCACCGCCTGCAAGCCGTAGTGATACAACACAATTTGGCGACGATTTTGAATGACAATATACGCGGCAACAATATAAGCAAGCGCGTGCCCGCCCAGCGCAGCATTGGTACCAATATCCACCAGCAAGCCGAGTATAAAAGCCGTGCCAATATCCACGTTTTGCGGGCGGTTGATTATCCAATACATCAGCATCAATGCTGTAAATTCAGGCAGCCAATGAAACAGGCTGCCTGAAAGCGGGATGAAATCAATCAAAATAGTGAGCAAAAAGCTAATGTAAATCAATCGCTTTGGAATTTTGCTATACAGAGTTTCGGATTCGGTCATGGTTTTGCAGAAGATGAACCTGCCGCCGCAGAGGCAGCCTGAATAAGGGTGGAATCGGTTTGCGGCAACACCAAAACATATTTGCTCACGCGCAACGCGGCAACAGGTTTAAGCTCGGCGCGATAAAACGGCGTGCCTGCATTTCGGCTGGTGAGTAAAACTTTGGCAACGGGAATACCTGCGGGATAAACACTATCCAAGCCCGAAGTAACCAACACATCGTTGGGTTGCAAATCGGCATCAGTAGGAAAATAGCGCAATTCAATGTTGCCACTGCCGCCGTAAAGCAAGGTACGCACGCCTGTTCGCGCCACCATAACGGGGATGGTGTTGGTGGTATCAGTAAGCAAATGCACTTCGGCAATCAGCGGATGCACTTGGGTTACTTGCCCCATTAAGCCCGCATCATCCACCACCGCATCGCCCGCGCGAATATTGTCGTTTGCGCCTTTGTTAATAATGACTTTGCTGCCTATTGGCTCTTTGCCGTTGGAGATGATTTCGGCGGCGGTGGTAATGGTTAAACCGTGGTTTTTCAATGCCAACAACGATTGCAATTCTTCTAACTGCTTGGTTTGCATATCCACTTGGCTGGCGTGCAAGCGTAACTTGGCATTTTCTTGCGTTAAACGCTGGTTTTCGCTGAGCAAATAGGTTTGCGATTGCAGCAAAGCATTGCCGTATTCATACCATTCAACAGGCTTATTGGCTAACCATTGCAAGGGATAAAGTGAAGTGGCAACGTATTTCTTGGCGGTTTTCAGGGCAGAAAAATGGTTATCCAGCATCAATAAAGCGATGGATGCCAGCGCCAAGCAAATCAGTTTATTAACTGGGCGAATGCCCCGTTGCATAAAAGAAAGCGATTCAGACATTGGAACAGTTTTCAGGCAGCCTGAAAATCAATAAGAGTCGTTTTTCACAAACACAGAATTCATTCTGCCAATCATTTCAAGGGCTTTGCCCGAACCACGCGCCACGCATGTTAGCGCATCTTCGGCAATCAACACGGGCAAGCCAGTTTCTTCGGCGAGCAGGCGGTCTAAGCCTTTGAGCAATGCGCCGCCGCCTGTGAGCACCAATCCGCGCTCGGCAATGTCTGCGCCCAACTCGGGCGGTGTTTGCTCCAATGCGCTGCGAACGGCTTGCACGATTTGGCTTAATGGATCGGCAAGTGCTTCTAAAACTTCGTTGGATGTAATGGTGAATGAACGCGGGATGCCTTCTGCTAAGTTGCGCCCTTTCACTTCCATTTCGCTCACTTCGGTGCTGGGGAAAGCAGAGCCGATGCGTTTTTTGATTTCTTCGGCAGAGGCTTCGCCAATCAACATGCCGTAGTTGCGGCGAATGTATTGAATGATTGCTTCGTCAAATGTGTCGCCGCCGACGCGGATGGAATGCGAATACACCACGCCATTCAGCGAAATCACGCCGACTTCGGTTGTGCCACCACCAATATCCACCACCATAGAGCCTGTGGGCTCTTCAATCGGCAAGCCTGCGCCAATCGCGGCAGCCATCGGTTCTTCAATCAAATAAACAGCAGATGCGCCTGCTTCTTGCGCCGAATCGCCAATCGCTTTGCGCTCTACTGGCGTTGCGCCACAAGGCACGCAAATCACGATGCGCGGGGCAGCTGCCCATTTGCTGTTGTTTACTTTGCGAATAAAGGCTTTGAGCATTTTGCCCGTAACCACAAAATCGGCAATCACGCCGTCTTTCATCGGGCGAATGGCTTGGATAGAACCTGGGGTGCGCCCCAGCATTTTTTTGGCTTCTGTGCCCACTGCCAGCGTTTCTTTGCGCCCTGCGCTGTCCACCTGCACTGCTACAACAGAGGGTTCATCCAACACGATGCCTTTGCCTTTAATATAAATCAGCGTGTTAGCCGTGCCCAAGTCAATAGCTATATCGTTAGAAAAATAACGAGTGAAAAAGTGCAGCATAAGAAATCCTGAAAATATGATATTAAACAATAATTAAAGCAGGGCAATCGCGGCAGGCAGCCTGAAATCGCCATGCTTTGCAATAGCTTTTCGGTTATAATCGCGCGCTTTGGCGGATAAAATAAACGCGCAATCATACCTTAATTTCACAAATTACCAAACTAAATTTAAGGATTTTAACCATGTCTCTAACGCTTAACGACGTTGAAAAAATCGCAAAACTTTCGCGCTTAACTTTAAGCGATGATGAAAAAAACAGCACGCTGGAAAAATTGAATGCCGTGTTTGAATTGGTGGAAAAAATGCAGACGGTAAACACCGATGGCGTTGAGCCGATGGCGCATCCGCACGAAGTAGCTTTGCGCTTGCGCGAGGATGCGGTTACGGAAAGCGATCACGCAGCGGAATATTTGGCGGTTGCGCCTGAGGTGCGCGATCGGATGTATATTGTGCCGCATGTGATTGAAGAGTGATTTTCAGGCTGCCTTTTGCCTTTATCAGGCAGCCTGAAAACATGGAACCCTGCTTTTTTATAGCGAATTTATAGCAAACGCGCAAAAACCCGTTTTCAGGCTGCCTCAGCCTTCTTTTATTTCGTTTCAAACCAGAAAGAATCTCATGCCGACAAACTACACCCTAACCCAAGCCAGCCAACTACTCCAAAGCAAACAAATCTCCGCCGTTGAACTGGCAACCGAATACCTTGCCGCCATCAATGCGCAAAACCCTGCCATCAACGGCTACATCACGCTAGACTCCGAAAAAACCCTAACCGAAGCCCGCGCCGCCGATGCGCGCATCGCACAAGGCAACGCCCACGCGCTCACAGGCGTGCCGATTGCCTACAAAGACATCTTCTGCCAAACAGGCTGGCGCACCGCTTGCGCGTCCAAAATACTGGACAACTTTGTCGCGCCCTACACCGCCACCGTGGTGCAAAATTTGTTGGACGCAGGCATGGTAACGCTGGGGCGTACCAACATGGACGAATTTGCCATGGGTTCAAGCAACGAAACTTCGTTCTACGGCGCGGTTCACAATCCTTTCAACAATCAACACGTTGCGGGCGGCTCATCGGGCGGCTCGGCTGCCGTGCTTGCCGCGCGGCTTGCACCCGCCGCGCTGGGCTCGGACACAGGCGGCTCCATCCGCCAGCCCGCTTCGCATTGCGGCATCACAGGCTTAAAACCGACCTACGGCATCGTTTCGCGCTTTGGCATGATTGCCTACGCATCCAGCTTTGACCAAGCGGGTCCAATGGCGCAAACCGCGGAAGATTGCGCTCTGTTGCTCAACCAAATGGCGAGCTTTGACGAGCGCGACAGCACCAGCCTAGAACGCGCGCCCGAAGACTACACCAGCCAATTAAATCAACCGCTTAAAGGCATGAAAATCGGCTTACCCAAAGAATACTTCACCCAAAACAACAGCGCCGACGTTCAGGCTGCCTTAGAAAACGCCCAAGCCCTGCTCCAAGCGCAAGGCGCAGAATTGGTTGAAGTTTCCCTGCCGCAAACCGAGCTATCCATCCCCGCCTATTATGTGCTCGCCTCCGCCGAAGCCAGCACCAACCTGTCGCGCTACGACGGCGTGCGCTATGGACATCGCGCCCAAACGTTCGCTAACCTAGACGAAATGTACAGCAACAGCCGCGCCGAAGGCTTTGGCAGCGAAGTCAAACGCCGCATTATGATAGGCACTTATGTGTTAAGCCACGGCTACTACGATGCCTACTATTTAAAAGCGCAAAAACTGCGCCGCTTGGTTGCCAACGATTTTCAGGCTGCCTTTGCACAATGCGACTTGATTTTAGCGCCCGCCGCGCCAACCGCCGCGCCGAAATTGGGCGAGCTGAACCAAGACCCTGTACAAGCCTATCTTTCTGATATTTATACCATTGCCGTTAATCTGGCGGGCTTGCCTGCATTGAGCCTGCCTGCGGGATTGAGCGCAGAGGGCTTGCCCATCGGCGTGCAACTGATTGGCAATTATTTTGCCGAAGCCAAGATTTTAGGCGCGGCGCATCAAATGCAGTTGCATAGTGATTGGCATAGCAAAACGCCTGCGTGATGGTTTTCAGGCTGCCTTATCCTTCTCCGATAGGCAGCCTGAAAATTGTTTACGCCATTGCGCAATTCATTTAACGAATGTTGCCATTTCTGCTTTTTCAGGCTGCCGATACTGGGTTTTAAGCTAAGTCCTAATCGCCAATGGCAGCCTGAAAGTGAGCTTACAAGTTCACGCAAAACTAAAACCTATTCGCACACACGCTCGCCCTATTTCCATTCAATCCCCATTCAACCTTTTCAGGCTGCCTTATCCTTCTCCGATAGGCAGCCTGAAAATTGTTTACGCCATTGCGCAATTCATTTAACGAATGTTGCCATCTCTGCTTTTTCAGGCTGCCGATGCTGGAGTTTTAAGCTCAGTCCTAATTGCCAACGGCAGCCTGCGCAGCGCAGCGAAAAACCGTCCACACCCCCGCCCCTTCCCAACCCACCGCCCACCCGCTCAAATAATTGTAAACAAATTGTAAAGCTGCCATAATCGCCCTTCATTTTCTTCACCACGCAACAAAGGAAAAGTCATGGCAACACAAACCGCCAACGCGCTTCGTTTTCTTTCAATGGACACCGTGCAAGCCGCCAATTCTGGCCACCCCGGCGCACCCATGGGCATGGCAGACATGGCAGACGTGCTCTGGCGCGAATTTCTGCGCCACAACCCCAAAAATCCGCAATTTGCCAACCGCGACCGCTTCGTGCTGTCCAATGGACACGCTTCTGCGCTGCTGTATAGCCTGCTGCATTTGAGCGGCTACAATCTTTCTACCGATGATTTAAAAAACTTCCGCCAACTGCACAGCAAAACCCCCGGCCATCCCGAATACGGCTACACCGACGGCGTGGAAACCACCACCGGCCCGCTGGGGCAAGGCATCGCCAACGCGGTGGGCATGGCGTTGGCGGAAAAACTGCTCGCTGCCGAATTCAACCGCGACGGCTTTGCCATTGTGAACCACCACACCTATGTTTTCTTGGGCGACGGCTGCCTGATGGAAGGCATCTCGCACGAAGCCGCCTCGCTGGCGGGCACGCTAGGCTTGGGCAAACTGATTGTTTTGTATGACGACAACAATATTTCCATCGACGGCAAAGTGGATGGCTGGTTCACCGAGAACATTCCCGAACGCTTCAAAAGCTACGGCTGGCACGTCGTGCCCAATGTGGACGGGCATAACCCCGAAGCCATCCGCGCCGCCATCGCCGCCGCGCAAGCCGAAACCGCCCAGCCATCCATCATTTGCTGCAAAACGCTGATCGGCAAAGGCGCTGCCACCAAAGAAGGCAGCCACAAAACCCACGGCGCACCGTTGGGCGCGGAAGAAATCGCCGCCACGCGCCAGCATTTGGGCTGGAATCACGCGCCGTTTGAAGTGCCTGCCGATGTGTATGCCGCTTGGAACGCCGCCGAAAAAGGCGCAAAACTAGAAGCCGAGTGGAACGCGCTGTTTGCCCAATATCAAGCGCAATATCCTGAATTGGCAGCGGAATTTGAACGCCGCATGGCAGGCAGGCTGCCTGAAAACTTTGCAAGCGCGGTGAAGGTTGCCATCAGCGAATTTGCCGAAAAAGCCGAAAAAATCGCCACGCGCAAAGCCAGCCAAAACAGTATTGAAGTGTTGGCAAAAGTGTTGCCCGAATTGGTGGGCGGCTCGGCGGATTTAACGCCGTCTAACCTAACCGATTGGTCGGGCAGCGTTTCGGTAACGAAAAACGGCGGCGGCAACTATATCCACTACGGCGTGCGCGAATTTGGCATGGCGGCGATTATGAACGGCATGGCGCTGCACGGCGGCGTTCGCCCCTTTGGCGCAACTTTCTTGATGTTCAGCGAATACGCCCGCAACGCGCTGCGCATGGCGGCGTTGATGAAAATCAACCCCGTGTTTGTGTTCACGCACGATTCCATCGGCTTGGGCGAAGACGGCCCAACGCATCAGCCTGTTGAACAAATCGCCAGCCTGCGCCTGATTCCAAATATGGACGTTTGGCGACCTTGCGATACGGTGGAATCGCTGGTGGCGTGGTCGGAAGCCATCAAAACGGCAGACCGCCCCAGTAGCCTGATTTTCAGCCGCCAAAACCTGCCCTGCATTCCGCGCGATACGGATACGACTGATGCCATTGCGCGCGGCGGATATTGCCTGAAAGAAGCGGATGGCAAGGCGCAGGCGGTGATTATCGCCACGGGCTCGGAAGTGGAACTGGCGTTGAATGCGCAAAAAGCGTTGGCAGATGAAGGCATTGCGGTTCGCGTGGTTTCCATGCCGTGCACCAATGTGTTTGACCGCCAGCCTGCTGCGTATCGCGCACAAGTGTTGCCTGCCGATTTGCCGAAAGTGGCGGTGGAAGCGGGCGTGTCCGACGGTTGGTATAAATATGTCGGCAGCAACGGCAAAGTAATCGGCTTGGACAGATTCGGCGAATCCGCGCCTGCCGATGAGCTGTTTAAGCTGTTTGGCTTTACTGTAGACAATGTGGTGGCGGCGGTGAAATCGCTGCTATAACCATGTGTGCGGCAATCGGCAGCCTGAAAACAGACTCAGATGCACGTTTTAGCTTCGCTGAAACTCGCTTCGCTCGTTTTCAGGCTGCCTTTTGTTGTTTTTGTTAATCAGGAATGCGATGAACCAAGCCGAAGCGTTGGCTTTTTTTGCGCCAACATCAGCCGCTGCCCGATGATGATGCTTTAACCGCTGCTGTAATCAATCAGTTTGATGCGGTGTTGAAATTTTTTGCGGCGACACCTTGCGATGAAGCGGTGCCGTTGTTGCTGCGTTCGTTTGGTAGGGGCGATGGCTGGGGTGTGTATCCGATGGTGGAGTTTGCGTTGCTCTCGCAGGATAGGGCGCGGGTGGTGGCGGAGATTGGGCGGATTTTGCAGGGTGAGCATACGGCTGATGGCGTGCGCTATTGGGTAACGCAGGCGGCGATGGCGTTTGCGGATGCTTCGTTGGTGGCGGGGTTGATGGTTTCGCTGCGCTCGGCGGATGGGGATATTTGTGAATGTGCGCGGGCGGCGTTGTTGGCGCTTTGCTGATGATTGCTTTGCTGATAATGGGAAGGCAGCCTGAAAAGCTATTTATGCAACGAAAACGCTTGGCGTGATGATGTATGGAGATTTGATGGCGTTGGTGCTTTGCTTGTGATAGAGGCAGCCTGAAAACGGAAATGAAGTTTCAGGCTGCCTTTTTATTGGCGTGGGGATTGGGCAGCGATGGTGAATGCTGCGCGGGGTGCAGGGGCTTGCCCCTGCTCGTGGTAGGCGGCGAAACGCCTGCTCTGGCGAAAGATAAGCGGGCGGTAGGCTGAAAGGGCGTGGGGGCTTTGGGTTTTGTGGCAGCTTGTGGATGCAGGTTTAGGTTGTGGAAGCGTGCAAACTTGTTTTCAGGCTGCCTTTGGGGGTGATAAGGCAGCCTGAAAAGGGTTGAATGGTAAGGGGCAAATGTGCGGATGGGTTTTTGGCTTCGCAGAAGTTCGCAAGCTCGGGTTTGGTTCGCACAAGCGTGCAAACGCGTTTTCAGGCTGCCGATAAGTCTATGATTTCCATGCCAAGCTGGGGCATAAGCTGGTAGAGATGGGCGTAGCTGGGCTGTTGGAAGTGTGGCTCTTGCGGGCGGATGCTGTGGATGTGGACGTTAGGGAATGCGCTAACGTTGAGCGCGGCGGTGCTGGCGATGTGGTAGATGTGGATGGGGGTGTGCGCTTGTTGTGGGTGCTGTTGCAGTAGCCAATCTTCAAAAATTAGCGGGGTGTGGATGTAGTTGAGTTTGGGGTGGGTGTAGTGTTCGCGGGGGTGGGGGAAGTAGTGGCTGATGGGGAAGTGATCGCTGATGCGTTGCATTAGGGCGATGTTGCGCTGGGCTTCGGGATAGATGGGCTGCCCGAGCAGGATGTGCTGCGCGGGGCTGGGGCTGGGCGCGATGGATTGGGCGTTTTCAGGCTGCCTTTGCCAGAGTTGCAGGGGGATGGTGGGGCTGACGATGTTGGGGAGATTGGGGTATAGGGTGTAGTGTTGGCGGCTGAGTTGGCGCAGGCTTTCGGTGGTGTGGCGGATGCCTTGCAGGCGGTTGAGCAGGCGGCGTTTTAGGCTTAGGCGGCTGTGGTAAAGGATGCTTTGGGGGTAGAGATTGCCTGTGCCGTCATCGAAGGTTTCTAGGCGGTCAAAGGTGAGATGGCTGGCGGGGTATTGGACGTTGGGGTTGTCTATGCTGGCGGCGTAGAGTGTGTGGTAGTGCGTGTCTAGTCCGTTGAGCAGATGTGGCAGCCTGAAAGCGCGTTGCCAGCTGCGTTGGGGGACGATGTAGTAAACGCTGCGGCGGCAATGAGCGGCGGTTTGCTGGTAATAGTGTTGGAATTTTGCGTTGTGCGCTTCGGGGTAGCACACCATCAGCAAGTCGGCGCTTTGCTGGCTTTGGCTGATTAGGCTTTGGGCGATTAGGGCTTGCAGGGGGGTGAGACAGATGAAGAGATTGGGCATGATGTTGGGGGATGGGGCAGCCTGAAATGGGATAACGGGTTTTCAGGCTGCCTTTAAATGGCGTAGTTCAGATGATGCTTATGCGTTATCGGGTTGAATAAACCGCCATTCGCCTGCGGCTAAATCTTGGGTGTCCCATGCGCCAAACTGCTGGCGGTGCAGCTGGGCGACGCGGTTGCCTGCGGCGGCTATCATGCGTTTGACTTGGTGGTATTTGCCTTCAGTGATGGTCATCAGCAGGGTGGTGGGGTTTTGCAAGACGGCTTCTTGCGCGGCGACAGTTTCGTTGTCGTCGTGCAGCAGCACGCCGTTTTTCAGGCTGGTGCATAGGGTTTCATCGGCGGGGTGTTTGAGCGTGATGCGGTAGATTTTGGCGACTTTGTGTTTGGGGCTGGTCATGCGATGGTTGAATTGTCCGTCGTTGGTGATGAGCAGCACGCCTGTGGTGTCGGCATCCAGCCGCCCGATGGCTTGGATGTCGGCGGCGCGGATTTGATCGGGCAGCAGGGTGAACACGCTGGGATAGTCGCGCGGCTTGTGGGAGACTTCGTAGTCGGCGGGTTTGTTGAGTAGGATGTAGAAATGCGGCAGCGGGATGATGAGCGCGTCTTCGCCTTCTATGGTTAGACTGCGGACGTTTTCAGGCTGCACTTCGGCTTTGTCGTTGGCGATGGTGTTGCCGTTGATTTGCACGAGTTGGTGTTTGACAAGCCATTGGCAGCCTTTGCGGGTGTCTATGCCTTGGGCTTGTAGGTATTTGATGATGTTCATGGCGTATCTTTCGGGGGTGTGCATCTTGGCAGCAGTTTGCCATTTGTTTTCAGGCTGCCTTGGGGGAATGAGAAAAAGGCAGCCTGAAACCGATGGCGGCAAAGCTAAAACGCGGGCACGCTCGGTGGGCAGCCTGAAAGGGTTATTCGCGTCTCTTACGGCTTGCTAGCAAGCCGTGCGCCGTTAAAAAGGCAGCCTGAAAACGCTTGCAAGGCTTTCAGGCTGCCTTTGGCTGTTTACAAGATTTGGAATACGAAAAACACCAGCGTGTGCACAATAAACAGCGGAATCAAAATACCAAACGACCACGCCATATAGCCAAAGAAGCTGGGCATTTTTACCTTGCGCTGCTCGGCGATGGCTTTCACCATAAAGTTGGGCGCATTGCCGATATAGCTGAGTGCGCCCATAAACACCGAGCCCATGGAAATCGCCAGCAGCGTGTGAAACAGCTCACCGCGCATCAGCTCGTGTGGGTCGCCGCCTGCCATGTTAAAGAATACGAGGTAGGTGGGGGCGTTGTCCAAGAAGCCTGATAACAGCCCGCTCATCCAAAAATACATGGTGTTGATGGGCTGCCCTGCGGCATCGTGTACCAACGCAATCACGCCTGAAAACGCGCCTTTTTCGCCCGCTTGCAACATGGCAAGCACAGGGGAAATGGTGATGAAAATGCCTGCGAACAGCTTGGCAACTTCGGCGATGGGGTCAAAATTAAACTCGTTGCCCGCGCGAACCTGCTTTGGCGTTACCCATAGCGAAATAATCGTGAGCACCACCAAAATGGCATCGCGCGCCATGTTTTGCGGTTCCAAATGCGCGCCAAGAATTTCAAAGCCGTGCGATTCGGGCTTCCATAGCCCTGATAACAAAACTGCGCCAATCACGCCCGCCAGCAGCAAGAAGTTGATTTTGCCGTAGATTTTGATGCCGTCCACCGCAGGGAAGGCTGGCTGCGCGAAATGGGTATCAGGCGTGGGATCGCGTGGCAAAACTTCGTCTGCTTGGGCGAAATAGCGGCTGTCTAAAATATAAAACACGGTGAGCAAGACGATGGTGCTGATTAACACGGGTGGGAACATATGAAGCACTGTCCAGCCAAAATCCACGCCTTTTAAGAAGCCCAGAAAGAGCGGGGGATCGCCCAATGGCGTTAAGCCGCCGCCGATGTTGGCAACCAAAAAGATGAAAAAAATTACCACATGAACGTTGTGTTTACGGTTGTCGTTGGCTTTGAGCAAGGGGCGAATCATCAGCATCGCCGCGCCTGTGGTGCCCATAATGGATGCCAGCGCCGTGCCGATGGCGAGCAAGGTGGTGTTGAGCTTGGCTGAGCCGTGCAAATTGCCCCACACGAGAATGCCGCCCGATATGGTGTATAGCGCAAGCAGTAGCAGAATAAACGGGATGTATTCGCCAATCATGGCGTGGGCGATGAGGTGCAGGCTTTGGTGCGAGCCGAATGTGAATGTGAACGGGATAAGAAAAAGCAGCGTCCAGCCGAGAGTGATTTTGCCAAAGTGGTGATGCCATGTGTTGGCGAAAAATAGGGGTCCTAGCGCAATGGAGAGCAAAACAAGGGCAAAGGGAATGCCCCATGCAAGGCTGAGCTCGGCGGCGTTGAATTCGGCGGCTTGGGCAAGGCTGGGCGCAAGCAGCGCCAAAATGGGTGAGATGATTTGGATGGGTTTCATGGTTTTCCTGTGTGGATACTGCGATACGCGCGGCTTGTTTGCTCGCAATGCGGCGCGTGGCGTAGATTTTTGAGTGAACTGGTTGTGCCGATTCATTTAAAAATCTAACGTGGTGCTGGGGGTGGAGCAAAGATTGACCACGTGGTTTGAAGCGCAGGATGGGGTAAACAAAAAAAGCAGCCTAAAAAAGCGCATTTGCATCGCTGCCGATGGTGGGCGGCGGTTTTTCTGCTGGCGCTGCGGCAATTTGCGCCGTGGGCAACAGAAAAATGCCTGCGAACATTCTTACCACCATGTTTTGCTTGCGTGATGAAAATGCTTTGGGCTGCTTGTGAAGCGGATTTGGGTAAACCGCGTTTGATTGTAAAAAATTATTTACGAAAAGTCATCTTTTTGTGGGATTTTCTTGGGTTAGGTTAAGAATTGTTGCCATGCGCGGCGCGGGCAGCGGCTGGGGCAGCCTGAAAAGCGGGCGCTGTGTGGCGCAATCTTTTTCTCTATAATCTGCGCTTTTGGTTTTCAGGCTGCTGTTATGGTTAAGGTTACAACGCTGGATGCGGAATTTGAATTGCTGCCCGATGAGTCGCTGCTGGCGGGCTTGGAGCGCACGAACCATGCGGTGGAATATCAATGCCGCAGCGGCTATTGCGGCTCTTGTCGGGTGAAATTGCTGGCGGGGCGGGTGTCGTATCGCGAACTGCCGATGGCGTTTATTGCCGAGGGCGAGATTTTGGCGTGTTGCTGCATGTTGGAATCGGATGTGGCGGTGGGGTGTCGGCTGCGGGCGGATGGGCAGGAGGATAAGGAGATCGGGGATGAATGAATAGGCAGCCTGAAAACCAATCCCCCCAACAAAAACCGCTTGGTGCGATGTCAAGCGGTTTTGTGTTTTCAGGCTGCCCATGTGTGGTCGTCCCACGCTAATTTTTTGTAGAACGTTGCCAAGCGGCGGTTGGCACGAAAGCCGTTGCGCCCTTTGGCGTAGCTTTCGGCAAGATACCAGCACGCGGTTTGCGAACGTTTTTGCGCGGCGATGAGTATCAGGCGGTTGCGCTCGAGTGGGTCGGGTTCGCACAGGGCAGCCTGAAACAGGGCGTTGGGGTGTTGCTTTTTGGCGCAGATGTCCATCAGCCGCTGCGCGAGGGCGGGATTGGCGGGCACGCTGTTGTCGCCAAATTCAAAGATAAACGAGAGTGCGTACAGCGAATGCACATAGCCTGCGCGGGCGGCGGCACACAGGTGGCGCAGGTAGTGGACATCTTCTTCGGCGGGGCTGGCGTTGGGTGGGATTAGGTGGGCGAATTCGTGGTGTTCGCTGGGGGTGAGCGTGCCGTGTTGCTGTTTGCGCTGCAATTCGGCTTGGCGAGCGGCTAACTGGGCATCGGTGGCGATGATGGTGTCGTGGATGTGTTGGGGGATGGGCATGGTGGGCTTAGGGGGAATGGGTATTGGGCTAGGTTTTGTTTTCGGCTGCCTTTGGGGTTTCTGATGGCATCCGAGGTAGCCTGAAAATAGGTTCGGCAGTAGGTCGGGCATTGATGCCCGACAAACATTGGCAAATTGGAAAAACGTCGGGCATCAATGCCCAACCTACACGGCTGGATTTTGTTTTCAGGCTGCCTTTTGCTTGCCTGATGGTGGATGGAATGGTTAAACGCGATAAACGGTTTTCAGGCTGCCGATGGGCAACATAATAGGCAGCCTGAAAAACAGCGGGCAACCCTGTTCACACGATTGCCCGCCTTGTTCCACTACGCTTCGCTCCCGCCCACCGTAAGCCCTGCATCAATCCGCAGCGTCGGCTGTCCCACGCCAACGGGCACGCTTTGCCCGTCTTTGCCGCACACGCCGATGCCTGTGTCTAAGCGGCTGTCGTTGCCTATCATGGAAACGTGTTTGAGCACTTCGGGGCCGTTGCCGATGATGGTTGCGCCTTTTACGGGGTATTGCAATTTGCCGTTTTCCACCCACCATGCTTCGCTGGCGGAGAAGACGAATTTGCCGCTGGTAATGTCCACTTGTCCGCCGCCAAAGTTCACCGCGTAAATGCCTTTTTGGATGCTGGCGATGATTTCTTCGGCTTCGTGCGTGCCGTTTTCCATAAAGGTGTTGGTCATACGCGGCATGGGGGCGGATGAATAGCTTTCGCGCCGTCCGTTGCCTGTGATGCTTGCGCCCATTAGGCGGGCGTTGGTTTCGTCTTGCATATAGCCGGTGAGAATGCCGTCTTCAATCAACACGGTGCGGCGGGTTTCGTTGCCTTCGTCATCAATATTCAGGCTGCCTCGGCGGTCGGCGATGTTGCCTTGGTCTATCACGGTTACGCCTTGGGCGGCAACGCGCTGCCCGATGAGCCCTGAAAACGCGCTGGTTTGCTTGCGGTTGAAGTCGCCCTCCAAGCCATGCCCTACGGCTTCGTGCAGCAGCACACCCGGCCAGCCGCTGCCGAGCACCACGGTCATCGCGCCTGCGGGGACGGGGCGGGATTCTAGATTGGTTAGGGCTTGCTGCACGGCGTGGTTCACATATTCTTGGATTTTGCTGTCGTTGAAATAGGCTAAATCAAAGCGTCCGCCGCCGCCTGCGCTGCCTTGTTCGCGCCGCTCGCCCTGCTTGGCGATAACGGTTAGGCTCAACCGCACCAGCGGGCGGATGTCGGCGGCGTGTTTGCCGTCCAGCCGCGCGATGTAAACCATGTCGTGCTCGCAGGTTAGCCCCGCCATCACTTGCACGATGCGCGGGTCGGCAGCGCGGGCAAGGGTTTCCACTTTTTGCAACAGGGCAACTTTTTGCAGCGAGTCCAGCGTGGTGATGGGGTCAAACGCGCCATACACGCTGGGGCAGCCTGAAACAGCGTTAGGCACGCGCACGGGCGTTTGGTTGCCCGCATCGCCAATCGCGCGCACGGCTTGGGCGGCGCGGCGGATGGCATCCTCGCTGAGGCTATCGGCGTAGGCAAAGGCGGTTTTTTCACCCGACACGGCGCGCACGCCTACGCCTTGGTTAATCTGATAACTACCTGATTTTACAATACCTTCGTCTAAATGCCAGCTTTCAAAGGCGGTGCGCTGGCAGTAAATATCGGCGTAATCAACATGATGTGCGCCGATAAGGGCGAGCGATTGGGCAAGATTTTCCGCGGAAAGATGGTTGGCATGAAGCAGATTTTGCGCGACGGTTTGAGAGATGGGGTGCATGGTTTTCAGGCTGCCTAAATAATCAAAAGAAGCGGATTATACTGGAAATTAGGGGGCGGTTTCAGGCTGCCCTGCGGTGGCGGATGAGGCAGCCTGAAATGGGATTTTCTGCTTTCAGGCTGCCTATGGGTTTTGTCTCAAAGGCAGCCTGAAAACACAAACCCGCTTGATGTTAAGCCAAACGATTTTTTGCTGAATAGATTGATTTTCAGGCTGCCTAATCCATCGCAAATGGTTGATGCTGCTGCCCTCCCCTACGTCCAGCCGAACGCAGCATCCTTTTTTCGGAAAAAAGCGTGCGCTTGTCCAACGACGCGCAAAGCGCGGCTAGTTCGCACGCGCCGAAAAAAGGATGCAGCCTTCGGGAAGTTTGGCGCAGCCAAACCTGCACGTCGGGGTCGCCTTTCTTTTGCTTTGAACCTGTATTCATTATCCGCGTGAATAGATTTTGCGGCATAAAAGCATGGATACAAGGCGCAAAGCGCAGCAAGGTTGGACACCTTGCGAGCATTTGCAACGCAGTAGCCATGTTTTTAGGACGCAAAAGCTATCGCGTGGATGATGAATACAGGTTCACACTTTGGCGAAGCAAAGAAAAGTAAGTGCCCCGTCGGCACGAGACGCATGGTTAAAACTAATCGGATGCTAACCACAAAGCAGCAACCCATTTTCAGGCTACCTTTAAGCAACACTCAACAATAAAGACAGCCTAAACTCCCCATCACAAAATCATCAACAAGCAGCCTGAAAACCATATTCCCATTAGCCCACCCCATTTCAGGCTGCCCACACTCCCCAAAAAACTCCCCCAAACCCAACCCCACCTTATGCTATCATCTGTTAAACTTTCTTAACACTTCCCCACAAGGAAATCCCACCATGCAAAACTACCAAGCCCCCAACGAACAAGGCTTTTTCGGCGAACACGGCGGCATCTACGTTGCCGAAACCCTAATCCCCGCCCTGCAAGAACTCGCCCAAGCCTACGCCCAAGCCAAGCAAGACCCGCAATTTTGGGCAGATTTTGAGCGCGACTTAAAACACTACGTCGGTCGCCCCAGCCCCGTTTACCACGCCGAACGCCTGTCCGCCCTCCTCGGCGGCGCGCAAATCTGGCTCAAACGCGAAGACCTCAACCACACAGGCGCGCACAAGGTCAACAACACCATCGGTCAGGCACTGCTTGCCCGCCGTATGGGTAAAAAACGCGTCATCGCCGAAACCGGCGCGGGTCAGCACGGCGTGGCCTCCGCC
>CAUSAW010000013.1:0-28687 GCA_963529725.1 uncultured Kingella sp. | reverse complement strand
AGTCCCACAGCAGTCTGAAAGGGGATACGCCCTTTGAAGTGCTGCAGGCTTATTTTTCTCAACCTGTTGTGTAAACAACGCGGTTAATTTCTACATATTATGCAGCCTGAAAATCATTTTAGGATAACCACATGAAACAACGCACCTTAGCCAAATCTGTAACCGCCACAGGCGTAGGCTTGCATTCGGGCGAGCGCGTGTCGCTCACCTTGCATCCTGCCGCTAAAAACACGGGCATCCAGTTTCGCCGCAGCGATTTATCAGGCGAACAAGGCGAGATTGTGTCGCTCACGCCCTATTTGATTAACGACACGCGCCTTTCATCCACCATTGTTACCGAAAACGGCATCCGCGTTGGCACGATTGAGCACATTATGTCGGCATTTGCGGCGTATGGTGTGGATAACATTTTGGTGGAACTGAACGCGCCCGAAATCCCAATTATGGATGGCAGCAGCTTGCCGTTTATCTTTTTGCTGCAAGATGCGGGCGTAGTGGAGCAGCAGGCGCAAAAACGCTTTTTGCGAATACTCAAAGAAGTTTCGCTGCAAGAGCCGAATAAATCGGTGAAATTTACGCCGTATGATGGTTTTAAAGTGCGCTTAACGATTGAATTTGATCATCCTGTTTTCAACCGCAGCGCGCCCACGTTTGAGATTGATTTTGCAGGAAAATCTTATGTGGAAGAAATTGCGCGGGCGCGAACATTCGGCTTTATGCAGGAAGTGGAGCTGATGCGTGCGCACAATTTGGGCTTGGGCGGCAATTTGTCCAATGCGATTGTGATTGACGATACCGATGTGCTCAATCCCGAAGGGCTACGCTATCCTGATGAATTTGTGCGCCACAAAATTTTGGACGCGATTGGCGATTTGTATATCGTTGGGCATCCGATTATCGGCGCATTTGAAGGCTATAAATCGGGGCATGCGATTAACAATGCGCTGCTGCGGGCGGTTTTGGCAGACGAAACAGCGTTTGAGTGGGTGGAATTTTCTGATGATTCTGATGATAACGCCATGCCAAGCGCGTTTTCAGGCATTGAAACGTTGGGCGTGCGATAGTTTTGACGCATAAAAGGCAGCCTGAAAATGGGTTATCCACCGTTTCAGGCTGCCTTTATCCATAAAGTTATCCCTGATTATTCATATTAAAAACAAACAGATACTCTCTTATCAACAAATTATCCACAAAAAAAGGCAGCCTGAAAAACCTTTTAAATGCCGTTTTAGCTTTGCTCGTTTTCAGGCTGCCTATCTATCATTACACCGCCACCTTAACCGCCGTGCCGCTCACGGTTACCATCATCATGCCATTGGTTTCGCCCAACACTTCGTAGTCAAAATCAATGCCGATGATGCCGTTGGCGCCCAGCGCTTTAGCGGCTTCTTTCATCTCGTCCAACGCAGCTTCGCGTGCGCCTGCCAATGCGCGTTCATAACCGCCCGCGCGCCCGCCGACTACATCGCGGATGGATGCAAACATATCGCGGAAAATGTTTGCGCCGATAATCGCTTCACCGTTCACAATGCCTAAATACGCGTCTAACTGAATATCGCTTGGGGTTACCGTTGCCAGAAAAAAGGCTTCTTCTTTGCGCGAAAACCAACCCATTTTGTTCTCCTTATGTTTTTCAGGCTGCCTATTTGCGTAAGGCAGCCTGAAAACGGTTGTGGATAATTACACTTCGTAGGTGCTAGAAGCAGTGTTGCCGCCTGTACCTGTCCAATTGGTGTGGAAAAATTCGCCACGCGGTTTATCGGTGCGCTCGTATGTGTGTGCGCCGAAATAATCACGCTGCGCTTGCAGTAAATTAGCAGGCAAGCGCGCGGTGGTGTAGCCATCTAGGAAAGTAATCGCCGCCGCCATGCAAGGCATCGGCACGCCGATTTCAATCGCTTTGGCAACCGTTTTGCGCCATGCGGGCAGCGCGTTAATCAAGATTTTTTGGAAATACGGGTCTGCGCCCAAGAAGGCTAAATCAGGATTGGCTTCAAACGCATCGCGAATATTGCCCAAGAAAATGCTGCGGATGATGCAGCCTTCGCGCCATAGCAGCGCAGTTTTACCGTAATTGAGTTTCCAGTTAAACGTGTTGCTAGCTTCGCGCATCAGCATAAAGCCTTGTGCATACGAAATAATTTTGGATGCCAACAACGACAAGCGCAGCGCTTCCAGCCATTCTTGGCGATCGCCTGAAACAGGCGTGATGCTGTGTGGGAATAGACTAGCAGCGGCAACGCGCTGTTCTTTCAAGGCAGAAACGCAACGGGCAAACACCGATTCAGAAATCAGCGTGAGCGGAATGCCCATATCCAAAGCGTTGATGCCAGTCCATTTGCCCGTGCCTTTTTGCCCTGCGGTATCTAGGATTTTTTCCACCAGCGGCGTGCCGTCTGCGTCTTTGTAGGCAAGAATATCGGTGGTGATGTCCACTAAATAAGAATTTAACTCGGTGTTTTTCCAAGATTTAAACGTTTCGTGCATTTCGTCATACGTCATGCCCAAACCGTCTTTCATAAATTGATAGGCTTCGCAAATCAGCTGCATATCACCGTATTCAATGCCGTTGTGCACCATTTTCACAAAATGCCCCGCGCCATTGTCACCCACCCAATCGCAGCACGGCTCGCCATTTGGCGTTTTTGCCGCAATGCCTTGCAAAATCGGCTGAACGTATGGCCATGCTTCGGGATTGCCACCAGGCATAATAGAAGGACCATGCCGCGCACCTTCTTCGCCACCCGAAACACCCGCGCCCACAAAGCGAATGCCTTTTGCTGCCAACTCAACCGTGCGGCGGTTGGTATCGGGATAATTGGCATTACCACCATCAATAATGATGTCGCCTGATTCAAGATACGGCAAAATTTGCTCAATAAATTCATCTACTGCGCTGCCTGCTCGCACCATCAACATGATTTTTCTTGGCTTTTCTAATTTATCCACAAGTTCTTGCAATGAATGCGCGCCAACAATATTGGTGCCTTTTGCCGCACCATTTAAAAATTCGTCCACTTTGGATACGGTTCGGTTGAACGCCACCACTTTAAAGCCTTTGACGTTCATGTTCAAAATCAAGTTTTGACCCATTACCGCTAAACCAATTACACCAATATCGCCTTTCATGATTATTCCTTGCGAGTTGAGAAAGTTGTAACTTTACTCCATTGAAATAGGTTAGACAATGTAAGAAGCCCACGCTGCTTGTAATAGTATTTAAATCCAAAATTTAAATAAAATTAGATTATTAAGATTAAGAATATATTGCTTACTTGTTGATAAGTTTAAAAACTAAATAATTTCAAAAACTTGTTTTGCTTTTATTGCTTTAGAAAAGGCAGACTGAAAAGCAGGAATAGGATGTGAATAGTAGTGGATAAAATTTCGCAGATAAAGAGATTTTGTGGATAAGTTTATAAAACGAACATGATAGGGTTTCAGGCTGCCTAAATTTGTGGATAACTATCCTAAAATGTATTCAAAAAAGCACTTTTCCGATAAAATACCGCTCTTTATTGGTTTCAGGCAGCCTGAAAATAAGTTGATAAGGAATTCTCATGAAAGCATTGGTTGCGGTAAAACGCGTGGTTGATTTCAATGTGAAAGTGCGCGTGAATGCAGATGGTTCGGGCGTGGATATTGGCAATGTAAAAATGTCCATGAATCCGTTTGACGAAATTGCAGTAGAAGAAGCGGTGCGCTTGAAAGAAGCAGGCAAAATCAGCGAAGTGGTAGCCGTATCGCTGGGCGAAAAAAAATGCGAAGACACGCTGAGAACTGCATTAGCAATGGGCGCAGATCGCGCGATTCATGTGGAAACCGATGCCTTGCTTGAACCATTAGCTGTAGCCAAATTATTGAAAAAAATTGTGGATAAAGAACAGCCTAGCCTTGTTTTATTAGGTAAGCAGGCGATTGATGATGATGCCAACCAAACGGCGCAAATGTTGGCAGCCCTGATGAATGCGCCGCAAGGCACGTTTGCCAGCAAAGTGGTATTGGCTGCCGATGAAGCGGTGGTTACGCGCGATATTGATGGCGGCATGGAAACCGTTGCTTTGAAACTGCCTGCTGTTATTAGTACGGATTTGCGTTTAAATGAGCCACGGTTTGTTAAACTACCCGCGTTGATGCAAGCAAAGAAAAAAACAATTGAAAAACATACTACTGAAGAATTAGCTGTAAACATTGAACCGCGTTTGCAAATAAAACAATACGCTGAACCTAAAGCGCGACAAGCTGGCGTAAAAGTTGCCAATGTTGCTGAGTTGGTTGAAAAACTGGCGGCTGCCAAAGCAATTTAAAAGGAAAATAAAATGACAGTTTTGGTATTAGTAGAACATGATAGCAAGCAAGTCAATCCAGCCACATTGCACGCTATTTATGCGGCACAAAAATTAGGCGAAGTTCATGCGCTAGTGGTAGGTTCAGGCAGCCTGAAAGTGGCAGAACAAGCCAGTAAAATCAATGGTGTGAGCAAAGTATTGCATGCGGAAGCTGCGCATTTTACTGAACTATTAGCGGAAGAAATTGCGCCGCTTATCGTTTCATTGGTTACGCCGTATCAGTATTTTGTTGCAACAGCCAGCGCTTTTGGCAAAAATATAATGCCGCGTGTGGCAGCGATGCTAGATTGTTCGCAAATTTCTGATTTAACAGAGATTATTGATAATAAAACCTTTGTTCGCCCTACTTATGCTGGAAATGTATTTACCACAGTATTCAGTAGTGAAGAAAAATTGGTGCTAACAATTCGCGCCAGCGCATTTGATGCGGCAACATATGGCGAGCAAATGGCAGAAATTGAAAATGTAGCAGCTACGCCAGCGCAGCAGTTGAGCCGATTTGTATCGCGCGAATTAACACAATCCGATCGCCCTGAATTAACACAAGCAAAAGTAATTGTGTCAGGTGGGCGTGCTTTGGGAAGCGCTGAACAATTCAATGCGGTTTTAACGCCACTAGCTGATACATTAGGCGCGGCAATCGGCGCATCGCGTGCTGCGGTGGATGCAGAATATGTGCCAAACGATTATCAAGTGGGGCAAACAGGTAAAATTGTTGCGCCTGAATTGTATTTTGCGATAGGTATTTCAGGGGCAATTCAACACGTTGCAGGGATGCAAGATAGCAAAATTGTGGTAGCAATCAACAAAGATCCTGATGCTCAAATTTTTAATGTGGCAGATTTTGGAATTGTGGGTGATTTGTTTGAAATTGTGCCCCAATTAACCGAAGCATTGAAAAACCGTTAATTTCGTGCCTATGTTTCACATGAAACATAGGTTGGTTTTAATTATTAATCAAATATAAAAGAAAAACAAAGTGAACATTTCTTTACCAATAGAAGCAAAAAATATTCAAAAGCTGATTCCACATCGGTTTCCATTTTTGTTAATTGATCGCATCACAGCGTTTGAGAGCGGAAAATCGCTTACAGCAATCAAAAATATAACCATGAATGAGCCGCAATTTACAGGGCATTTTCCTGAATTTCCTGTTATGCCAGGTGTGTTGATTATTGAAGCAATGGCACAAGCATGTGGTGCATTGGCAGTTTTGACCGAAGGCGGGCGTGATCCTGATGAAATTTATTTCTTTGCAGGTATAGATAATGCGCGATTTAAACGCCAAGTTATTCCTGCTGATCAGCTAGTTTTTGAGATTGAGTTGTTACAAAGCAAACGTGGTATTGGTAAGTTTAAAGCTGTTGCCAGAGTGGATGGTGAATTGGCTGTTGAAGCAGAAATTATGTGTGCTAAACGCAAAGTAGAAAAATAATATCAATCAATAGAACAAGCCTGATGGTGGTGTTGGTTGTTGTTTTAGATTCGTGTTATTTGAATTCATTGTTTTATTTAGCTTGTTTTTCTGAGTCTAATATGAGTTTTCAGGCTGCTTAGACAGATTAGGCAGCCTGAAAAAGGTAAATTGAACAACAGAAAGAGTATTATGTCTTTAATCCATAAAACAGCTATTATTGATCCCAAAGCCGAGTTGGATAGTAGTGTGAAAGTGGGCGCTTATTCCATTATTGGCGCGAATGTGCAAATTGGTGCAGGAACAGAAATTGGAGCGCATACGGTGATTGAAGGGCATACTACAATCGGGCAAAACAATAAAATTTTTCAGTTTGCTAGTTTAGGCGCGCAGCCGCAAGATAAAAAATATTGTGATGAGCCCACTAAACTCATTATTGGTAATGGTAATACCATCCGAGAATTCACAACATTCAATACGGGTACGGTTACAGGAATTGGCGAAACGCGCATTGGTGATGATAACTGGATTATGGCGTATTGCCATTTGGCACATGATTGTGTTGTGGGAAATCATACGATTTTTGCAAATAACGCTTCGTTGGCAGGGCATGTAACTATTGGCGATTATGTGGTGTTGGGTGGTTATACATTGGTATTCCAATTTTGCCGCATTGGTGCGTATGCTATGACTGCGTTTGCTGCGGGTGTGCATAAAGATGTGCCGCCTTATTTTATGGCGGCAGGGTATCGTGCTGAGCCAGCAGGTTTGAACAGCGAAGGAATGCGGCGCAATGGTTTTTCTGCAGAACAAATTTCTGCGGTGAAACAGGCTTATAAGGTTTTGTATATGCAAGATTTAGGCTTGGATGAAGCTAAAGCTAAACTTGCAGAAATGGCAAAAGCTCATTCAGAACTACAAATTTTGCATGAATTTGTCGCAACATCGCAGCGCGGCATTATTCGTTAAATGATTTTCAGGCTGCCTAAATTTAAAAATTGACAGATAAAGCAATATGGCGTATAGTTCAGCCTTTCTGACGCGGGGTGGAGCAGCATGGTAGCTCGTCGGGCTCATAACCCGAAGGTCGTAGGTTCAAATCCTGCCCCCGCAACCAAATTCTAACCGCTTGGTATTCCAAGCGGTTTTGTTTTATCTTTTGCGGTTTTATTGATATATGTCGGGTATAATAAGCGATGTTTTAATGTTTTCTTGCGGAATAGATTATGTTACCCAGCGATGAAATTATTATTCATGGCACAACCAGCAATGGAAAAGTATTTCGCCCAAGTGATTGGGCAGAACGATTGTGCGGTATTCTTTCATCGTTTAGTAAAGATAATCGCCTGTCGTATCATGAATGGGTGCGTCCTGCGCTGCTTAATAAAGTGCGCTGTGTGGAGATTTCGCCTAGTCTTAAAGAAATTAACCCTAGCATGTTCCGTTTTTTGATGGATTTTGCAGCAGATAATGATTTGCAGATTATGCGGGGTTCCGATTTTCCTTCGCTTCATAGGCAGCCTGAAAATCAAGTTGTAGAACTTGCAAAAGATAATAATGAACTCGTTGCAGAAGAAAAAACAGAAGCAGAACAAATTATTGAAGAATCAGAAGAACAAACCAGCCATGTGCGCGAAATTTTGCCTAAGGAAACGGCAAGTGTATTTGCTGCTTTGAGCGTGTTACGCCCTACTCTTAACGACATCAATCAATTTGTAGAACAAGTAAATAACGTGCAACGCGCGCAAGGTTATCGGTTGCTTGGGTTATTTGAAGAAGGAAAAACCAATGCCGTTGCAGTATGCGGTTTTCGCGAAAAAACCGATTTGGTTAGCGGACGGCATATTCATATTGATGATTTGATTACGATTCCACAAAGTCGCCGTTGTGGTTATGCTTCGCGTTTGTTGAATAAAGTGCGAGAAATTGCTGCGGAACAAGGCATTACGCAAATTCATGTAGATTGCCATGTGGGCAGCGAACGAACGATTGCTCATCGCGTTTATTTTCAACAAGGCTTTGAAATTCAATCGTATCATTTTGTTTGTCAAACCAATTTAGATTAACACGATTTATTCAAATTTCAGGCTGCCTAATTGTATAAAGGCAGCCTGAAACCATTATTTGCTATGAAAAAGACTCTATTAAACAAAATATTCACATGGTTTGAAACCCGAATTGAACCATATCCTGAAAATGCGCCCATTACCCCATCCAAAGGCTTATTGCGCTTTATATGGAGCAATTTAGAAGGCGTGCGCTTGTGGATACTTATCTTGGCAGTTTTAACCGCAGGCATCGGCATCATGGAAGCCTTGCTGTTCCAATTTATGGGAAAACTGGTGGATTGGCTTGGCACATACACACCTGCAACATTATTTACTGAAAAAGGCTGGGCTTTGTTTGGCATGGTTTTGATGATGATGTTTGCAGTGTTTTGGCATTTTGTTGCGTCTAATGTGCGCTTGCAAACTTTGCAAGGTGTGTTCCCGATGCGGCTGCGCTGGAATTTTCACCGCCTGATGCTGAATCAATCGCTCAGTTTTTATCAGGATGAATTTGCAGGACGCGTATCTGCCAAAGTCATGCAAACAGCGCTTGCTGTACGCGATGTGGTGATGACCATTGCCGATATGGTGATCTACATTTTTGTGTATTTCTTGACTTCTGGGCTGATTTTAGCCGCGATGGATGGATGGTTGTTGCTGCCATTTATTATGTGGATTGTATCGTTTTCTCTGATGATGAAGCTGTTGATGCCTAAATTGGGCAAAACTGCGCAGGCGCAGGCGGATGCGCGCAGCCTGATGACGGGGCGTATCACCGATGCTTATTCCAATATTGCCACGGTAAAACTATTCTCTCATGGCGCTCGCGAAGCGCGTTATGCCAAACAATCTATGGATGAATTTATGGTAACCGTGTATGCCCAAATGCGGCTTGCCACGCTGTTGCATACTTGGAGCTTCATCATTAATTCATCGCTCACATTATCCACTGCTGCGCTGGGTGTGTGGCTGTGGCATGGCGGACACGTTGGCGCAGGTGCGATTGCCACCGCCACCGCCATGGCGTTGCGGCTCAATGGTTTGTCGCAATTTATCATGTGGGAGTCGGCGCGGCTGTTTGAAAATATCGGCACGGTATCAGATGGCATGACCACCTTGTCCAAACCACAAACTATTTTGGATAAACCTGCCGCGCTGCCATTAAAAGTAGAACAAGGCAACATTAGTTTTAACCATGTTGATTTTTCTTACGAAGTCGGCAAACCCTTGCTAAATGGCTTTAATTTGAATATTAAAGCAGGCGAAAAAGTGGGTTTAATTGGGCGTAGCGGCGCGGGAAAATCTACCATTGTGAACTTATTGTTGCGCTTTTATGAACCACAAAGCGGCACAATTGAAATTGATGGGCAAAACATCAACGACATCACGCAAGAAAGCCTACGCGCCCAAATCGGCTTGGTAACACAAGATACCAGCTTGCTGCATCGTTCCGTGCGCGACAATATTGTGTATGGCAGGCCCGATGCCACAGACGAAGAGATGTTTCAGGCTGCCGAACGCGCCGAAGCCGCCGACTTTATCCCCAATTTATCGGATGCAAAAGGCAGAACAGGCTACGATGCTCATGTGGGCGAGCGCGGTGTGAAATTATCGGGTGGGCAACGCCAGCGGATTGCGATCGCGCGAGTAATGCTTAAAGATGCACCGATTTTGTTGTTAGACGAAGCCACCAGCGCATTGGATAGCGAAGTGGAAGCGGCAATTCAAGATAGCTTGGATAAAATGATGGATGGTAAAACCGTTATCGCAATTGCCCACAGGTTATCCACAATCGCTGCTATGGATAGATTGATTGTGCTGGATAAGGGGCGTATTGTGGAAGAAGGTACACACGCAGAATTGTTAGCAAACAAAGGGTTATATGCAAAATTGTGGGCGCATCAAAGCGGAGGATTCTTACCTGAACAGGTAGAGCATTAACACTCAAATAATAGGCAGCCTGAAAACTTATCCACAAGTTTCAGGCTGCCTTTTCGTGTTTATCAATTGAGTCAAAATGAGTGTTAAAAATACGGTTTAAAACATGAGTAAAGAAAAAGCGCATAATGCAAAGTTTTCTAAAAATGGTGATTCTCAGCGGTTTCAGGCAGCCTGAAAAGTATAATTTTGGTATGATACCGCGATTAAAGTTATCCACATCAGGCAGCCTGAAAACATGATGAAATTTAAATGGTTGGTGTGCCTTGCAGCAGCAAGTTTTATCCATATTGTCCACGCCGAAACCGCAAATAAAAGCGTAGAAGCAGCATCTGATGGTGCTTCTGCGCCTGTTGCCGCCAGCGTGCCGCAAGTGATTGATGATGAAATCAGTCGAGTATGGAAAGATTCTAGCCAGCTGTTTAACGATACTATTTTGCTGCCGCCTGCTCCCGATGTAACCGCAAATGCGGGCGTGCAGGTGAATTTGCGCAACCAAGCGGCTGCACTTCGCGCCAATACACGCATTCCGAGCCAGCTTGCCAAAATTATTTCCCTGCCAGAACCCAAAAAATTAACGCGACGCGAAGTGTTGCAACAAGAAATCAGCCGCGAAAAAAGCGCGCTTTTAATTGCACAGAATAATTTAGTTAAAGCAGGCAAGGAAAAAAACGATGGCGCGATTAAACGTTTTGGTATGCAAGTGGCTGACCGCATTAAAAACATACAAGCCTTGCAAGAAGAATTGCGCCGCTATTAGGCAGCCTGAAAATGGAAATAGTGAAACAAATCAATCAGATTATTGTTATAATGGCGAGCGTTATCGCTGTTTTACTGTTTAGTTGAAAGGAATAAAAATGAATTCAGCAGAAGGACAAGAAGCGCTGGAATCTATGGTTGGGCAAATGCTGGTTGCCAAATTAAAAAAATTGGGCGCGGAAGAGCATAAAGTAAACCAAATTGTGGGTTCGCTTTCATTTGACGATATTCGCAAATGCTTGCCGCTAACAGATGACGATTTGAAAAAAGCGTTTGCAAAATTATTTGCCTAAACTGGTTTTCAGGCTGCCTAGAATGGTTTTAGGCAGCTTTTTTATTGATATTGAACATTAAAATGACCACAAAAACTTTGCTCTTGGTGGACGGCTCGTCCTATCTTTATCGCGCGTTTTACGCCATGACTCATCTTTCCGCGCCCGATGGCACACCAACCAACGCTGTTTATGGCGTATTGAATATGTTGCGCCGCTTGCGCGCTGAAACGCCACACGATTATTGTGCTTGCGTGTTTGATGCCAAGGGCAAAAACTTCCGCCATACATTGTTTCCAGACTATAAAGCCACGCGCCCGCCCATGCCTGATGATTTGCGGCCACAAGCCGATATGCTGCCTGAATTGGTGGGGTTGATGGGTTGGAAAGTATTGAAAATCAACGGTGTAGAAGCGGATGATGTGATTGGTACGCTGGCAAAACAGGCAGAAAATGCAGGCATGGATGTGATTATTTCCACGGGTGATAAAGACATGGCGCAGCTTGTGAGCGAGCGCATCATGCTGGTGAATACCATGAAAAATGAAACGCTGGATGAAGCAGGCGTATTCAACAAATTTGGTGTACATCCTAATCAGATTCGCGATTTTTTGGCACTGATGGGTGATAAAGTGGATAACGTGCCTGGGGTGGAAAAATGTGGCGAAAAAACGGCGGCAAAATGGTTGGCGGAATTTGGTTCTCTGCAAAATATTATGAATAAAGCAGATGAATTTAAAGGAAAAATTGGTGAAAATCTGCGTGCTGCTTTGCCACAACTGCCTTTATCGTATGAATTGGTAACGATTAAAACCGATGTTGATTTGTTTAGCGAATTGCCTAATGGTATGGATGATTTGCGCCGCAGTACACCCAAGTGGGCGCAGTTGGCGGTGCATTTTCGTGAGCTGGGCTTTAAAACATGGCTAAAAGAAGCGGAGAATCAATTATCTAGCCACGCAAGTGATGATTTATTTGCAGCGGATGATGTAGGCACGCAAGCCGCGTTTAATGCGCAAAGGCAGCCTGAAATCATACTTGCGCCTAAACCTGAAAAACTGAGTTATCAAGCAGTTATCAATCAAACGCAGTTGGATGAATTGCTCAGAAAATTATCCACAGCCGAGCAAATTGGCTTGGATACTGAAACCACATCGCTAGACCCGATGAGTGCTCGGCTGGTAGGCATCAGCATGGCTTTTGCGGCGGGTGAGGCGGTGTATATTCCCATCAACCACACCTTTGCCGAGCAACAATTAAGCTGGGAAACACTTTCAGGCAGCCTGAAACCGTATTTGGAAAGCAAAGAATTGCGCAAAATCGGGCAAAATTTGAAATATGACCAACACGTTTTTGCCAATCACGGTATTCAGTTGCAAGGCGTTGCGGGCGACGCGATGCTGGCTTCGTATGTGCTGGAAAGCCATTTGGGGCACGGTTTGGATGAATTGGCGCAACGCTGGTTGGGCTTGGAAACGATTACTTATGAAAGTTTATGCGGCAAGGGCGCGAAGCAAATTTCGTTTGCCGATGTGGCGGTGGAACAAGCCACGGAATACGCTTGCCAAGATGCGGATTTTGCCTTGCGCATTGAAGCGCATTTGAAAGCACAAATGAGCGATGAACAGCGCAAAATGTATGAAGCAATGGAATTGCCTGTGGCGCAGGTATTGTTTCACATGGAACGCAATGGCGTGCTGATTGATCGCGCAGAATTGGCACAGCAAAGCGCGGAATTGGGCGCGGAATTGTTGAAATTGGAACAGCAAGCCTATGATTTGGCAGGGCAACCGTTTAATTTGAATTCGCCCAAACAATTGCAAGAAATCTTGTTTACCAAATTGGGTATTCCCACCAAAGGGCTGAAAAAAACCAGTACGGGCGGCATATCTACCAACGAAGCGGTGTTGGAACAGCTGGCGATGGATTATCCTTTGCCAAAAATCATTTTACAAAACCGCAGTTTAGCGAAACTTAAATCCACCTACACCGATAAGCTGCCTGAAATGATTAACCCCACCACCCATCGCGTTCACACTAATTATGCGCAAGCGGTGGCGATTACGGGGCGGCTAGCAAGCAATCATCCCAATCTGCAAAATATTCCCATCCGCACCAGCGAAGGGAGACGTGTGCGCCGAGCGTTTATTGCGCCTGAGAATAGCGTGATTGTGTCTGCCGATTATTCGCAAATTGAGCTGCGCATCATGGCGCATTTGAGCGGTGATGCAACCTTGATTGAAGCGTTTAAAAACGGCGAAGATGTGCACCGCCGCACCGCTGCCGAAGTGTTTGGGATGCAGCCTGAAAACATCACGCCTGAGCAGCGGCGTTATGCCAAAACGATTAACTTTGGCTTAATTTACGGCATGAGCAGCTATGGTTTGGCGAAATCGTTGGGGATTGATAACGCCTCTGCCGATATGTTTATCAAACGCTATTTTGCGCGTTACACGGGCGTGGCAGATTATATGCAGCGCACCAAAGAGCAAGCGGCGGATTTGGGCTATGTGGAAACGCTGTTTGGGCGGCGGCTGTATCTACCTGATATTCATGCCAAAAACGCGCAGGCACGCGCAGGCGCAGAACGCGCTGCCATCAATGCGCCGATGCAAGGCACAGCTTCCGATTTAATCAAACGCGCCATGATTGCGGTGAATGGTTTTCTGCTTTCAGGCAGCCTGAAAACCCGCTTAACCATGCAAGTGCATGATGAATTGGTGTTAGAAGTGCCTGATAATGAACGAGAAACCATTGTGCAAAACATTCCGAGCATAATGGCAAGCGTGGGCAAAGATGTGTTGGATGTGCCGTTGATTGCCGAAGTGGGCATAGGTAAAAATTGGGACGACGCGCATTAGCCACGCAAAAAAAAGGTATCCAAAACGGATACCTTTTGTGTTTTCAGGCTGCCTTAAATCATTTGATTACCACGCGTGTCCATCTTGCCACCCAATCTTTTTGCTTGCTGTTTATTTGCGCGGCAGGCAATGATTTGGCATTTTTCGGCGAAGAAGCATGCACCGCAATTGGATGCGCTTTTATGCCTTTCACCGCAGGGTAAACCCACATAGATGTCATCAAAGAATCTTGCACCGCAGGGCTTTGCAAATATTGCACCAGTTTTGCCGCCATTTCAGGCTGTTTGGCTTGGTTTAACACCGCCGCGCCTTCAATCTGCAAATAACTGCCGCCTTGCAAGAATAAGTTGCCCATATTGGGCGATTTGAGCTTACCTTCGCTGTAAAACACTTCTGCCGCAGGGCTGGTGGCATAGCCCACAATAATCGGGCGCGAACCGCCGTTGAGCGTGAATTCTGTGTAATACGCTTGCGACCAATCTTTGGTGATTTTCACGCCGTTTTGGCGCATTGCGCCCCACCATTTAAACGCATGTTCTTCGCCCAAGCCGCCAATATTTGCCAACAAGAATCCCAATCCTGGAGTGGAAGTGGCAGGATTAGGCACGGCAAGCAAGTTTTTGTATTGGGGCTGCACTAAATCATCCAAAGTTTTAGGCAAGGGCAGATTGTTTTTTGCAAACCATTGTTTATCATAGTTTAACGTGATAAAGCTGAAATCTACTGGCAACGCACGCGATAGAGAAACCACGGTTGCTTTGCTTTGTGGCTGTTGTCCTTTCAAGATGCCTGCCGCCTGCGCCTTGGCGGAAGTATTGTTATCCAAGCCAAACACGGCATCAGCCAACGGCGATTTTTTGCTTAAAATCAAACGGTTCAGCATTTCATTGCCGCTGCCCAGTTTCACAATAGAAACTTTGGCATTGTTTTGTTGCTCAAATTGCTCAATCACTGGCTTGGGCAAATCAAACGAATCGCTTACAGCTAAGCGCACTTCTGTTAATTGCACTTCTGTTCTCGCCCAAACGGCTTGGCTTAGCGCGAGCGATAAAGTAACACCAAGCAATGAAAGCAGCTTAACCGTTTTGGCGCGCTTTGCTGCTTTGCTTTGGTTTAGCTTGGGCAAATGAAAAGGAACGGATTTCATGATTTTCTCCTGTGATAAAAAAACGCCATTTGCTCAACACGGCAAATGGCGATGGGTTTTGAATAATAAAAATGGAGGTTTTTATTAGTTTCCTACGCCAGTATTACCTGTGTCAGGTTCACGGGTGTTTTCTCAGCCGCTTTCGCAGCACCCCGACTAATGTGTTTAGGCTGTTAGGCAGCCTGAAAATTGGTTTGCATCAGCAGTTCCCAATGCAAACAACGATAAAACGGCGGCATTGTAGCACCAACAAAAGCGCTTGCATAATGGCATAACGCGCAAAGGCAGCCTGAAAACGGTTTTAGCTTCGCAGAAGCGCGTAAACTCGCTTTCAGGCTGCCTTTGCGTAAATATAAGGTGTAAACAAAAAACCGATTTCAGCAAGGATGCGAAATCGGTTTTATCGTGTTGAATTGCGCGATGCTAGCAAAGCAAATTATTTTGCCACGCAAGTGGTGCTGACTTTGCTGCCATCGGAGCCGCTGAATTCAAAATAGGCTTCGCGTCCAGCTTTTTCATGCCATTCGGCAGGGTTGCCATAGAACGCGCTGTTAGACGCATAGCGCACGCCCGATGCCGACACCGCTTGGTTCAATACAGCCGATTTGTCCATGGTGTCCACGGAAAGATTGATTGCGCCGCTGCTGTATTTCACGGTGGCGGTCATGCCGTTGTCGCATTCAAAGCGTTTGCTGCCGTCCACTTTGGGGCTCATCGCTTGCTGTTGTTGCATGGACATATTGCCCATTGCGCTATCGCGGGGGTCGTTGTTTGCCGCAGGGCTTTCGCTGCCCGCGCAAGCCGCCAGAGCCACAGCAGAAACAGCAATCAAGGAAACGAGTTTGATATTCATGGTAAATCTCCATTGGTTGAATATTGCCAAACGGCAACGGTGCGCATCTTACAGCGAAATGTAGCGCGAAGTATTAAAATTAACTTGCGTTTACACGAAATCACCTATGCCCATCTTGTCCAACAATCGCTGCCGCTTGCTTTTCACAATGGTTAAAGGCTTGTAGAATGGCTGTTTTTCATTTTCAGGCAGCCTGAAAACGCTGTTATTCTTTATTTTCTTAATGCAGAGTCCACACCATGACCGATTACTCCAAAACCGTTAATCTTTACGAATCTCCCTTTCCTATGCGCGGCAATCTTGCCAAACGCGAACCCGCTTGGGTGAAGCAATGGCAAGACGAAAAGCGTTACCAAAAATTGCGCCAAGTGGCAAAAGGCCGCCCGCAATTTATTTTGCATGACGGCCCGCCCTATGCCAACGGCGACATCCATATCGGGCACGCGGTAAACAAAATTTTGAAAGACATCATTATCCGCAGCAAAACATTGGCAGGATTTGACGCGCCTTATGTGCCCGGTTGGGATTGCCACGGTTTGCCGATTGAAGTGATGGTGGAAAAACTGCACGGCAAAGATATGCCGCCAAGCCGCTTTCGCGAGCTGTGCCGCGAATATGCCGCCGAGCAAATCGCCCGCCAGAAAAAAGACTTCATCCGCTTGGGTGTGTTGGGTGATTGGGGCAACCCTTATCTCACCATGGACTACAAAACCGAAGCCGATACCGTGCGCATGATTGGCGAGATTTATTCCGCTGGTTATTTGTTCCGCGGCGAAAAGCCTGTGCAGTTTTGCTTGGATTGCGGCTCATCGCTTGCCGAAGCCGAAGTGGAATACAAAGACAAAATTTCCCCTGCGATTGATGTGGCGTATCCCTTCCAAAACGCCGCAGCCGTGGCGGCGGCTTTCAGGCTGCCTGAAATTGCCGAGCCTGCTTACGCCGTTATCTGGACCACGACACCGTGGACGCTGCCCGCCAGCCAAGCCATTTCCGCTGGCGCAGACATCATTTACCAACTGATTGACACGCCCAAAGGACGCTTGGTGCTGGCAAAAGATTTGGCAGAGCAAGTCTTGGCGCGATACGGCTTTTCAGGCTGCCCCGTGTTGGCAGAAACCACGGGCGCAGCCTTGGAAAACCTGCTGTGCAAACATCCTTTCTTGGAGCGCGATATCCCCATTTTGAACGGCAGCCACGTTACCACCGATGCGGGTACCGGCTTGGTGCACACCGCTCCCGCGCACGGTATGGAAGACTATTTTGTCTGCAAACAATACGACATCCAGCTCATCAACCCGATTGACGGCACAGGGCGGTTTGTCAGCAGCGTAGAGCGCGTGGCAGGCAAAACCGTTTGGGAAGCCAATCCGCTGATTTTGGAATGGCTGGAAGAAAAAGGACGCTTGCTCGCCAGCAGCAAAATTGAACACAGCTACGCCCATTGCTGGCGGCACAAAACCCCGCTGATTTACCGCGCCACGCCGCAATGGTTTATCGGTATGGACAAAGCAGGCACCGAAGGCAACACCCTGCGCAACGCCGCGCTCAAAGCGGTGGACAACACTGAATTCTTCCCCGCATGGGGGCGCGCCCGCCTGCAAGCGATGATTGAGCAACGCCCCGACTGGGTGGTGTCGCGCCAACGCTTCTGGGGCACGCCGATGGCGTTTTTTGCCCACAAAGAAACAGGACAACTGCACCCCAATTCTGCCGAATTGCTGGAAAAAGTTGCCAAAATGATTGAAGAAAAAGGCATCAACGCATGGTTTGAATTGGACAAAGCCGATATTTTGTCGCCCGAAGATTGCGCCCAATACGACAAACTGCCCGACACCATGGACGTTTGGTTTGATTCAGGCAGCACGCATTATTCCGTGCTCAAACAACGCGAAGAATTGTCTTGGCCTGCCGATTTGTATTTGGAAGGCAGCGACCAACACCGCGGCTGGTTCCAATCTTCCATGCTCACAGGCTGCGCCGCATTCGGGCGCGCGCCGTATAAACAGCTTTTAACGCATGGTTTCGTGGTGGATCAAAACGGGCGCAAGATGTCCAAATCGGTCGGCAATGTGGTTGCGCCGCAAGAAGTGTATAACGAATTTGGCGCGGATATTTTGCGCTTGTGGACGGCGGCAACCGATTATTCGGGCGATTTGGCGATTTCCAAAGAAATCTTGAAGCGCGTTACCGAAAGCTATCGCCGCATCCGCAACACTTTGGCGTTTTTGTTTGCCAATTTAAGCGATTTCAACCCGATTGAAGATGCCGTGCCGCAAACGGATATGGTGGAAATTGACCGCTATGCGCTGGTGCTGGCGCGCTTGCTGCAAGAGCGCGTGGCGGGCGAATATTATCCCCAATATGCTTTCCACTTTGCCGTGCAGGATATGGTGCAATTTTGCTCGGAAGATTTAGGCGCGTTCTATTTGGATATTCTGAAAGACCGCTTGTATACCACGCAAGCCAACAGCCACGCCCGCCGTTCGGCGCAAACCGCGCTCTATCACATCACGCGCAGCTTGGTGCTGCTGATGTCGCCCGTGTTGTGTTTCACTGGCGAAGAGGCTTGGGACATCATCGGCGGCGGCGAGGAAGACAGCGTGCTGTATCACACTTGGCACGATTTTCCACCGATGAACCCTGCTGCCGAAGCCGAGTTGCTGAAAAAATGGACGGTGGTTCGCGCGGCGCGTGCGGTGGTGAACGCGGCGATTGAGCCGTTGCGTGCGGATAAATCGGTGGGCTCGTCTTTGCAGGCGGAAGTGGTTTTGACCGCGCCTGCCAGCGATTTTGCTTATTTGCAATCGCTGGGCGATGAGCTGCGCTTTACCTTGCTGGTTTCCAAAGTATCGCTGCAACGGGGCGATGAATACGCGGCAAGCGTTGCGCCCAGCGCGGCGGCAAAATGCGAACGCTGCTGGCATTATGTGGAAACAGTCGGTACGGTGGCGGCGCACCCAACCATCTGCGCCCGCTGCGTGGAGAATTTGGACGGCGCAGGGGAAACGCGGGATTATGTGTAACGCGCGTTAGCTGAATAGGCAGCCTGAAATTGGGTTTTCAGGCTGCCTGATTTGTTTTGGCAAAGGCAGCCTGAAAATCAGCAAAAGGATAAAACATGAAATTTTTTAGCCGTACGCAAATGCTTGCCGTGCTGAAAATCGTTGTGTTGAATGCGTTATTTGTATTGCTGCTGTGGTGGGCGTATGCTGATTGGCGCGATTGTGTTGCCTGTGGCGATGGTTTACGGCGCGGCGGTGTGTTTGCCTAAATCGGCATAGAATAAGGCAGCCTGAAAACGCACAGCGCAGAGATGTTTAATTAAAACTATCAAAAAATAAAAATCGATAGAAAATATTGACAATACAGACCATAAGCCCTATGATTCACCCACTCGCGCCACACAAGCTGTGTGGACAAATTAACTCACCATAAGGAGATTGACCATGAGCATCAACATCGGCATGACAGACCAACAACGTCAAACCATCGCCCAAGGCTTAGCCAAAGTGTTGGCGGATACTTACACGCTGTATCTCAAAACCCATAATTACCATTGGAACGTGCGCGGCCCGATGTTCCACAGCCTGCACACCATGTTTGAAACCCAATATAACGAACTGGCGCTGGCGGTGGACGAAGTGGCTGAGCGCATCCGCGCCTTGGGCGAGCTGGCACCTGGTTCATACAGCGAATTTGCCAAATTGGCATCCATCGCCGAGGGCGACAACCGCAAAGACGCGCAAGCAATGGTGCGCGATTTGGTTGAAGGGCAAGAAGCCGTGGTGCGCACTTGCCGCGCGCTGTTCCCCGCTGTGGACGAAGCCAACGATGAACCCACCGCCGACTTGCTCACCACGCGCATGCAAACGCACGAGAAAAACGCTTGGATGCTGCGCTCGCTGTTGGAAAACTGATTGGGCTTGGCAAAAGCAGTAAACCAATTTTCAGGCTGCCCCAAAGCGCAAAGGCAGCCTGAAAACCGAAAAGCCGTCTGAACACGCATTCAGGCGGCTTTTTGTCTTAATCAACAACGGGCGCAGGCGATGCTTTGGCTATTTTGTTTCTCCATTCGTTTCGCTATAATAACCAAGTCTTTCATAACTTAACATTTCATAACCCAGAGGAGACGAAGCATGAAGACAGCAAAATTTTCAGCCCTAACCATCAGCCTGATGATTGCCTTGGCAGGTTGCGCCGCCCAGCAAGCGCCATCCAGCAGCGCCAGCGATCAACAAGCCAACGCGCAATTGCAGCAGCAAGCAGTGATGGGCATCAACTGGATGCAGCAATCGGGCGAATATCAAGCCTTGGCGTATCAAGCGTTTAACGCGGCGAAAGTGGCTTTTGACAACGCCAGCGCCGCCAAGGGCAAGAAAAAAGCTGTGGTGGTGGATTTGGACGAAACCATGGTGGACAACAGCGCCTACGCAGGCTGGCAAGTGCAGCACAACAAAGCGTTTGACGGCAAAGATTGGACACGCTGGGTGAATGCGCGCCAAACCGAAGCCATCCCTGGCGCGGTGGAATTTAATAATTATGTGAACACGCACGGCGGCACGATGTTTTATGTGTCTAACCGCAAGGACGACGGCGAAAAAGTCGCGACGGTTGAAAATATGAAAAAACTGGGCTTTAACGGCGTGAACGATCAAACTTTATTGTTGAAAAAAGACAAATCAAGCAAATCTGCCCGCTTTGCCGAGATTGAACGACAAGGCTATGAAATCGTGCTGTATATCGGCGATAACTTAAACGATTTTGGCGACGCGACTTACCATAAACCCAACGCCGAGCGCCGCGAGTTTGTGAAAGCCAATAGCCAGGCATTTGGCAAAAAATTCATCGTGTTGCCCAATCCTAACTATGGCGACTGGGAAGGCGGCTTGGCGAAAGATTACTTCAAAGGCACGCCGCAAGACCGCGTGAACATCCGCTTGAACGCGATTAAAGCGTGGGATGGGAAATAAGCTGGGAGTGTTGTTGGATTAGAGAATGAAGGCAGCCTGAAAACTGTGTAGATGCGGTTTCAGGCTGCCTTTTTTGTTCTCGGTATTTTGTAAACGGAGTAATGCGGTTGGGAAAATTGGCGTGGGTTTGAATGCGTTTAACCGCGCTGCGCTGGCTAATCGCATCAACAAAGTTCAAAGCAAAAGGCAGCCTGAAAACGCGCAAACATCCCTTTCAGGCTGCCTACCCCCCAAACGCAATATCCATGCGCACAAACGCCTGTTTGGCATCGTAAACAAACCGAACAGACCAGCGCGCGGCATCGGCGGCGGTGCATTCCAGCACGGACGCGCCGCGCAAAGTGCCGTGCCAATCGGGATGGGCGGCGAGAAAACGCTGCGCCACGTCGGCTTCGGCTACGTTGTGGCGCAAATGGGCGTAATCGGCGAAAGCGATGCTGGCGGTTTGCGTGTTTAGGTTGATAAACAGCTCTGCCATTTCGCCGAGACAGATGATGCTTTCGGCGAAGCGGTAAACGCCGTCGGCGATGGGGGTGAACGGAAGCGCGGCGATTTGGCGGTGGAGATGGTTGTCGTCCAAATGCAGGCAGTCGCTGCCGATGCTTAGGCTTGGGCGATTAGGTGAGAGCGTGAGTTCGCGCATAGGTTTTGCGGTTGGCATGGTTCAACATAAAAGGCAGCCTGAAAACGTGCAAGCAAGGTTTCAGGCTGCCTTTGGGTTGCGCTTGCTTATTGCAAGGCTTCCCTTAATTTGGCTGGGTCTTGTTTGAAGTAGCTGGTTTTTTCGCCGTTGGCGGTATCCGTAAATTCCAGCATATCGGGTTTGCCGCCCAACAGCAGCATACGCACTTTGGCGGTGTGGGTTTTGCCGATTTCAGATGGGTCTTGTTTGTAAGTTTTGCCATCTTCGGAAGTGGCAAAATCGGTGGTGCGCTGGGTGAATGTTTGCGTTTTTTCGTCAAACTGCCAGCTGAATGCTTGTTTGATTTTCAGGCTGCTTTCGGGATTATTGATAACGAAAACCATTAGGTCTGTGCCTGTGCCGTCTCTTTTCATAATGGTCATGTTCAGCAGCGAGCCTTCGCTGGTTTCAGCGCCTGCGCCCCATATCCCGATCAGGTCTTCGCTGCGGATATGTTGGGCGATTTCCAGCTTGTCTTGTTGGCTTTGCTGGGTGCTGGTTTTGCTTTCAGGCTGCGTTTTAGCCGATGCGGCGATGGCTGGGGCGCATAGGGCAAATGAGATGCTCAGAAGAACGCTGCTTAGGATGGTGTTGTTCATACGGTTTCCTTGTTGATTGTGTGGATTAAGGCTGCCTTAATCTCAAATATCCAGCGGCTGCCAATCTTGGCTGCCTTTGAGCGGCGGCATATACGCCAGCCCGCGCAGCTGGTGTTGCCATAGATAATCGGGCATGCCGTAGTGGTCGGCGCGGTTGGGGTCTATTGCGGTGGCGATGCGTTCGGCTGCGCCGTTTTGCAGCAGCGTGGCGAAATTGGGGTTGATGATGGCTGCCTTGCCCACGGCGATAAATTCCGCCCAGCCCGTTGCCAACGCCGCGAGCACCGCTTCGCCCGATAGCAGGTTGCCCACGCCAATCAGCGGTAGTTTTCCGCCGATGCGAGCGTGGATTTGCTCTATGCGCGTTTTGCTGGTGTCTGCGCCGCGCCGCGCCAGTTTGTAAAAATCCCACAGCGAAACGTGCAGATATTGCAAGGGCTGCTGCACCAGCGCGTCAATCAGCGCGAAGGTGTCGCTCATGGTTAAGCCGTTGTCGCCTGCTTCTTCGGGCGAAAAGCGGTAGCCCACGATAAAGTCGTCGCGCCGCGCCGCTTGTTTTTCCGCCAACACGGCGTTAATCACCGCCAGCGGGAAGGCGGTGGGCGCGCCCCATTCGTCGCTGCGGCGGTTGCTTTGGCGCGAGACGAATTGTTGGATTAAATAGCCGTTTGCGCCGTGGATTTCCACGCCGTCAAAGCCTGCCGCCATCGCCAGTTTGGCGGCATAGGCAAATTGGGCGATGATGTGGTCAATCTCGCGGCGCGATAATTCGCGGGCATCTTCGGTTGCCGATGGCGCGACTTTGTTGTCGGTCATGGCTTTGTTGCCGCCGTGGTGCAGTTGCAAAATGGCTTTTGCGCCTTGGGCTTGAATGGTTTGGGCGGTTTCGCGCAGGCTGGGCAGATGCGCGGCATCAACGGCAAAGGGCTGCCCGTGAAAGGTTTTGCCTTCGGGCGATACCAGCGTGGCGGCGGTGATAAACATGCCGAAATCGGCGGCGCGCCCTGTTAAAAAAGTGCGCTCGGCTTCGCTGAATGTGCCGTCTTCGTTTGAGCCGTAATGCGTCATCGGCGCAACGACAAGGCGGTTTTTAATGCTTACGCCGTTGTTGAAGGTGTAGGGCAGGAACAGCGGGGAAAAGGTTGGCGACATGATGGCTCCTTGTGAATGGGGGTTAAATGATATTTGGGCAGCCTGAAAACGGGTTGGCGAGCTTTTGCAAAACAAAAGCGGAAGGCTGCAACGCAGTAAAAACGGCTTTCAGGCTGCCTTAACGCCGTCATATTCTGCGCTGCGTGCAAACCATTTCGCCACAAACGGGCAATCCGCGCGGATTTTCCAGCCCTGCGCCGCTGCGTGCGCCGCCAGCGCGTCCAGCAAGGCTTTGGCGATGCCTTGCCCGCGCAGCGATTCGTCCACAAAGGTGTGGTCGGCGGCGATGGTGTGCGCGTCAAGCGTTGTCCAATGGATAAACGCCAGCGTGCGGCTGTCTTCGCGGTAAACGATTTGGTTGGATTCGGTTGCAAAATTCATATTGGTTTCCTTGTTGATGGGATTAGGCGGCAGATTGTAAACCCGCTTTCAGGCAGCCTGCGTAGCGAAGCGGAGTTGCGAAGCTAAAACAGGTTTCACCGCATCGCGCGTTGTACCCCTGCGATGGATGCCAACGCCAACACCAGCCCAAACATCGCCCGCGCGTCTAACGTTTGCCCCAAAAACAGCCAGCCGAGCACAAACGCGCTCACAGGGCTGAGCAAATTCAACGACGACACGGCAGCAGGCGACAGCCGCGACAGCCCGCGAAAAAACAGCACATACGCCAGCACCGCACCAAACAGGCTCAAATACACATAACCGCCCACATTCGCCGCCGAAAGCGCTGGTGGCATGTCTTCGCGCCAAGCGGCAATCGGCAGCAAAAACAATCCGCCCGCCACAAGCTGCCAGCCCGTGAACGCCGCGCCCGATAATTTAATCTGCCAATGCTTAGACAAATACACGCCCAGCGCCATCGCTGCCGAGCCTGTTAACGCGGCGGCAACGCCCAGCCCGTCCAATTTGGCTTGCGGCGACAACACCAGCAGCGCGATGCCAGCAATGCCCGCCGCCGCCCATGCCCAAGCAGCTTTGGCGGGCATTTGCTTGCCAATCAGCCAAGAAAGCAGCAGCACCATCAGCGTTTGCGTGGACATCAAAATCGCCGCCAGCCCGCCCGGCAAGCGATACGCCGCCACAAACAGCATGGCTTGAAACAGCCCGATATTAAGCACGCCCAACAGCGCCACCTTGCCCCATTCGCGCCGCGCAGGGGTTTGCCAATAAAACGCCAGCAGCAACACACCCGCAGGCAACACGCGCAGCAAAGCAGCGGTGAACGGGCGGTTGGGCGGCAGAAACAACGTGGTAACAAGGTAGGTGCTGCCCCACATCAGCGGAGCGAGCGCGGTGAGCAAGATGTCGGAGAGATGTGTGCGAGAAGTCATTTTTATCCTTGATGATGCGGGTAGCCTGAAAGTGGGCTTACGCGCTTGGGCAAAGCCAAAACAGGCGGCGGAGATTGTGGGTTGAGACAGCGAGATTGGTTTACCAAAATCGTTGCGCCCAAACGCATTTTACTGGTTTTCATTTTGCTACGCCGCTTCGCAACGTAGGCGGCTGATTGCCTGCGCGAGCGTTAGGTAGCCTGAAAACGGCGAGCGAAACGGTAACCGATGGAGCATTGGCGGCTCGCCGACATCTAGGCAAGTAAGAGCCACGCTATTTGAGTTTTCAGGCTGCCTTTTGCCAGCGCACGGCTTGCCAGCAAGCCGTAGGGGGCGCGGTTTGCCGTTTCAGGCTGCCCAATGTTCGCGTCCGCGTTTAACGTTCCAGGCTGCCGAAAAACAAGCCATCACAAGGCAGCCTGAAAACGGTAGGCATAACAGCAACCGATGGAGCGTCGGCGGCTCGCCGACATAGGCAAGCAATCAAGCCCAGTTCCAACATTTAACAACAAACCCACGCCGCAGCCATTTTGCCTTTCAGGCTGCCTTTTGCCACGCTAGGCATCAACCGCCAAAGCGCAGCCACCATTGTACCCCCATCCCCAACGGCAGCCTGAAAGCGAGTCTGCGCGCTGCTGCCAAGCCCAAGCCAATCGCCCCAACCAATTCCGCTATAATCCCCGCTTTTTTCACGCTGGCAAAACCATGACCCCATCCCGCCCCCTTCGCATTCTCGGCATAGACCCTGGTAGCCGCACCACAGGCTTTGGCATTATTGACGTTATCGGGCGCGAGCAAGTGTATGTGGTTTCAGGCTGCATCAAAACGATTAAAAACGACGAATTAGCAGGACGCATCGGCATCATCGTGGAAAACATCAGCGAAATCATCGCCACCTATCAGCCCAATGTGGCAGCGGTGGAGCGCGTGTTTGTGAACGTGAACCCCGCGTCCACGCTGATGCTGGGGCAGGCGCGCGGGGCAGCGATTGCCGCGCTGGTGTTGCGCGGCTTGCCTGTTTACGAATACACCGCGCTGCAAGTGAAGCAGGCCGTGGTGGGGCAGGGCAAGGCAGCGAAAGAGCAAGTGCAACACATGGTGGTGCAAATGCTGAAACTATCGGGCACGCCGCAAGCCGATGCCGCCGATGGCTTGGCGATTGCGCTCACCCATGCGCTGCGCAATCAAGGCTTGGCGGCGAAGCTGGGCAGCTCGCAAGTGAAAGGCGGGCGCTTTCAATAGGCAGCCTGAAATCCAAAATGGAACGGCGGCGGCTCACCGCCAAATGGCTGATTTAAACAGAATGGTTGTAGGTCAGGCATTTATGCCCGACGTTTTAGCGTATTAAAAATGTTTGTCGGGCATCAATGCCCGCCCTACTTAGGTTTGGCAAAAGTTTGAGCTTGCAAAAACAGCGGCGCAACCCCAAAGGCAGCCTGAAAACCAATCCATCCAGTAAAAAAAACCGTTTGGCTCAACACCAAGCGGTTTTGTTTTTTCAGGCTGCCTTCCTGCCCGAAAACGTAAAAATGCGTTAATATTTCGCTTTATCTGATAGTTAAACAAAGGAAAAGCCATGTCCACCGCGCTCGCCCCCCAGCCCACCACTATCACCATCCAAGACCAAACCCCAGCAGGCAAAATCTTGCACGAATTGTTTTTAAAATTCAGCACCAACCGCATCAGCGCAGCCGAGCTGATACGCGAGCGCGTACGCCAAGAAGTGGAAGCCTACAACAACCGCAGCGAAGAAGCCATGCTGCGCCACAGCCTAGTTATCCCCACTGCGCGCGGCGATATTGTGATAGACCCGCAAGGCAAAAAACACAAGCTCGTGGATGCCGAAACGCAAATCGCCATCGCGCTCAAAGCCTTTGAGCAAAACGGCTTTTTTATCCTTGCCGACAACCGCCAGCTAGAAACGCTGGATGAAACCGTGTATCTGCACGAAGGCTTGATTGTGAACTTCATCAAGCTCACGCCCTTGGTGGGTGGCTAATTTTGCCCCCGCGCCGCCAGAGGCAGCCTGAAAAAACCATTCTGCTATCTCCCATTCGCCCATTTTGCCCAAGCCAACCCCAACCGCAAAGGAAATCCCCATGACCATCTATCAAGGCGACCCCGCCATTTCCGCCGAACAACGTGCCCAATTTGACCAACTGGTTGCCCTGTTGCGCAAAGAGTGGAGCGAAGTTGCTACCACATCCGACTACGACATTGACCCTAAACGCTGTCCCAGCTACGCCAGCGCAGTAGAAAAAGCCGCGCCCGAAGTGCGCGTGAACTTGCTGATTTTTCTGATTGAGCAAATTCGTGGCATAAAATTGCAACAAACCAGAAAATTATTCAAAAATAAAGGCGAAGACCATCAGCTGCATAACTGGGGCACAACCCGCGCAGCCCTTGTTCAAGCCATCGCCCGCAAAACCCTGCCGATGAGCGAAGAAGACATCCGCCGCATCCTTGCCGCCATGTTTGACGAAAACGGATTAGCCCAAAGTGAAGTGAGTTTCTACCCCATCAAATACCTGCTCAACCAAATCAAAAAACAACATCCCAGCCCATCCGAAACCCTAAAAGGCAGCCTGAAAACTGCCCGCGACCAATATAAAAAACTCGTGGAAAAAATCCAATTTGGCTTTGACCGCAAAGCCGTTGGGCAAGTGGTGGTGGCGTTTAACAAATTGATGGGCGAAGCAGGGCAAGCCGCCTTTCCTTACGACGACGATTTTGCCGCATACGCCAATCCCCAGCTTGCCGCCCTGAGCGCGCCCGAGCAAAGCGCATGGGCAAAAATCATCACCCTTGCCACCACAGTCAACGCCGCCAAACCCAGCGAAAAATATCTAAAAGACAGCAAAGCCCAGATAGACGAATTAGGCGCGGATAAATTCAAAAAAATGCTACACGGCTGGATAAACTTTATCCGCACCGCCGACGACATCGTAACCGAACGCACGGTTACGCCTTATTACGGCGAAAGTTACACCTATCCCGAAACCCACTTCCCCATTGAAAACATCAACCAAACCATCTTCAAAGGCTTGGTGTGGATGTGCGCCCATTTCCACGACACCGCCACCATCACAGCCATCGCCGATTTAGCCCTACACAGCTACGAAAAAGTCCCCGATGTAGGCGCGCGCTACCAAGCCATCGGCAACGCCTGCTTCTACACGCTGTACCGCTCCAAAGGGCTGGACGGCATCGCCCAGCTCACCCGCCTGCGCCTGCGGATTAAATTCAGCAACGCGCAAACGGCCATCAGCAAATATTTGGATGCCGCCGCCAGCGAACGCGGCGTGAGCCGCAATCAAATTGAAGACATGGCGGTGGACGACTTCAAGCTGCACAACCACAGCCGCGACTATGCCTTTAACGACTACACCTGCCGCTTAGCGATAACAGGCGTAGGCAAAAGCGAGCTATTGTGGTTCAAGCCCGATGGCACGCCGCAAAAAACCGTGCCCAGCTTCGTGAAAGACGACTTTGCCGACAAGCTGAAAAAAATCAAAGCCACGCAAAAAAATCTCAACACCCAGCTCACCGCCCAGCGCGATCGCCTAGACCAAATGCTGCGCTCCGAGCAGCGCATCAGCCGCGAGCACGCCGAGCAGTATTACTGGCAACACGGCTTAATGTCGTATCTCACCCGCCCGCTGATTTGGCAATTCTATGCCGATGACAGCGACCCAAACGGCACAGCCGCGCTATGGCTGGGTGGGCAATGGGTGGACGAACACGGCAAGCCCATCGACGTTTCAGGCTGCCAACAAGTTATCCTGTGGCATCCCGCGTTATCCAATCGCCAAAGCATAGAAAACTGGCGCAAGCTGCTGATGGCAAACGAAATCCGCCAGCCCATCAAGCAAGCCTTCCGCGAAATCTACCTGCTCACCGAAGCGGAATTGAACACGCGCACATACAGCAACCGCTTCGCCGCTCATATCTTGAAGCAACACCAATACATGACGCTCGCCAAAATGCGCGGCTGGAGAGGCTCGCTTGGCGGTGCATGGGACGGCGGCGACGATGCCCGCGTTACCCTAGATTTGCCCGAATACAACCTGTGCGCCGAATTTTGGGCAAACACCGTGGATGGCGACGAACAATCCTACAACGATGCAGGCATCTATTTTTACGTCAGCACTGACCAAGTGCGCTTTCATCATCTGGAAGAAAGCAACAACCCGATAGAGCTGATCAACATTCCACCGCGCGTGTTTTCCGAAGTGTTGCGCGATGTGGATTTGTTTGGGGGCTGTCCTAGATAACTAGGATAAATTATCTCTTACCAGTTGTTTTAAAATAA
>CAUSAW010000012.1:0-28730 GCA_963529725.1 uncultured Kingella sp. | reverse complement strand
GCTTAAAGTGCTGCGTAGATGGTGTGGTATTTAGGGCTTATCTAGTACAGCCCCAATTTTAAATTGCCCACCCGCTAGCCGCTCAAATTTAGGGCAGGTTTATGATGTGGTCAGATCTATCATCCAAACGCTGTTTATTTCAAGCGGTGGGGGGATAGCAGGAGAAGATCCGCTAAAAGTCGCCCACTACACCCGCCCTTCAACAGCCCGTCTTCTGATTGCGGGCGATCCAGCCAAAGTTTCGCCTCTGCGTCTCAATACGGTGAAAAACACTAACGATCCGACTGAAGGAAAGGTACTGTATGGCTATCTGCATAGGTCTTGCGGGCTTCCATTTGGTGTGCTGGATGCGGAACAGGAATCCGACAGCCAAGCCTTAGCGGCATTTATCAGCTGCTTTACTTTCAATCACGACAGCCTGAACCAGTTCCGTCTCTACGGCAAAGAAGACGGGTTGGAAGCATCAGGTGTAAGTTTAGTGTTCGGAAAACGCTTTTTCTCTGCCGAAGCCCCGTTCGCCATCATGACTGCCACACCAGATCAGGAAGCTCTCACTGCGAACAATAAGATAGAAGATGGTCACCCCGGGCAGCCTGAAAAACCTACACAGAACAAATTAGACAAACTGCCGCTTTACCGCTGTATTTATCTTGATCCTCAAAGTGGTTATGTGTCTGTTGCCCACCGCGACAAAGTTACTTTCTATGCTGAAGAGTGGCATAACGATAAAACAGCTTTACATAAGAAACTTTGTAGAGAAGCCAAAAAAAATTGGAAAAAGTATCAGTTTGAAATCAACAAGTTGACAGAAAAAGTCACAGAAGATTTATCTACGTTGTCTGAAAAGATTCAAGCTATAGCGAAGGATGCTAAAAACGATGTTTTGGAAACTCTTGTCTTTATCTTGCAACCGCTGCGCTATCTGGTGAAACATGCTGCATTTCAGGAAGAGCAGGAATGCCGTATGGTCTATATCGGCGACTTGCCGGAAGACGAGCGCATTCATACTGAGTGGGAGAACAATCAGATGTATCTCGAATACGCGCCGTCGGTTAGAGAATCACTCGACAAAATCTACCTCTCCCCCGGCGCAGAGCCATATGCGGATTTTTTCAAACGCGAACTGCCGCATCTGGCGAAACAAGGCGGCATCCGCCGTTCGCAAAATCCGTTTAGGAATAAGTAATTTTTAGACGCCAAAGACAGCCTGAAAATGTTTCAAACACGTTTTCAGGCTGCCTTCTTTTTTATTGCTGGATAGGCATTTTTGCCAAAGCCAAAATATAGTCGTACCAATTAAGCCTTATACAGCGTTGGCTCGCCTTGCTGTACTACTTGTACTATCTGCGGCTCGCCGCCTTGCCTAAGTCTTAATTGGAACGACTATAAACAGCGGCAGCCTGAAAACCAAAAATCCATTTTCAGGCTGCCTTATGGTTGGCGGCTTACTCTTCGCTATTATCTACGCTCACGTTGTAATCAATATGCGTGGGCTGTGGCTGGTTTTCAGGCTGCTTTTTGCTGCTGGATAGGCGTTTGAGATAGGCATCGTCGATGTCGCCGGTGATGTATTCGCCGTTGAAGCAGGATGAATCCAAGCCTTCAATTTTGGGGTTGAGCTTGCGGATGATGGCTTCTAGCTCGGCTAAATCTTGGAACACGCAGGCATCGGCGTTGATTTCGCGGGCGATTTCGGCGGCGGTGCGGTTGTGGGCAATCAGCTCTTCGCGCGTGGGCATATCAATGCCGTACACATTGGGATTGCGCACTTCGGGGGCGGCGGAGGCGATGTAGATTTTGTTTGCGCCACTTTCGCGCACCATGTCCACGATTTCGCGGCTGGTGGTGCCGCGCACGATGCTGTCGTCCACCAATAATACGTTGCGCCCTTTGAATTCGCTGGGGATAGTGTTGAGCTTTTGCCGCACGGATTTTTTGCGCGTGGCTTGCCCGGGCATGATAAAGGTGCGCCCGATGTAGCGGTTTTTAATCAGCCCTTCGCGGTAGGGTTTGCCCAGCGCGCGGGCAAGTTCTAAGGCGCTGGGGCGGCTGGTGTCGGGGATGGGCATGACAACATCTATTTCGTCGATGTTGATTTCGCGTTTGATTTTTTCGGCGAGCAGCACGCCCATGTCCACGCGGGCTTGGTACACGGACACGCCGTCCATGATGGTGTCGGGGCGGGCGAAGTAAACGTATTCAAATAGGCAGGGGTTGAGCCGTGGGGTTTCGGCGCATTGGCGGCTGTGTAGGTTGCCGTCAAAATCAATGAACACGGCTTCGCCTGCTTGGATGTCGCGTTCTAGCTGGTAGGAAAGTCCGCCGAAGACGACGTTTTCGGATGAAACCGCCCATGATGTTTTGCCGTCTTTCTCTTGCTTGCCCAGCACCAGCGGGCGGATGCCGTTGGGGTCGCGGAAGGCGAGCATGCCGTAGCCCGCTATCATGGCAACGATGGCATACGCGCCGCGCACGCGCTTGTGCACTTGGGTAACGGCGTCAAAAATGTTGTCTAGGGTGAGATGTAGGGGGTCGGCGTTTTGGCTAACGGCTTGGCGCAACTCGTGGGCGAACACGTTGAGCAGCACTTCGCTGTCGGATTGGGTGTTTACATGGCGCAGGTATTGGGTATAGACCTCTTGGTGCAGCTCGGCGGTGTTGGTGAGATTGCCGTTGTGCGCCAGCACGATGCCAAAGGGCGAGCTAACGTAAAAGGGTTGGGCTTCGGCGGGGCTGCCTGCGTTGCCTGCGGTGGGGTAGCGGACGTGGGCGATGCCTGCGTTGCCGTGCAAATCGCGCATATGGCGGGTGCGGAACACTTCGCGCACCATGCCTTGCCCTTTGTGCATATGAAAATAGCCGTTTTGGCTGGTTACGATGCCTGCTGCGTCTTGCCCGCGATGTTGCAGCATTTGCAAGCCGTCATACAACAGTTGGTTTACGGGTTCGTGTGATACAAGTCCTAATACGCCGCACATGGGGGTCTCCGTGGAGTGGTTGAGATGGGGTTGGAGGGGTGGTGCGGCAGCCTGAAAATGGGTTTGGGCTTTGCCAAAGCGGGTAAACGCGTTTTCAGGCTGCCTTTGAGCGTTGGGCTATCGTTTGGGCGCGCTGCGCTGGGGTTGCGCTGGGGCATTGGATAAAACGGGATGGTTTTTGTATTGCTCTATGATGTTTTGGATGGGATGTCTTGGATGGCGGGGATTGCGTTGAGATCAATGGCTTCGGGCGCTGCCGCAAGTATCCTGCTGCGCTGTTCGCCAAGAAAGCGGGTGAGCCGATCGCGCAAATAGGCAGGGGCAACGCGCAAGAGAACGATGGATTCGGCGTAGGCAATGAGATTGAGCAGGCGTTCTTTTTCCATAAGGGTTACCATGTTTTTATCCTTTGCGAATGGGTTGCTGATGATTGGGCTGTGAGCCGCGATAAGGCAGCCTGAAAATGCTTTGCCTGCATGGTTTTCAGACTGCCTACTGCCGTATCGCAGTCAAAAATGCGCCATCCAAAATTGAAGGACTACCCGCATACTCTGCACCTTGCCGATGCGTTCCAATGCCAGTAGTCCTAAGGGGATTGCTTGGGGTTTGATTTGTTGGCGCGTTTTTTTGCGCCTTCTTTTTGCTTTTTCAGGCTGCCTGAATGCTCGCTTTTATCGGCTTTATCCTTTTTCAGGCTGCTTTTGTGGTCGGGCTCGCCGATGCTGGCGCGTTTGGTTTGGGGATTGTGGCGCGGGTTGCGGTTGGCATCATCGTCTGTGGCGTTGCGTGTGGCGTTGTTGCCTGCTGGGGGCAATGCGCCTAAGGGTAGGGCAGTGTCGTTGTGGTCAAATTTAACTTGTTTTGCCAAAAATTCGGGTAGGTAAGGCGTGCCCATCAGCGCGATGCTTTCAAAAAACGGCGCGCTGATGGAATCGCGCCATTCGTTGTCTTTGGGCAAATCGCTAAACGCGCACAGCAACACCGCGATGCTCACCACCAACACGCCTTTCAGGCTGCCTAATGCCGCGCCGCCAATGCGGTTAAGCGTGGATAAATGCGCTTTTTTGATGATTAAATCAAACACTTGATGCGTAAACGCCAACGCCAACCGCGTTACCACATAAATCGCCACAAACGCGCACACCACCGCCAATTCGCGCGGCTGCATGGAAGAAAACATGATGTTGGACACATCCACCGCCAAAAACCGCGCCACCACCAAAGCCAGCAGCCAGCCCACAAACGAAAACACTTCGCCCATCAATCCGCGCATGGCGGAAAGCACAATGCAGGCGAAAATGGTGGTGAATGCGAGTAGGTCAAAAAGGGTCATGGCGATGATTCACGGTTTGGGGTGATTATTTTTGTTCCAGCACGATGCCGCCCAAGCCGCGCGCTTTGAGCTTGCTGGCGGCGAGTTCAGCTTCGGATCGGTTCGGGAATGAGCCAGTTTTCAAGCGATAAACCTTGCCTTTATCGGTGTTCACTTCTTCAATGGATGAAGAGTAGTTCAGCCCTTTCATTTTTTGCTGCGCGGCTTTGGCGGCATTGATGTCGCGGTATGCGCCCACTTGCACGCTGGCGCGTTTTTCTTTGCTGTCTTTGTTGGCTACGGCTTTTTCAGGCTGCTTGGGCGCAGTTTTGCTGGCGGTTTTGTCGTCCGCTTTTTTCTGCGCGGCTTTGGCTTGCGCGGCGCGTTCGGCAGCGGCTTTTTGCTGTGCCAACAATTTGGCGCGTTCGGCGCGGCGCGCTTCATCGGCGGCAGCTTTTTGCTCGGCGGCGCGCTCCAAGGCGGCTTTTTGTTTGGCGGCGCGTTCGGCTTCGGCTTTGGCGACCACTTCTTGCGCTTGTTTGCGGCGGGCTTCATCGGCGCGGGCTTTGGCGATGCGTTCTTGCTCGGCGCGGGCGCGGGCTTCGGCGCGTTCTTGGCGGGCTTCGGCGCGTTTGCGGGCGGCTTCTTCGCGCGCTTGTTGTTGCTCTAAGCGGCGTTGTTCTTTTGCCTTGCGCTGTTCTTCGCGGCGCAAACGGCGCTCTTCGGCAAGGCTGGCTTGCGTGTCGGCATCATCTAGCATGGGTTCGGCAGGTTGCACGCGAGGTTTAGCGCTGGTTCGCTCTTGTGGCAACGGCTTGGCAGGCTGAACGGCGGTGCTGGGCGAAGCAGGGCGGCTGGCTTGGGCAGCGCTTAAAGTCGGCACGGTTGAAGCCGCTTGCGGTGCGCCGCTGGGGCGCAGCACTTCGGTGGTAACGTGCTGTTGCTGCTGCGGTTGCGCCATTTTGGGCTCAATGTTGTCTTTGGGACCATTGCTGGCAACGGCGGCAAACAAGCCCCCCGCCAACACGGTAATCGCGCCTGCACCGATTAAGCGGCGGCGATTTTTGTTTTTCAGGTGTTCGTATGCGTCTAAAACGGCTTGGTCTTCGTGGTGTTCGGGTTGTGGGTTTTGAGATTCTTGCTTCATGTTTACGGGTCTTTCTGATGCGGTGGCGGTTGTTTTGTGAGACAAACAGCCTAAAATTCCAGCTACGGTGTGAAATGAGCCAAACACAATAATTCTATCATTTTCCGTAACTTGAGATAAGGCAGCAGTGTAGGCAGCCTGAATGGTGTTATGCGGATGGATGGCTTTAATGTCGTGTTTTTTCAGCTTGGCGGTGAGCGCGGTGAGCGTCATGCCGCGTGGCAAATCCAGCGGGGCGATAAACCATTCGTCAATGCTGTCGCGCAAAATGCTGATCACGCTGTCGCTGTCTTTATCGGCAAGAATGCTGAACACGGCGAAGGTGCGCTTGGCAGGCAGGTTTTTCAGGCTGCTGGCTAATGCGCGGGCGGCGTGTGGATTGTGCGCCACATCTAAAATGATTTCAGGCTGCTGTTGGATGATTTGAAAGCGCGCCCTGTTTTGCGCTTGGGCAATGCCTTGCGCCAAGGCTTCTTGGTTCACGGGCAATTGCTGGCGCATGATTTGCACGGCGGCAACGGCGCAAGCAGCGTTGTTGAGCTGAAACGCGCCTTGCAGGGCAGGCAGCGGCAAATCAATTTTCAGGCTGCCGTTGTTGGCTTGCCATTGCCAGCTATCAATGCGCGCGATGTAGGAAAATTGGTGATTGAGTTGCAACAGCTTTGCGCCGATGTTTTTGGCGTGTTGCCCCAGCGAATGCGGCGCAGGGTCTTGCCCAAAAATGGCAGGCTTGCCCGCGCGGAAAATGCCCGCTTTTTCCTTGCCGATTTGCTCTATGCTGTCGCCCAGATAATCTTGGTGATCCAAATCCACGCTGGTAACAATGGCGCAATCGGTGTCAAAAATATTGACCGCATCCAGCCGTCCGCCCAAGCCTACTTCCAAAATCATCACGTCCACTTGGTGCTGCCCGAAAATATCCACTGCCGCCAAAGTGTTGAATTCAAAATAAGTAAGTGAAATATCGCCGCGCGCAGCTTCAATGCGCTCAAACGCCTCAACGATTTCTTCATCGCTCACGGGCTGGTTGTTGATGGCGATGCGCTCGTTAAAGCGCAGCAGATGCGGGCTGGTGAGTGTGCCGACTTTATAGCCCGCGGCGGCATAGATGTGCGACAAAAACGCGCAGGTTGAGCCTTTGCCGTTGGTGCCGCCCACGGTGATAATGGGGCAGGCTGGCGCAAGGTTCATCGCGTTTTTCACTTGGGTTACGCGCTCTAAGCCCATGTCAATTGGGGTGTGGTGGGCGGTTTCTAAATGGGCGAGCCATTGGGGGAGGGTTTTGGTTTGCATGTTTGTTTTGCTTGAATGGAATGTGGTAGCGGACGATGCCGTGCTACATATTGTTGATTTTATTGATGAGGCAGCCTGAAAACGCCGTTTGCCTGTTTCAGGCTGCCTTATGATTGATACAGGTTGATGGGCTTGGGCGCGGTGTTATCCAGCCAGCACGTTTGCCGCGCACATACATTTCAGGCTGCCTATGATTGCTTTCAGGCAGCCTGAAAATGGCTTCACGAGCGTCGCGCGTTCTTTTGCAATACCAGCACTTGTTCCACTTTTTGCGTCTGCTCGGCTTGTGGTGCATTTGCAGCGACGGGCGCAACAGGGTTGGCAGGTTCGGCAGGCGCGGCGGTGTTGCCCACATCAGGCTCGTTGCCCGCTTGCATGCGTTTAATATTATCGCGGTGGCGCATAATCACCAGCGTAGAAACCACCACCAGCGACCAACCCCAGCTCGGATGATAAGGATGCTGTATCACGATAAAGGCAACAAACGGCGCTACGGCGGCGGCGACTAACGCGGCGAGAGAAGATTTTTTGAATTTAAATGCAATCGTTGCCCAAATCAACGCTACCCAAAATGCCGTCCAAAACGACATCGCCAAAATCACGCCAAAGCCTGTTGCTACGCCTTTGCCGCCTTTGAAGCTGAAAAAGATGGGATACATATGCCCCAGCACCACGGCCATCGCCGCCAAGCCCACGGTGTAATCGGGCAAGCCCAGCCAAGTGGTTAAACAACGCGCCAAGCCAACGGCAAGCAAGCCTTTAAACGCATCGCCCAGCAGGGTGTAGGCAGCGGCTTTTTTGTTGCCACTGCGCAGCACGTTGGTTGCCCCAGGGTTGCCCGAGCCGTATGTTTTGGGGTCTGGCAAGTCCATTTTTTTGGAAACCAAAATGGCGGATGAAACCGAGCCAATTAAATAAGCCACCACCGCAATCATCAATGCGAATAAGAACATACAAACACCGCGCCTTTCGTTTACAATAACAAAAATCGTGCGTATTTTAACGGAACTTTAAGCAAATGGACAAAATTTTCTTACACGGCATGAAGGCGGATACACTCATTGGCGTGTATGACTGGGAACGCCAGCATAAACAAACGCTTATCTTGGATTTAGACATTGTTTTGCCTGAAAACAGCCATCAAGACGACAACATTGAACACACCATTCACTATGGCGAGGTGTGCCAGCTGATTCGCCAAGAGCTTGCCGATTGCGATTTTAAGCTGCTGGAAAGCCTTGCCGAATTTGTTGCCCAGCTTGTGTTTGAACATTATCCCACACCGCAGCTGCGTTTGCGCGTAAGCAAGGCGGGCGTGTTGCCCGATGTGCGCGAAGTGGGGATTGAAATAGAACGCCACCGTGCTTAATCCGATGAACTTGCTTTTTCGCAGCAAAACTTATTTGGGCAGTCTGAAACGCCTTGCCAACAAGATTATCCGCTGGGCGCGGATTCGCACACGCCGCGTGATAGGCAGCCTGAAAAGCAAATTGCCCGCCAAACCGCCGTTTCCTGTGATGCTGATGCTGCGGCAGTATCGTTTTGCCCGCGCCAAATTGTTGCGCCTGCTGGCGATTAAAGGGCGCACCGCGTGGATATTTTCGCCCGCTTGCCGCACGCATTTTGTGAGCGGCGAGCATCCCGAAAGCCCGAAGCGGCTGGAAGCGATTGAGCGCGTGTTGCGCAAATCGGGCCTGTGGCATTTGCTGCAAAAAATCGAAGCGCCCGAAGTAACCGACATCCAGCTATCGCGCGTGCACACCCGCAAGTATTTGAACAGCCTGGAAAACCAAATCCCCAGCAATGGCACGGTGAAAATTGAAGAAGACACTTATTTAAGCCGCGACACGCTTGCCGCCGCCCGCCATGCCGCTGGCGCAGCCATCAAAGCGGTGGACATGGTGATGAAAAAGCAAGCCAAAAACGCCTTTTGCGCCATCCGCCCGCCCGGCCATCACGCCCATGCCGATAAAGCCGCAGGTTTTTGTTTTATCAACAATGTTGCCGTTGCCGCCATGCACGCCATCGCCGAATACCGCTTGGCGCGGGTGGCGATTGTGGATTTTGATTTGCATCATGGCGATGGCACGGAAGATATTTTTCGCGATGATCCGCGCGTAATGCTGCTCTCGTCGTTTGAGCATCCGCTGTATCCGTTTAGCGGCGTGCCGTTTACGGGCAGCAATCCGAATGTGATTAACTCGCCGCTCAAAGCGGGCGATGGCAGCGATGCGTTTCGCGATGTGGTGCGCGCCCAATGGCTGCCGCGCCTTGCCAGCTTTCGCCCGCAGATGATATTTTTTGCCGCAGGCTTTGATGCCCACCGCAACGACGATTTGGGGCATCTGAACCTAACTGAAGCCGATTATGAATGGATAACCAAAAAAATCATGCTGATTGCCAATCGCCACAGCGAAGGGCGGATTGTTTCGGTGCTAGAAGGCGGCTATAAGCTTACCAGCCTTGCCAAAAGCGCGAAAGCGCATATTGCGTGTTTGGTGAAAGCAAGTCCGTTTATTTAAGGCAGCCTGAAAAATTAAGAAATGCCGTCATTCCCGCGCAGGCGCACTACTGTCCGGAATAATTTTCGTCCAATAAAGTCCTTATAAATCATAAAAATAGGTACTACATAGAACCGTGCGTAATGCGCCCAACACTCCAAAATGGTGCTTAAAAGTAGCTTTTTTAGGGGTAAAACAGTATGTTGAAACAAAAGGATTTGCATAAATCATGCTGTTTTTAAATAAATTTTCTTCAAAAATTTATTCCGGACAGTAGTGCGCGCAGGCGGGAATCTTGCTTAATATTTATAAACTCATGCAAAAACAAATCATTGCGTTAGCTCAACCAAGATTCCCGTCTGCGCGGGAATGACGGAGAATTGACTATTTCTTGTAGTGTTTTAGATTTTGCAAAGGTTTCAGCCTGAGAATGGATGGAAGATATTTTCAGGCTGCCTATACCGTGCGCTATGGTTTAAAGGCAGCCTGAAAAAACCATCCGCCAACCCTATTTCAGGCTGCCTAATCCCCCCTACCAAAAAACTCTCTTACCATGAACCCCAGCAAATTCCACCGCATCGGCATACTCACCCGCCCCAACACGCCCGACATCGCCCCCGTTATCCACCAACTTATCGCCTTTTTGCACGCGCAACAGCTTGCCATCGTGATAGACAAACCCTGCGCCGACAACGGTTTAGTCAGCGAAGCCGACCAGCAGCTTTGCGCCATCAGCGACAACATCGGGCAAGATTGCGATGTGATTATCGTGTTGGGTGGCGATGGCACATTTCTTTCCGCCGCCCGCGAAGCCGCGCCCTATCGCGTGCCGCTGATTGGTGTAAACCAAGGGCATTTGGGCTTTCTCACCCAAGTGCCGCGCGAAAACATGGTAGCGGAACTGAGCAAAATGCTGGCGGGCGATTATTTGGCGGACGACTGCATTTTGCTGGAAACCACCGTGCAACGCGGCAGCGAAACAATTTATCACGGCATCGCGCTCAACGATGTGGTGCTGTCGCGCGGCGGCGCGGGGCAGATTATTGAATTTGAAGTGTTTATCAACAACGAATTTGTGTACACCCAGCGCAGTGACGGCTTGATTGTGTCCACGCCCACAGGCTCAACCGCCTACGCGCTGGCGGCGGGCGGCCCGATTTTGCAAACCGCCATCCGCGCCCTGACGCTGGTGCCGATTTGCCCGCAATCCATGACCAACCGCCCAATTGTGATTGGCGATGCCAACGAAATCCGCATTTTGATTACCAAAGCGGGCGACGCGCGCGTGCATTACGATGGGCAATCGTTTGTGGACATTCAAAACATGGATGAAATCATCATCCACCGCTACCACAACGAACTGCGCGTGTTGCACCCGAATAGTTATCAGTATTACAAGACCTTGCGGCAAAAATTGCATTGGGGGGAGCAGTTGATTTGAGGGGGGGGAGAAAGGTTAAAGGCAGCCTGAAACGAGGATTGCTCGTTTTCAGGCTGCCTTGGGCGATAATGGAAAGGCAGCCTGAAAATAGGTTGGTGCTTTGTGGCAAGCATCCGATTAGTAGGTCGGGCATTTATGCCCAATCTACTTGCATCGTTGTTATTTTTGCTTACTAGGTGGGAATGGCATCAATAGGCAGCCTGAAAACCAAAAAATACCGTTTTCAGGCTGCCTTTATCTTCCCATTTCCCCCTACCGCTCAATCAAATTCTCCCCATCCAGCCGATGCAGTCGCGCAAAAATCAAACCTGAAAACAGGGTAAAGCCGCCAATCGCCAAAAACGTGCAGCGAAACGCGGTTTGCACATTGCCCGCCAAGGCAGACAGCGTGGAGAAATAATGCAGCAATGCCGCGCTAATCGCCGTGCCAAATCCAACGGCAATTTGTTGATTCACCGACATTAAACTGGTGCCGCTGGCAGCTTGATAGGGGCGCACGTCCGCCAGCGTGATGGTGTTCATGCCCGTGAACTGGATGGAGTTGCACGCGCCCAAAAGCAGCAGCAGCGGCGTAAGCAGCCAAAGCGGCGTGCTGGCGGAGGGCAGCGCGAGCAGCATAATCATCGCGCCGATAATCACGGTGTTGCTCATCAGCATTTTGCGGTAGCCAAAGCGGCTCACCAGCGGCTTCACCAGCGATTTGGCGAAAATAGACGCGGCGGCAATCGGTGCTAACGCCCAGCCCGACACGGTGGCGCTGTGCCCAAAGCCCACTTGCAGCAGCAGGGGTAGTGTGAACGGCAGCGAACTCATGCCGATGCGTCCCGACAGGTTGCCCAGTAGCCCCAAGCGATAGGTGCGCACTTTGAGCAGATTTTTGTCGTACAACGGCTCGGCGGTACGCTTGGCGTGCCACACATAGCCCGCCAGCGCAGCGATGCCCAGCAGCATCAAGCCGCCCGCCAGCCATGCTTCACCAGCGCGTTGCAGTGTTTCCACCGCCACGCTCAATCCCACCGCGCCCGCGCCAAATAACAAAAACCCCGCCAAATCAAACTTGCGCGGCGCGGCAACTTGCGCAAAATCGGGCATGATTTTGCGCGTGAGATACGCCGCCGCCAGCCCCACGGGCAGGTTAATCAAAAAAATCCAATGCCAAGAGGCGTATTCCACCAAGTAGCCGCCCACAATCGGGCCAATAATCGGGCCGATGAGCGCGGGCATCACCACATAATTCATCATGTTAATCAACTGGGTTTTGTTGTAGGCGCGCACCATCACCAAGCGTGGCACGGGGGTCATCATCGCGCCGCCAATGCCTTGCACCACGCGGGCGGCAACCAGCAGCGGCAAATTGGTGGCGGCAGCGCACAGGGCAGAGCCGAGCACAAAAATCAGCATCGCGCCAAAAAACACTTGGCGGATACCAAAGCGGTCGCTTAACCAGCCGCTTAACGGCATCAGCAGCGCGAGCGTGAGCGCGTAGGAAACCACGGCGGATTGCATTTGCAGCGGCGATTCGTGCAGGGCGGTTGCCATGGTGGGCAGCGCGGTGTTGAGCACGGTGGCATCCAGCATTTGCATGAAAACGGCGGTGGCAAGGAGCAGGGGAAGAAGACGGTGGGGGGTGGGTTGGGTGGTCATGGTGTGGTTTTTTTGGGGGGTGGGTTTAGGCAGCCTGAAAAAGGGGGCGGGATGCAAATGGGCTTTGGGGTGCGAATGGGATTGAGTGGTGTAGAACTGCGTTTCAGGCTGCTTTTAAACATAGCTATTTTTTTGCCAGAGCAGGCGTTTCGCCGCCTACCACGAGCGGGGGAAGGGCTGTTTATATTTGGTTTGTGAGGCGGATTTTGCGTCAGAAAGCAGGTTATGCAAGGCGCAAACCGCAGCAAGGTAAGCACCTTGCGAGGATTGGCAACGCAGCAGAGACTGTTTTATGACACAAAAGCCCCCACAACACCAAATATAAACAGCCCTCACCCCTGCACCCCGCTTAATATCAACCATTGCTACACGCTGCAACCTTTGCAAAGTCTCAGAGGCAGCCTGAAAACCTAAAATGGCAGCTAAAAAAACGTTTTAGCTTCGCAGAAACGCGCTTCGTTCGTTTTCAGGCTGCCTTTGTTTACCGTATCAACAGCAGATGGAGCGTCGGCGGCTCGCCGACATTATTATGAACAACAAAGCGCAATGCCAAATTCAACCTGCGATTTGGCAACGAGCCGTCGCCGTTCCATTTGCGCCGTGCTAAACGGTGTTTCAGGCTGCCTTAATCTGCGCCATCGTGTTTACAACAATCGTTTGTGCCAATCGTTTAACCAAAGTCGCCCACATGAAATAGGCAGCCTGAAAATCTAAATACCGAATTTAAAAAACGTTTTAGCTTCGCAGAAACGCGCTTCGCTCGTTTTCAGGCTGCCCTAACCCGCCACCCTGTTCACAAAAACAACTCAATCAAATCGTTCAAAAACCGTTGCCCCAGCGCGGTGGGGCGGAAATACAGCGGATTGCTGTCCAGCAGCCCTTTTTGCTGGGCGGCTTGGATGGCGCGGCTGATTTGAGCGGCGTTGATGCCTGTGCGTTCGGGCAAAAATGCGCTGGGCACGCCGTCCAGCAGGCGCAGGGCGTTCATCATAAATTCGCCTGCTAAATCTTGCGGTGCGATGGGGGCGCGGCGGATGGCGGTTGCAGGCTGCTTTTGCATGGCGGCAAGGTATTCGCTGGGATGGCGGCTGCGGCTGGTGCGTTCTATGTGGCTGTGGTAGCTGATTTTGCCGTGCGCGCCTGCGCCGATGCCGATGTAGTCGCCAAATTGCCAGTAGTTTAGGTTGTGGCGGGCGCGTTGGCTTGGGGCGGTGGCGAATGCGCTGGTTTCGTATTGGGCGTAGCCTGCGGCGGCTAGGGCGGCGTGTACGGTGTCTTCTATGTCTTGGGCGGTTTCGCTGTCGGGGATGCCTTGCGGCGGTGTGTGCCCGAATGGGGTGTTGGGTTCTAGCGTGAGATGATACGCGCTGATGTGGCTGGTGCCGTGGGCGATGGCGGCTTGGGCATCGGCTTGGGCTTGGGCGGGGGTTTGATGCGGCAGGGCATACATTAAATCTATGTTGACGCGCTCAAAAATTTGCACGGCTGCTTGGATGGCGGCGTGCGCTTCGGCGGCGTTGTGGATGCGCCCGATGCGGGCAAGGTGCGCATCGTTGAAACTTTGCACACCGATGGATAGGCGGTTGATGCCTGCTGCTTTAAAGCCGTGGAATTTTTCGCGCTCAAAGGTGCTGGGGTTGGCTTCTAGCGTGATTTCGGCTTCGGGCTGGATTTTCACGCGGGCGCGGATGGCGGAGAGCAGCTCGTCAATCGCTTGTGCGCTGAACACGCTGGGCGTGCCGCCGCCGATAAAGATGGTTTCTATCGGGCGACCCCAGATGTGCGGCAGCTCGGTTTCTAGGTCGGCAATTAGGGCTTGGATGTAGCTCTGCTCATCCAGCGTGGTTTTGATTTTGTGGGAATTGAAGTCGCAATAGGGGCATTTTTGGATGCACCACGGGATGTGGATGTAGAGCGAGAGCGGGGGCAGGGATGTGAGCGGGGTGGGCTGGAATAGGGGGGTGAGCTGCATGGTGGGATGGGGTTGAGTGTGTTTACAGGGTTTCAGGCTGCCTTTGAGTGGTGGGCATAGGCAGCCTGAAAACGATTATTTGCTGTTCATAAAAAGCAACGACAGCAACCCGCCCGCAATCAGCGGTCCAACGGGGATGCCGTTAAAAAACGTTACCCCAATCACCGTACCCACCAGCAAGCCGATAATCAGGTTGGGCTGCGATTGCATCACGCCGATGCCGCGCCCCGCCAGCCATGCGACAAAAATGCCTGTGAACACGGCAACCAGCAGTTTAAGGTCAAACAATTGCGCCACAGGCGGCAGCTGCACCTTGCCCGATACCAGTGGCGCGAGAATGCCGATGGTTAAAATCAAAATGCCCAAGCTAATCAGCGGGCGGTCGGCTTGCGGCAAATAGCGCGTGAGCACGGTTTGTTGCACCACCAGCAAGATGCTGGATGAAATCCAAATTGCACCGTTTTTGCTGAAATAGCCCAGCGCGATAAACACAATAAGCAGAATGCTAACGGGGTTGAATGTCCAGTTCATAATGCGAAGCCGTTTTCAGGCTGCCTTTGGGAAAAGGGGAATTGTAAACCGATTTGCGGGGCGGGGTTATCGGGATGGCGATAAGGCAGGCTGAAAACCCATTTTGCATAGATAAAACCACTTCACAACCATTCAGGCATTTCAGGCTGCCTAATCCCCCATTTTTCAGGATAGTCCACGCCCGTGAAATACAAGCCATCCGCCATAAACGTGGGCGGCGCGGTTAAGCGGCTTTGCGCGGCAAACATCTCGGTAAACTCGCCCACCGCAAGCCGCCCGCAGCCCACATACACCAACGCGCCAACGATATTGCGCACCATGTGATGCAAAAACGCATTGGCGTGAAAATCTATTTTGACCAAGCTAGGGCAGCCTGAAAACGCAATCGCATACACCGTTTTCACAGGCGATTTGGCTTGGCACTCGGCGGCGCGAAAGCTGGAAAAATCGTGTTCGCCCAACAGCAGCGCAGCGGCTTGGCGCATGGCGGCAACATCCAGCGGATAATGCGTCCAGCCCGCCCGCCCCGCCAGCAGAGGCGAGCGCACAGGCGCAGATTGCAGCAGATAGCGATAACGCCGAGCGCACGCATCAAACCGCGCGTGAAAATCAGGCGCAACGGCTTGGGCGTGCAACACCGCAATGCCGTCGGGCAAATGCGCGTTCACGCCGCGCACCCAAGCCGTGAGCGGGCGCGTGGCGTGGCTGTCAAAATGCACCACCTGCGCCGTGGCGTGCACGCCCGTGTCGGTGCGCCCAGCGGCGGTGATGGCAATGGGTTCGCCCGCAATTTGCGCGAGCGCGTGTTCCAGCGCGGTTTGGATGGTGGGGATGCCAGCGGCTTGTTTTTGGAAGCCGAAAAAGGCGCTGCCGTTGTAGGATAGGGTGAGGGCGTAGCGAGTCATGGTTGGGCTTTATCAAAATGATTTTCAGGCTGCCTTAGCACATCAAGGCAGCCTGAAAACAATCAATCAAACATTGATGTGATGCGAAAAAATCAAACCCCGCGCAACAACTCGTTCACGCTCGTTTTCGCCCGCGTTTTCGCGTCCACCTTTTTCACAATCACCGCGCAATACAAGCTGTGCGAGCCATCTTTGCTGGGCAGGCTGCCTGAAACCACCACCGAGCCAGCAGGCACGCGGCCATAGTGGATTTCGCCTGTTTCGCGGTCATAAATTTTGGTGGATTGCCCGATAAACACGCCCATGGAAATCACGCTGCCTTCTTCCACAACCACGCCTTCCACAATCTCGCTGCGCGCGCCGATAAAGCAGTTGTCTTCAATAATCGTGGGCGCAGCTTGCAGCGGTTCCAACACGCCGCCAATGCCCACGCCGCCGCTCAAATGCACGTTTTTGCCGATTTGCGCGCACGAGCCCACGGTAACCCAAGTGTCCACCATCGTGCCCTCGTCCACATACGCGCCAATGTTCACATAAGACGGCATCAACACCGCATTTTTCGCCACAAAGCTGCCGCGACGCGCAATCGCCCCGGGCACGGCGCGGAAACCGGCAGCCTGAAAATCCGCCTGCGACCAGTGGGCAAACTTGGTGGGCACTTTGTCAAAATAACGGTTCACGCCATCATCTGCCAGCTCGTTATCCGCGATGCGGAACGACAGCAACACCGCCTTTTTCGCCCATTCGTTTACCAGCCAATCGCCCACGCCACGGCGTTCTGCCACGCGCAACGAGCCGTTGTCCAGCTGGCGCATGGTTTCCAACACCGCTTCTTTCACTTCGGGCGACACGTTGGCAGGCGTAATCTCTGCGCGGTTTTCAAAAGCGGTTTCAATAATTTGTTGCAAAGACATGGCTTTATCCTTATAGAAGTTGAGCAAGAAAGGCGCGATTGTAGCGCAAAAACCGTTTTTCAGGCTGCCTAATCCGCCCAATCTCTTTACAATGCCACCTTTTTTTGGGAAGCAACACGATGAAAAAAATCCTTTTTATTTGCTTGGGCAACATCTGCCGCTCGCCGATGGCAGAATATCTTTTCCGCAACATGGCCGCCCAGCGCGGCATCGCCGTGCAAACCGCCAGCGCAGGCACATCGGGCTGGCACGATGGCGAAGGGATGCATTGCGGCACCGCCGATGTGCTGGACGGGCTGGGCATTGCTTCGCATGATTTTGTGAGTCGCAAGCTAAAAGCCAGCGATGTGCGCGATTATGATTATTTAATTGTGATGGACGACAGCAATTTGCGCGACGTGGAAAAATTATTTGGCAGGCAGCCTGAAAAAATCTTCAAGATTACCGATGTGCTGCCCGCCAATAGCCCGTATGACCACGTTCCCGACCCGTGGTACACCGGCAATTTCAACGAAACGCGCGATATTCTCACCGCCTGCTGCGATGTTTTGCTCACGCGTTTGCAAAAGGGCGAGATGTGAAGGCTTTGCGTAATGAAATGTAATTTTAAGGCAGCCTGAAAACGGCTTGCGTTAAAATAAAACCGTCTTGTAAACGGCTGGCAACGCACGGTTTTGCTTAATTTTATCGCCAAGCAACAAGCTCTTCGCATCGCCCGCCGTTTCAAGCCGCCAACCTTCATCTGAAAGGACGCATCATGAAAAACATCCTATTCGCTTTATTGCTGGGCGCATTCGCCAGCAGTGCCAGCGCCGAAATCCTGCTGAATCATGGCGACGACAGCACGAGCTTTGAAGTGCCGCGCATTGAGCTGGATAACCGCGCCAATCCTGGAATAGACATTGACCGCAGCGATTACCACCGCGGCTATTACGACGACGATTACCGCCGCAGACGCTACGATCGCCGTTACCGCGATCGCGACCGCTATTACCGCCGCGACAACCGCCGTTATCGCGATTATGGATACAGCTACGATTCCGACAACGGTTTCAACATCCGCTACGGCTGGGGCAACGACCGCACCCGCATTGATATGCGCTACGGCAATGACTACCGCAACCGCGATTATTACGATGATGGTTATCGCCGCCGCCGTTATCGCCGTTATTACGATAGCTGGTAATGCGCAAAGGCAGCCTGAAAAATGAAAACACGGTTTATCTTGTTGATAACCGTGTTTTTTTGTGTGTTGCGTTTGGGCTTCGCTCGTTTAATTTGTTTCACTCGGTTTAGCTTCGCTGAAACTCGCTTCGCTTGTTTTCAGGCTGCCTTAGCAAGCAAAACATCGCGAATCTCATTCGCTTCCCAAATCCGCAGCCGTTCATCGCGCAGGCTTGCCGCAATCATCGCCGCCGCCAAATATTCCACCCGCAGCGGTTGATACGCGCGCAGCAAGCCCAGCGCATTAAACACCGCCAACGCTCTCGCCGCCCAAATCTCGCCCGCGCGTTGGCTGTCGGGGCGCAGCAGCAGGGGCGGGCGCAAAATCGCCGTGTGCGCAAAGCCCAACGCCGTTACCGCCTGTTCCAACACGCCTTTCATGCGCGAATAAAACGCGCGGGCGTTGGCATCCGCCATCTGCGCCGACACCAACACATAATGCGACACGCCGTTGCGTTGCGCAGCTTGGGCAAAGGCAAGCTGCAAATCGTGGTCAATCGCCCACATCGCTTCTTGGCTGCCCGCCGCTTTGATGGTCGTGCCCAAGCAAGAAAATAACACATCACCGCGCACCTTGTCTTGCCACGTTTCAGGCTGCCGAAAATCCACAATATGCGTGGTGAGTTTGTCGTGTGCCAACGCCAGCTCGCGGCGCGCAAAAACCGTTACCGATCGAAAACGCGCATCCGCCAAAAGCTGCTGCGTGAGTGTTTGTCCTGTTGCGCCCGTTGCGCCGAGTATCAGTGCTTGCATTATTCATCCTATCTTGTTTACAAAAAACCATATTCCGTTTTTCAGGCTGCCTTGATGCTCATCATAGGCAGCCTGAAAACCCTTAAACCACACGCGCTTTAAGCAAATCGTGCATATTCAGCGCGCCCACCAAATGCGTCCCTTCATCGCACACCAATAGCCCGCCAATCCGCTTCTCCTGCATCATGCGCAAGGCTTCGCTTGCCAGCTTATCGGGCGCGATAAATTTCGGCTTGCGTTTCATCACATCGTTCACCGTAAGCCCTGCAAACGAATCGCGCTGTTCAAACAAGCGACGCAAATCCCCATCCGTCAGCACGCCTTTCAGGCAGCCTGAAACGTCCACCACCGCCAGCATCCCCAAGCCTTTTTCGCTCATGGTAACAATCGCCGATTTCAGCAACGTTTGCTCCGCCACAGCAGGCAATTCATCGCCCGAGTGCATCAAATCCCCCACCGTCAGCAGCAACCGCCGCCCCAAGCTCCCCGCAGGATGGCTCAACGCAAAATCTTCCGAAGTAAAACGCCGCGCTTGCAGCAACACAATCGCCAAAGCGTCGCCCAACGCCAGCACCGCCGTGGTGCTGGATGTGGGCGCAAGATTAAGCGGACAAGCCTCGTGCGACACCGCCGCCCGAATATGAATATCCGCAAACCGCGCCAAACTGGATTGCGCGTTCGATGACACCCCAATCAACACCGTATCCTTGCGCTTTAACGCAGGCAAAATCGCCAAAATCTCATCGCTTTCGCCCGAATTAGACAACGCCAGCACCACATCGCCATCCACAATCATCCCTAAATCGCCATGCGCCGCCTCGGCAGGATGCACAAAAAACGCAGGCGTGCCCGTGGAAGCCAGCGTTGCCGCCATTTTGCGCCCAATATGCCCCGATTTGCCCATGCCCATCACAATCACTCGCCCGCGGCAAGCCAATATCGCTTCTGCCGCGCGCACAAAATCCGCGCCCAAGCCCGCCGACACCTCGCCAATCGCCGCCGCCTCGCTTGCCAGCGTCTCGCGCGCCCATACAAGATATGGATGAACCATCGCAAACCCCTATTTATTTGACTAAAAACAAAATTTTATCACAACAGTTCTACCAAACCGTTTGCGCAATAAATCAAATACAAAACAAACAGATAGTAAAAATTTAGAGCCGCTGCCTAAAAAATAATATTGTATGAATATTAAGCCTATACGATAATAACGAAATCACAGCAAGTTAGTGATTTTCCTATGATTTGGAGATAGGAAACCGTTTAACCCACCATACAAAATATTAAAGGACAAAACTATGGCACTTGTATATTGGACACAAGACCTGAACACAGGCTTTGCAGACGTTGACGAACAACATCAAATTCTTGTAGATCACTTCAATAAACTAGACGACGCATTCAAATCCGCCGACTACGAAGCCACCAAACAAGAATTGCAAGCGTTGATTGACTACACCGTTTACCACTTTAGCGAAGAAGAAAAAATGCTGGAAGCAGCCAACTACCGCATGACCGAGCCGCACAAAAAAGTGCACGCCAACTTCGTTAAAAAAATGGGCGAATTGCAAGGACGCTTTGAAAACGGCGACATCACCGCGCTGCAAGAAGTGTTGGATATGTGCGATGGCTGGCTGTTCCGCCACATCCGTCTTAACGACCACGGCTACATCGCCGATGTAAAAGCCGCTGGCGTTCGCTAATCTCCGTTACAACCAAAAGCGTTTTGCAAATTCATTGCGAAACGCTTTTTTGTTTGCCGCGTCGCCAGCCAATAGTTGCCCATTGGCGTTTTAACTTCGTTGAAGCCTACGGCTTTCAGGCTGCCTATTGCGCCCAGCGTTTAGGGCAGCCTGAAAACCATTTTTCCCCTACCCAAATTGTAAAAAAACCTTTACGATTGCCGTTTTCAACATCACCATAAAAGGCAACTCCATGACCACCATCAAACAAGTCAAACAACTCGGACAACAAATCTGGCTGGACAATCTATCGCGCAGCTTGGTTCAAAGCGGCGAACTTGCCCAATTTCTTGCAGACGGCGTGTGCGGCGTAACATCCAATCCCGCCATCTTCCAAAAAGCCTTTTCTGGCGATGCCTTATACACCCCCGAAATCAATGCGCTAAAACAACAAAACAAAGCGCCCAAAGAAATCTACGAAACCCTTGCCGTTGCCGATGTGCAAGCCGCTTGCGATGTGTGCCGCGCCGAATACGACAGCTCAAACGGCAAAACAGGTTTTGTGAGCCTAGAAGTTTCCCCCGAGCTCTCGCACGATGCCGCAGGCACCATCGCCGAAGCCAAACGCCTATGGGCAGCCATCAATCGCCCCAACGCCATGATTAAAATCCCCGCCACCGATGCGGGCTTGGAAGCGCTCAGCGCCCTTGTTGCCAGCGGCATCAACATCAATCTCACCCTATTATTCTCGCGCCAGCAAACGCTGAAAGCCTACGCTGCCTACACCGCAGGCTTAACCCAGCTCGCCGCCAACGGTGGCAATGTTGCCCAAATTCAAGTAGTTGCCAGCTTTTTCATCTCCCGCATTGACGGCGCATTAGACAGCACCTTGCCTGAACACCTGCGCGGCAAAATCGCCATCGCCCTTGCCAAAGCCGCCTATCAAGACTGGCAAGACTATTTCGCCAGCGCCGAATTCGCCGCACTTGCCGCGCAAGGCGCACACCGCGCATCGCTGCTGTGGGCATCCACAGGCGTAAAAAATCCCGATTATCCCGCCACGCTGTATGTGGACGCGCTGATTGGGGAACACACTGTAAACACCGTGCCCGATGCCACGCTCAAAGCCTTTATCGCCACAGGCACCGCCGCGCGCACGCTGCCTGAAAACACCCAAGCCGCATTCGCCCAGCTTGCTGAAGCCGAAAAGCTCGGCATAGACGTAGAAACGCTCGCCACGCGCCTGCAAAACGACGGCTTGAAACAGTTTGAAGAAGCCTTCGCCAAGCTGCTCGCGCCATTGGCAGCCTGAAAGCCGTGGGCTTCAACGGAGTTAAAACACGTTTACGCGCTGCTGCGAAGCTCAAACCGTTTTGGCGCGTTTATCCGTTTTCAGGCTGCATCATCACTAAGGCAGCCTGAAAAAAACTTTTATGCGGTTTAACCGTTCTCATGGCGTTGCGCCGCCATACCCACGCTTTGCGTGCGTGGATGAAATCACCGTTTCAGGCTGCCCTATCATTTAAAGGCAGCCTGAAACCTTTGCACAACCTAAAATGAAACAAGAAATAGTTAAAGCTCCGTCATTCCCGCGTAGGCGGGAATCTTGGTTAATATTAAATAACAGTTTGTTTTTACAATAATTTCTGAATATCAAACAAAATTCCCGCCTGCGCGGGAATGACGGTATTTCTTATTTTTCAGGCTGCCTAACATTCAAAAAACATCGCCCACCACAAGGAAACCACCATGCAAAAAGTCATCGCCCTAGACGGCCCCTCCGCCTCAGGCAAAGGCACCATCGCCGCCCGCGTCGCCGCCGCACTCGGCTGGGCATATCTGGATTCAGGCGCGCTCTATCGCCTAACCGCGCTTTACGCCGAGCAAAACGGCATCGCGTGGACAGACGAAGCCGCCGTTGCCCAACTCGCCGCCCAGTTGCCTGCCGAATTTCGCGGCGCAACCATCTTGCTAAACGGGCAAGACGCAAGCCAAGCCATCCGCAGCGAACACATCGGCATGGGCGCATCCGCCGTCGCCAAGCTGCCTGCTGTGCGCCAAGCCCTGTTGCAACGCCAGCGCAATTTTTTAACCGAGCAAGGCTTAGTCGCCGACGGGCGCGACATCGGCTCGGTGATTTTTCCCCAAGCTCAGCTCAAAATTTTCCTTACCGCCAGCGCGCAAATCCGCGCCGAACGCCGCGCCAAGCAAATCGGCGTGCCGTTGGATAGCGCAGCATTCGCCCAAATCCTCGCCGACATCCAAGCGCGAGACGAAGCCGACCGCAACCGCCCCGTCGCCCCCTTGCAGCAACTGCCCGATGCCAAGCTGCTGGACACATCCCACCGCAGCATAGAAGACACCGTGCAGCAAGTGTTAGATTGGTATCACGCCAGCCCAAAGGCAGCCTGAAAACGCCAATCGCAGTTATGGCAAGCCTAATAATGGGGGCGCGAGCCGTTTTCAGGCTGCCCTATCCAACCGCCCAACCAACAACAGATCAAAAAAACGCACAAAAACAGCCTTCTACTCTACTCAAAACCCAAAAAGCGCGTATAATGCGCCGTTTTCCTTTTCACGCGCCAGCAAAGGCAGCCTGAAAACAGATTTTGTTTATGAGCCAAGGGCATAAGCAAATCAACCAACCTAACCCCGCACACCTTGGCGGTGCATAGAAAGCAAAACCAAACATGGAAAATTTTGCCCAGTTATTGGAAGAATACTCTAACACCCAAGAAATGAATCATGGCGAAGTGATTACTGCCGAAGTGGTAGACATCACCGACAAATTCGTGATTGTGAATGCAGGCTTGAAATCAGAATCTCTGATTGACATCGCCGAGTTCAAAAACCCCTTGGGCGAACTGGAAGTTAAAGTAGGCGATTTCGTAACCGTAACCATCGAATCCGTAGAAAACGGCTTCGGAGAAACCAAACTATCACGCGAAAAAGCCAAACGCGCAGCCGATTGGATTACCCTAGAAGAAGCCATGGAAGACGGCGAAATCCTATCTGGCGTAATCAATGGCAAAGTTAAAGGCGGCTTAACTGTGATGATTAACAGCATCCGCGCCTTCTTGCCAGGCTCTTTGTTGGACGTACGCCCCATCAAAGACACTTCACAATTTGAAGGCAAAGAAGTTGAATTCAAAGTAATCAAACTAGACCGCAAACGCAACAACGTAGTAGTATCCCGCCGCGCCGTGCTAGAAGCCACTTTGGGCGAAGAACGCAAAGCTCTGATGGAAGCCTTGCAAGAAGGCACCATCGTAAAAGGCATCGTGAAAAACATCACCGATTACGGCGCATTCGTAGATTTGGGCGGCATCGACGGCTTGTTGCACATCACCGACTTGGCATGGCGTCGCGTAAAACACCCAAGCGAAGTATTGGAAGTGGGCAAAGAAGTAGAAGCCAAAGTATTGCGTTTTGACCAAGACAAACAACGCGTATCTTTGGGCTTGAAACAATTGGGCGAAGACCCATGGGAAGGTTTGGCACGTCGCTATCCACAAGGCTCACGCCTGTTTGGTAAAGTGTCTAACTTGACCGACTACGGCGCATTCGTGGAAATTGAACAAGGCATCGAAGGCTTGGTACACGTTTCCGAAATGGACTGGACCAACAAAAACGTACACCCAAGCAAAGTCGTTCAACTGGGCGATGAAGTGGAAGTGATGATTTTGGACATCGATGAAGACAAACGCCGCATCAGCTTGGGCATGAAACAATGCCAAGCTAACCCTTGGTTAGAATTTGAAGCTAACTACAACAAAGGCGACAAACTCAAAGGCGCGGTTAAATCCATCACCGATTTTGGCGTGTTTGTGGGCTTGCCTGGCAACATCGACGGTTTGGTTCACTTGTCTGATCTTTCTTGGACTGAATCAGGCGAAGAAGCTGTTCGCAAATACAAAAAAGGCGAAGAAGTGGAAACCGTGGTATTGGCGATTGATGTTGAAAAAGAACGCATCTCTTTGGGCATCAAACAGCTTGAGGGCGATCCATTCAACAACTTCTTGTCTGTAAACGACAAAGGTGCTTTGGTTAAAGGTACGGTTAAATCAGTTGAAGCCAAAGGCGCAGTGGTAACTTTGGCAGAAGAAGTAGAAGCCTACTTGCCTGCATCTGAATTTGCTGCTGATCGCGTGGAAGATTTGACCACCAAGTTGAACGAAGGCGATGAAGTTGAAGCCATCATCTTGTCGGTTGATCGCAAAAACCGCAGCATTAAATTGTCTATCAAAGCCAAAGATCGCAAAGAAGACCAAGATGCGTTGAAATCTATCAATGCAGTCAGCTCCGCTAGCGCAGGCACAACCAGCTTGGGTGATTTGCTTAAAGCATCTTTGAACAAAAACTAACAAGGTAAAAACACAATGACCAAATCAGAGTTAATGGCTCGCTTGGCTGAATTGTTTATTGAAAACAACGAAGGCACTGAGCTGCAAGCCAAAGACATTGAATACGGCGTAAAAGTTTTGGTGGATACCATGACTCGCTCGCTTGCAAAAGGTCAGCGTATTGAAATCCGTGGGTTTGGTAGCTTTGACTTAAACTACCGCCCGCCGCGCGTTGGGCGCAATCCAAAAACTGGCGAACGAGTGGAAGTGCCCGCAAAGCGCGTACCCCATTTCAAACCAGGCAAAGAATTGCGCGAGCGCGTAGACCAAGCCTTTGCTGCTTGATATACGTTTATTAGTTTTGCTAATGAAAAGAAAACCGTATCCTTTGGGATGCGGTTTTTTGTTTGGCGACAAGATAATCAAAAGGCAGCCTGAAAATCGGTTTATGGGTTTTCAGGCTGCCTTTTGGAATGGTTTACAACATGGGTTTTAAATATTCGCGGTGAGCCGATTTCTCAGCCAGCGCACGGCTTCGGCAATTTCGCCCGCCAGCAAGCCGATGGGTCCGACTTGTATGTAGGCTAAGATTTCTGATGCTGCGCCGTGTAGCCAAACCGCTGCGGGCACGGCTTCTTCTGCGGCGATGCCTTGTGCCAGCAAGCTGCCGACAATGCCTGATAACACATCGCCGCTGCCTGCGGTTGCCAAACCTGCGTTGCCTGTTTTATTAACGTGCAAAAAGCCGCGCGCCGATGAAATAACGGTTTCATGCCCTTTTAAAATGCACCACGCGCGATAGCGATTGGCGATTTCGCGCGCCGCCCATGCGCGGTTGCTTTGCACTTGGCTGGCGCTCACATCCAGCAAATGCGCGGCCTCGCCAGGGTGCGGGGTTAATACCAAATCGGTGTGTTTGGCGGGCGGGAATAATTTGGGATGATTGACCAGCAAATGCAGCGCGTCCGCGTCTAACACTAGCTGCGGATGGTTGCTGTGCCACACGGCGTGCAAGGCGCGCGCAGCGGATTCGTTTTGCCCCAAGCCGCAGCCAATCACCCATGTGCTGATGTTGTTGCGCTGAACAATATGCGTGGTGCTATCCAGCATCAATTCGGGGTGATAGGCATAGGCGGCGCTGGGCAGCGTGGCTTGGTTAAGCCCAACGAACACCTTGCCGCAACCCGTTTGCAGCGCGGCAATCCCCGCCAGCAATGCCGCGCCCGTCATGCCATCGCCACCGCCAATAATACCCACCGTGCCAAATGTGCCTTTATGGCTGTTGCTGGGGCGGGGGGTAAGCAAGCTGGGAAAATGCTGCTGCGCGTGGGCGCGATAGGGTGCAATATTGGGTGGGGCGATGTGGAACATGATGAAATCCTTTTTTGAATGAAACGCTTATCTTGTCTGCTTAGGCAGCCTGAAACGCGGTTAAACCATTAAACGATGTAATCATCTTTTTCAGGCTGCCTGATGCGGATAGGCAGCCTGAAAATCATTTGCCGTATTCGCGTTCCGTTGTTTTGCCTTGTTTACGAATCTGGGCGCGCAATTCTTCGTCGCTGTTGCGCGCTTTGGTATCAATGCAAAACGCATCATAAAGCACGCGGCGCACGCGGTCTGTGCCGTTGCGCTTGCCGCCCAGCGTTGTCCATTGCGCGTTGCGCGGCTCAATCCAGCGATGGTTCACCAAATCAGCATAGCCAAAAGTTTTCAGCTTGGAGCCTTCCGAATCCAGCAATTTGGTTCCCGTGATGCAAAGCATCCCTTCGGCGGTGATGTTGTCGTAGCCTGCTTCGGAGCGATTGTTGAACACATAGCGCACGCTGCCATCAGGCGCTTGCGTGATGCTGCTCAACAAAATGCGCGGGCTGCCTTTGAACACATTATCAATATACAGCTCAAACCAATCGCCTTCGTTGGGATTGGGCACTTTGGGCAGCGGCACATCTTGCTCGCTAAATTCTGTGTTGTATTCGGTCATATTTTGGATGAAAACTTGTTGGCGTCTATCCAAGTGGTCTGCCCCATCTGCAAAGGCAGCCTGAAAACCGCCCAGCAATGCCAGCGCGAGTAGAAGTTTTTTCATGGTTGATGTCCTTTCATATAGTGCAAGGCAGCCTGAAAACCGCTAAACCCAGTTTCAGGCTGCCTTATTGTTGAGATTATTGCTTCAACGCCGTAATCACATTTTCTTTTACGGTTTCAACAGGTTGCGTGCCGTCCACCTTGATATAACGCGGCGCGTGTTCGCCCGTTAATTTGCTGTAAAAATCCACCAAAACTTCGGTTTGATCGTGATACACCGCAAGGCGTTTTTTCACCGTTTCTTCTTTGTCGTCATCACGTTGCACCAAATCTTCGCCCGTTTCGTCATCTTTGCCAGCCACTTTAGGCGGATTGTATTTCACATGATAAGTGCGCCCCGATGGTAAATGCACGCGCCGCCCGCTCATGCGCTCCACAATCGCGCTATCGGGCACATTAATCTCCACCACCGCATCCAAATTCACCCCCGCCGCAACCATTGCTTCGGCTTGTGCCAACGTGCGCGGAAAGCCGTCAAACAAAAAACCATTGGCGCAATCGGGCTCGGCAATGCGCTCTTTAACCATGCCGATGATGATGTCGTCGCGCACCAAACCACCCGCATCCATGATTTTTTTCGCTTCCAAGCCCAAAGGGGTGCCCGCTTTAATTGCCGCGCGCAGCATATCACCTGTGGAAATTTGCGGAATACCGAATGCTTGCGTGATGAATTGTGCTTGTGTGCCTTTGCCTGCGCCAGGTGCGCCCAATAATAAAACTTTCATGTTTTTGCTTTCGTTAACAAGAGTGAGAAAGATACATCATAATATGTTTTCAGACTGCCTAAAAGGGGGCGCAAATCCGCCGTTTTGTTAAGTTGTGGTAAGGAGGCTATATTCTGGGCGGTTTAACGCGGTTCTACTTGGCAGAAACAGGTATAAAACGCTATCATAGTGGTTTAAGAATTGTTAAGCTTGAATATCAATCCGCTTGCGGGCGTTCGCACGGATAGGGAGATAAAATTTTGAAAACGAATACTAAAATGATTGCAGCATCGCTGTCGCTAATCACATCGTTTAGCGCAGTTGCGGGCATCGGCGGTGTAAACGTGCAATCCAATCTAGGCGAACCTTTTTCAGGCAGCATCGTGGTAACAGGGCAAGAAGCCCAAGCGGTATTGCAAAACGGCGCAAGCGTGTCTGGTAGCGGTATTAGCGGTTCTGTTGCTCCCCATGGCAACGGCAACGCCATCATTCGTCTTCGCTCCAATTCCGTTGTAAACGATCCCATTTTGACTTTCACCGTTCGCGCGGGTAATCAAACTCGCCAATATACCGCCATGATAAATCCTTCGCACTATCGCCCTTATTCGTCACAGGCTCGTTCTAATCGTGGTACGCATAAAGCAGTTGAACTGAAACCGCAGCAACAACATCGCACCATTGAAAGAGATGATGTTGAAATGCAACAAGAAATGCACGAAGTTGCACCGAGCACCGCCAAAACACACGCGGCGAACCCGCGTTATCATCGCGTGCATTCAGGCGAAACGTTGGCTTCTATCGCCGCGCGTTATCGCCCACACGGCATGAGCGTGCAACGTGCCATGCGCGCATTGATGGCAGCTAATCCACGCGCCTTCCGCAAGGGCAAGATGTATCACAACGTAACGTTGTACATCCCAACGGCATCGCAATTCCATGCTTACGCCAAATCAGCGCAACGCAAAAACCAAGCGCCACGCATTTCTCGCGGCGCTGCGCTTGTTGCGCCTATCGTGAAAGACGATGCAGTTTCTGATGCAGTAGAAACCACGCCTAGCAAAGTGGTTACTCCACCGCCTGTGAAAGTTGAGCCAGTAAAACCTGTGGCAAAAGACCAAATGGCTGAGGAAAAAAATGCGTCAGAAAAACCAGTCGCAGAAAAAACCACGCCAGAAAAAACAGATGCCGTAGAACCCGAAAAAACACCCGCATCTAAACCTGCGCCAGAAGAAACGCAACCTGTTAAACCATAAGCATCGCAAGCGGAAGATAGGCACATTTCACTAATACACATCTGA
>CAUSAW010000011.1:0-28912 GCA_963529725.1 uncultured Kingella sp. | reverse complement strand
CGGCAAACGACGGGGCAAGCGCCATCATCGGGCCGATGTAGAACAGGTATTTGTTCGACGAGCTGGGGCGGGTCACTTCTTTAAACAGCAGTTTCAACACGTCGGCAAACGGCTGGATTAAGCCCCAAGGCCCTGTTACGTTGGGGCCCACGCGGAGCTGCATAAAGCCGATGACTTTGCGTTCAAAGTAAGTCAGATATGCCACGGTTAAAATCAATGGAATCAAGATGATGACGATTTTGACCACAATCGCCACCACCAAGCCGATGTCGCTGCCGAGTGCGCCCATGCCGAGCGTTTGGGCAAATAGAGATTGAAACCACTCTTGCATTTTCAGGCTGCCTTTCTTAATTCAATCACGTTCATCATGCCGCCCAGCGGGGCGTTGATGGGGTGTTCGGGCAGGAATACCACGTTTTCAGGGAGCGTGTCGTCTTCTTGCAGGGTTACGAACACTTCAACCGCGTTGCCTTGGCGTGTGGCAATGGCAATTTCGCCATCGGCTAAGCCCATCCGCGCCAGCGTTTTCGGATGGATAGCGGCGCGTGGCTCGGCAGCATGGCTGGTTTGTTGCAACGATGCGGCACGGCGCACAATGGGATCGGTGTGATAAATGCCCACGCCGCCCACGCGCACCAGCTCGCCTTTGCCTGCCAACAAGCGGCTGGCTTTGGCGGGCAATTCGCTGTCGTTGTTTAGTTTTTCTGGCAACTGCGCCACATCGCCCAAGGCTTCGGCTAATACATCGGCGCTGGTTTCAAAATCAAAGCCATCCAGCTCAAACACATTGCCCAAAACGCGCAACACTTTCCACAAGGGACGGCTGTCGCCCAAGCCTTTGACTACGCCGTGGAACGACTGCAAACGCCCTTCCATGCTCACTAAGCTGCCCGATGTTTCGGTGAACGGCGCAATCGGCAGCAACACATCGGCAACATCCAACAGCGTTTCGCTTTCATACGCGCTAAACGCCAACACGCTGCCCGCTTGTTTTAATGCGACAACAGCTGCTGCGCCACCTGCAAGATCGTATTCAGGATCAATATTGAGCAAAATAACGGCTTTTTTCGGCGTGGCTACCATATCGCCAATGTTGGCGCGGTTGATGCCGATGATGTCTGCGCCCACGCTGTTGGCAGCTTGCGGCAACACGCCCAAAATCGCGCCTGTTTCGCGCGCCAGCTTTTGCGCGGCAAGATAAATATTGCCGTAATCAGGATGATTTTGCGCTTCTGCGCCCAGCAAGATGGCAGCGCGTTCAGCGTTTTTCAGGCTGCCTGAAACATCGTGCGTCAATTCTTGCGCGGCGCTGTTCAGATAATTTGCCCATTCGCTGGGGTGCAATGTTGTTTGGGTTCGCAAAGGCATGTGCAAGGTTTCGCGGCTGCTGGCAACAATGTCCAACGCCATGCCTGCTTTGGCGGCACGGCGTAAGCGAGCGGTTAGCAGCGGCTGTTCTTGGCGCAATCTCGCCCCCACTACCAACACCGCATCGCATTGGACAAGCTGTTCAATGCTTTGCCCCAACCATGCCGCGCCTTTCAGGCTGCCTGAAACGCTGTTATCCGCTGCGCGAAGCTGCGCGGTGGTGTGGGCGATGTTTAAGCCTTGTGCCAGCTTGTTTGCCAGATACAGCTCTTCCACCGTGTTCATGGGGTTTGCCCACAGCGCGATTTCGTCCGCGCCGTATTCTTTGGCAACGCAAGACAAGGTGTGGCACACATATTCCAGCGCGGTTTGCCAATCCACGGTTTTCCATTCGCCGCCATGTTTGATTTTGGGCGCAACAAGGCGGCTTTCGTGGTTTAAGCCTTCGTAAGCAAAGCGGTCTTTATCCGACAACCAGCATTCGTTAATCGCTTCGTTTTCCAACGGCAACACGCGGCGCACGGTGTGTTCTTTGGTTTGCACTTCTAAATTAGTGCCCAAAGCATCGTGCGCGGAAATGGATTTGCGGCGGCTCAGCTCCCAAGTGCGCGCGTTAAAGCGGAACGGCTTGCTGGTGAGCGCGCCCACGGGGCAAAGGTCAATCACATTGCCTGATAGCTCGGTTTCCACCGCACGCCCGATAAACGGCAAGATTTCAGACCATTCGCCGCGGTTGGCGATGCCGATTTCCTGCTCGCCTGCGATTTCTTCAGTAAAACGAACGCAGCGAGTGCAATGGATGCAGCGCGACATTTCTTGCGTAGAAATCAACGGCCCCATTTCTTTGGGCTTAACGGCGCGTTTTTCTTCAATATAGCGGCTGGTGGTTTTGCCATAGCCCACCGCCAAATCTTGCAGCTGGCACTCGCCGCCCTTGTCGCACACGGGGCAATCCAATGGGTGGTTGATGAGCAAAAATTCCATCACGCCCGCTTGGGCTTGCTTTGCCATATTGGAATGGGTGTGCACCACCATGCCATCCGTTACAGGCGTGGCGCAGGCGGGCAGCGGTTTGGGCGCTTTTTCCACTTCCACCAAACACATACGGCAGTTTGCCGCGATGGACAGTTTTTTATGGTAGCAAAAATGGGGGATGTATGTGCCTAATTCGTGCGCAGCTTCCATAACGGTTGCGCCTTGGGGTACGGCAATTTGTTTGCCGTCGATTTCTACTTGTAACATGGGTTGTTCCTAGTTACCTTATTTAAAATAAAATTTTGTGGTTGCAGCGTTTTCAGGCTGCCTGAAAGCATTTTGGCGATTGCCCAATTGCTGTTTGTAAACTCAACGGCGTTCTCTTTGCCAATATAGCAATCTCGTTTTCAGGCTGCCTTTGGATATAAGCCGCAGCAATGCACAATAAACTGGCTGCCGCTCATATCATGAGTATTTAAGGCAGCCTGAAAAAGCATTAACGCCACTTATGCGCCTTCATCGGTTTACCGTGTTCAATGTAATGCACAAACTCTTCGCGGAAGTGTTTGGTAAAACCGCGCACAGGGAACACCGCCGCATCGGCGAGCGCGCAAATGGTGCGCCCCGCCATGTTGTTGCCCACGCTGTCCAGCAAATCCAAATCTTCCATACGCCCTTTGCCGTTGGCGATGCGGTGCACAATGCGATACAACCAGCCCGTGCCCTCGCGGCAAGGCGTGCATTGCCCGCACGATTCTTCGTGATAGAAATAGCTCAATCGCTCCAAGGCTTTCACCATGCACACGTCTTCGTCCATCACAATCACCGCGCCCGAGCCGAGCATGGAACCTGCTTTGGCGATGCTGTCGTAGTCCATGTTCAGCCCCATCATAATCTCAGCAGGCAACACGGGCGCAGACGAGCCACCCGGTATCACGGCTTTTAATTTTTTGCCGCCGCGCACGCCACCTGCCATCGCCAGCAATTCGGCAAACGGCGTGCCGAGTGGAATTTCGTAGTTGCCAGGGCGTTCAACGTGTCCCGAGATGGAAAACAATTTGGTGCCGCCCGCTTTTTCTATGCCGATGTCGGCAAAGGTTTGCCCGCCATCGCGCAAAATAAACGGCACGGACGAGAACGTTTCGGTGTTGTTGATGGTGGTGGGCTTGCCGTATAAGCCGAACGATGCGGGGAACGGCGGCTTGAAGCGCGGCTGCCCTTTTTTGCCTTCTAGGCTTTCCAGCAGCGCGGTTTCTTCGCCGCACACATACGCGCCGTAGCCATGATGAGCAAACAATTCAAACGAAAAATCGCTGCCCAAAATATTTTGCCCCAGCAAATTGGCTTCGCGCGCTTGCGCCAGCGCCGCTTCAAAGCGTTGATAGCCTTCAAAAATTTCTCCGTGAATGTAGTTATAGCCTGCGGACGCGCCCATGGCGTAGCCGCCGATAATCATGCCTTCAATCAGCGCGTGTGGGTTGAACATAATGATGTCGCGGTCTTTGAATGTGCCTGGTTCGCCCTCGTCGGTGTTGCAGACAACGTATTTTTGTCCGTCAAACGCGCGTGGCATAAAGCTCCATTTCAAGCCTGTAGGAAAGCCCGCGCCGCCGCGCCCGCGTAAATTAGACGTTTTGAGCTCGTTGATGATGTCGTCTTGCGACATTTTCTCCGCCAAGATTTTGCGCAACGCTTGATAGCCACCGCGTTTAACGTATTCGTCCAGCGTCCAGCAGTTGGGGTCTTGGGTATTGACGTTTTTGAAAATAACACCTGATTGGTAGATTGCCATGTGTTTTTACCTAACTGGTTTTGTTTATTTGAGGCAGCCTGAAAATGGGCTGCTTTTTGTTTTTAAATGATTTTGTTGTTTTCAGGCTGCCTGAAATCTATCCGTTTCGTTTATCTGTTCCCTCTCCCGCTGGCAGGGAATAATGAAAATCTCAAACTACCTAACGAGACAAAAATACATTCATATCCACATTTTCAAATTTCAATTCATATGACGGACGTGATGGATGTCTTGGTTGTCCTGATTTTAACAATTCTCCTATTCTTAACCACCTTATTGGGTGTTTATTCAAAGAGACATATATTTCTTTCAGACAAGCACCAAGATAATCGCGCAAATAAAATGAATTGCCCCACGCCAACAACACATCACATCGCTTTTGTTGCTCAACAACTTGGGAAACAATTTTAGAAATAATCTCAATATTTTTCCGCATTACTATTTCATCTGCCAAATCAGGTAAATCATGCGGATAAGTAGCTCTTTTAGGGTACAAATTAAACATTACAAAACTGGCGTAACCATTTCGTTCAGCAAACCCCATTACCTTTCTAATTGTATGGTCAGGTGTTTTATCATCTGCTGTACTGGGATTTATGCCGAATACACAAAGCGTTTTAGTTGATATTGAACCAAGTGCAAAACGATATTGATTGAGTTCATCTATCTCATAAACATCTATTTTGTAATTCATTTTTATTCCAAATAGCTAAAATACCGTTTTCAGGCTGCCTAAAAGCGCTTATTCCAACTCTGCCAGCTTTTTCTCAATCGCTTCTTCGGTCATAAAGCTGCACATACTGTGGTTATTCAACAGCATCACAGGCGCATCGCCACACGCACCCATGCACTCGCCTTCCACCAGCGTAAACTTGCCGTCTGCCGTGGTTTCACCGTAGTCAATGCCCAGCTTCTCTTTCAAATACTCGCCCGCATCCACACCGCCGCGCAAGGCGCAGGGCAAATTGGTGCACACGGTGAGCTTGTATTTACCCACAGGCTGCAAGTCATACATATTGTAGAACGTGGCGACTTCATAGGCGGCAACGGGGGCGATGCCGATGTATTTCGCCACAAATTCAATGGTTTCTGGCGCAAGATAGCCTTTTTCCACTTGGGCGATGCGCAACGCGCTCATAATCGCGCTGCGGCGTTGGTCGGCAGGGTATTTTGCCAATTCAATATCAATTTCTTTTAACGATTGTGCGGACAGCATTATCTATCTACCTCTCCGAATACGATGTCTTGCGTGCCGATAATGGCGACCACGTCGGCGAGCATATGCCCGCGTGCCATTTCATCCATGCCTTGCAAGTGGGCAAAGCCAGGGGCGCGGATTTTCAGGCGATAGGGCTTGTTTGCGCCGTCTGAAATGATGTACACGCCAAATTCGCCTTTGGGGTGTTCAATCGCAGTGTAGGTTTCGCCCTCGGGAACGTGCATACCCTCGGTGAACAATTTGAAATGGTGGATTAAGTCTTCCATGCCCATTTTCATTTCGGTGCGTTTGGGCGGGGCGACTTTATGGTTATCAGTAATCACGGGCAGATTGGGATTGGCACGCAACCAATCGGCGCATTGTTTGATGATACGCACCGATTGGCGCATTTCCGCCATGCGGCAAAGATAGCGGTCGTAGCAATCGCCGTTCACGCCCACGGGAATATCAAAATCCATTTCGTGATACATTTCATAGGGTTGCTTTTTGCGCACATCCCATTCCACGCCCGAGCCGCGCAGCATCACGCCCGTAAAGCCTTTTTGCAAGGCGCGTTCAGGCGATACCACGCCGATGCCCACGGTGCGCTGTTTCCAAATGCGGTTATCGGTTAGCAAGGTTTCCAGCGTGTCTATGTTTTTCGGGAAGCGCTCGCAGAAGGCATCAATAAAGTCCAACATCGTGCCTTCGCGCGATGCGTTGAGTTCTTTCAACACTTTGGCGCTGCGGTATTTGCTGGCTTCATATTTGGGCATAAAGTCGGGCAAATCGCGGTACACGCCGCCGATGCGGAAATACGCGGCGTGCATACGCGCGCCTGACACGGCTTCGTATAAATCCATCAGCTCTTCGCGGTCGCGGAAGGCATACAAAATCGCGGTCATTGCGCCAATATCCAGCGCGTGCGAACCCACGCCCATCAAGTGATTCAAGATACGCGTTACCTCGGCAAACATGGTGCGGATGTATTTGGCGCGGATGGGCACTTCTATACCCAGCAATTTCTCAATCGCCAAGCAATAGGCTTGCTCGTTGCACATCATGGAAACGTAGTCTAGCCTATCCATATAAGGCAGCGCTTGCAGATAGGTTTTGGTTTCAGCCAGCTTTTCTGTGCCACGATGCAGCAAGCCAATATGCGGGTCGGCGCGAACGATGGTTTCGCCTTCCAGCTCCAAAATCATGCGGAGTACGCCGTGGGCGGCAGGGTGTTGCGGCCCGAAGTTGATGGTGTAGTTTCTTAATTTAGCCACCGTAGGTCTCCTCACGAACAACGCGCGGGGTAATTTCACGCGGCTCTATGGTTACAGGCTGGTAAATAACGCGTTTTTCGGCTTCGTCGTAGCGCATTTCCACATAGCCCGACACAGGGAAATCTTTGCGGAAGGGGTGTCCCACAAAACCATAGTCGGTCAAAATACGGCGCAAATCGGGATGTTCGTTGAAAATAATGCCATACATATCAAACGCTTCACGCTCATACCAATCCGCGCTGTTATACAGCGACACAACCGATGGCACGATGGGCATATCGTCATCATCCGCCCACACACGCACGCGAATGCGTTGGTTGTTTTTTACCGAAAGCAGTTGGCTTACGGCAGCAAAGCGCTTGCCTTGCCATGCTTGGTTTTGATAGGTGCTGTAATCCACGCCGCACAAATCCACCAGTTGCTCAAAGTGCAAGTCGTCGTGGTCGCGCAGGGTTTGCATCAGGGAAAGATAGTTTTCAGGCTGGCATTCTAGGGTGAATTCGCCGTATGCCAAGATGATGTTGCTGGCTTTGTCGCCCAGCAAGGTGGTGCAGGCAGCCTGTAAATCGGTAACGTGCATTTCGCGCTCCTTATACGCGGGCGATGGTGTAGGTGCGTTTGATTTTGCCTTGCAGCTGGATTAAGCCGTATAACAAGGCTTCGGCGGTGGGGGGGCAGCCTGGAACGTACACATCCACGGGCACAACACGGTCTGCGCCGCGCACCACGGAATACGAATAATGATAATAGCCGCCGCCGTTGGCGCATGAACCCATAGACAACACCCAGCGCGGCTCTGCCATTTGGTCATACACGCGGCGCAGGGCGGGTGCCATTTTGTTGGTGAGTGTACCCGCCACAATCATCAAGTCGGCTTGGCGTGGCGATGGGCGGAAGATGATGCCGAAGCGGTCTAGGTCGTAACGCGCCATGCCTGCGTGCATCATTTCTACGGCGCAACACGCCAGCCCAAAGGTTACGGGCCACAGCGAGCCTGTGCGCACATAGTTCAACACCGTATCCGCGCTGGCGGTGATAAAACCTTTATTCAAAACACCTTCTATTCCCATTCCAGCGCACCTTTTTTCCATTCGTAAACAAAGCCCACTGTGAGCACCACAATGAACACCAGCATTGACCAAAATGCGTATGCGCCTGTATCGCGCATCAAATCTTTATAAACCACTGCCCAAGGCACCATAAAGGCGACTTCTAGATCAAACAAAATAAACAAAATGGCAACCAAGTAATAGCGCACATCAAACTTCATGCGCGCGTTTTCAAAGGCTTCAAAACCGCATTCAAAGGGCGCGTCTTTTTCGGCATAGTGTCGTTTGGGACCGAGCAAAGTGCCTAGCCCGATAAACACGATGCCTGCAATGATGCCGATGATGGCGAAGATCAGTATGGGGAAATAGTTGGCTAACATGAAAAAACCTTAACATTCCGCGATAAAAATAGGCGCGTATTTTAACGAACTTTGATGTTGTTTAAAAGTTGCAAACGTGGGGAATATTTGTAAAAGTTTCATATTTTTCAATATGTTTTTGATAGTGATTCTTGTTTGTATATAAATGCAGGGAATTTATGGGCTGATTGGGCGGTTATGCTTATAAACACTATAGTCTTGCATGGTGGCATCAAGGCAGCCTGAAAACGGAAACGTGTTTTCAGGCTGCCTTTTGGTTGTTTGCCTGCCGCGATGCAATAAAAAAGGAACGTTGGCGTAACGTTCCTTTGGGATTGGGTTTTCAGGCTGCCTTATCTGGTGCCATTGGCTTGCTGCGCTTTTTTCACATCTTCCACAAAGCCCATGTCGTTGATGCGAATATGGCGGAAGAGCCAGCCTTCCAAGAGTTGCAGCATTTCTTGGGCAACGTCTTCGCCATCGTCAAAGCGTTTTTGGAATTCCAACACCTTGTTTACAAAATTCAGATGCACTTTTTTATGCTGCTCAACAAGGTGATAGTTGGCTTCTTCTAGCATGCGCTCTTCGTAGGCGAAGTGGTCGGCGGTGTAGAAAATCAGTTCTTCTAACACTTTGCCCACTTCGGCGCGATCGCCTTTTTCTTGCGCGGTATACAGTTGATCTAGGCATTCAACGAGATGGCGATGCTGCTCGTCGATGTCGGCGAAACCTGTTTCTAGGTCGTGGGTCCAGTAAACATAAGCCATGGTTTGCGTCTCCCTTTTTTACATTATTTAGAATTTCCAGTTGCCGCTTGCCCAGCCTTTGGGTTCGTCGTCTTGGGGTTCGGGTTTGGCAGCAGGTTGGTGGGCGGGTTTGGGTTGTGGCGCGGGGGTAGATTCTGGTTTGGGCGCAGCGACGGCTGGTTTGGGTTCAGGTTTGGCTGGCTCGGGTACGGCTTGCGCTTGCGGCGCGGGACGGCTTGACGCGGCAGCTTGGGGCGCAGGCTGTGGCTCAGGGGTGGGCTCTGCCACTTCGCCGTATTCTTGCATTTGCGCGGCTTGTGCGGCAGCAAGGCTTTCTTCGTGCATGGCTTGATACACGCCCGATTCGTTCACGCTATTGGTGTAGCCTTTGTCGTTGATGCGGATGTGGCGGAACAGCCAACCGTCTAGGCTGTCAATCAGCAGCACGGCGATGTCATCTGTGGTTTCCATGGTTTGCAGTTTTTCGTGCAACGCCATGAGCTTATCAATAAAGTTTTTGTGCACGCGGCGATGGGGTTCAAGTAGGGGATATTTGGCTTGTTCCATCAGTGCTTCTTCGTATTGGAAGTGGGCAAGGGTGCTGTTAATCAGGTCAAACAATACAATTGCCATGCGCTCTTTGTCTTTGGCGTTCGCCGCTTCATAGAAGTCGTTGATATGATGAACCATTTGTTTGTGTTGTTCATCAATATCGGGGATGCCTGTGTCTAAATCGGGTGTCCATTCTACGATTGTCATAGCGGGATTTCCTTATCGTTTCTTATTGAGCGTGTGGCAGTGTTTAATGGGCGGTATTATAAACATAGATGGTAAAGCTATGTTAATGATTTGTGTGGATTGTGATGGGAGTGTGTGTTGTTGTAAACATTAGGCAGCCTGAAAAGGCGCAAATGCTATAATTCGCTTCTTTACAAAACTACACATCAAAGGCAGCCTGCGTAGCGTAGCGGAGTTGCGAAGCTAAAACGCCTTCAACAACAAAATAATCCCAAACCCCATTTTCAGGCTGCCTTATGGAGTTCCCATGATTGCCCCCAAAGACCACACCCTACCCGAATTCATCGCGCAAAAAGTTGTCCAAAACGATGCGTTCAATTTGCTGCAAGGCTTGGCGATTTGGTTGCGCCAGCGCAAAGGCAAACGCGCCGAACAACGCATCAATCTCTTAATTAGCAGCCTGAAACAAGAGCCCGAACTATGCCAAAAAACCGCCGAGCTGCTGGCTAAATGGCTAGGCAGCCTGCGGCTTTATCCCCTGCTGATTAGCGCAGGGATTTTTTCGCGCAAAGGCTTTCGCGATGAGCTGGTGGCGCGCTTATACGAACACTTCAACCCTGCTTATAAAGACCCCAACGACCTGCGCGACGTGTTCGCCCTGCTACTGGTCAACGAACGCGACGCGCGCTGGCTGCGCGAAATCCCCGAGCAAACGTGGCTGCAACTGTTTCACCTGATTTGGCAAAAAACGCCCGTTAACCAACGCGACACGCTGCGCCGCTATGTGCGCTGGGAAGGCTTTCACGCCATTGAAATGCTGTCTATTTGGATTGCCGCCGAAGCGCTGGAACCCGATTTGGTGCGGCTAGACCCCAAACTGCTAGACCGCGATTCCGCGTTTGTTGCCTTCAAGCGCGAAACCTATGCTTGGCTGGTTGCCCATGTTAAACGCGAAGCATTTGACGACAGCCATTTGCAAGTGATGCTGCAACAATGCCGCGACAAAGTAGAAAAATTGCGCAAACTGGGCGCCGGCACAGGCGCGGGCGCATCCATGGACGTGGCGCATTTGCTGGAACGTCTAGACCAAACCTTTAACCGCATCGTGCTGCTGATGACCACCTTTGAAGACGAAAAACCCAAGCTCGCCAACCTGCTCACGCTCACGGGCACGCTCGCCTGCGCCACCGCCGAACAACACAGCGTGTCGCGCCTATGGAAACGCAGCGTGGGCATGCTCGCCCGCAGCATCACACAAAACACCAGCGACCACGGCGAGCATTACATCACGCGCAATAAAAAAGAATACATGGGCATGGTGCGCTCTGCCGCAGGCGGCGGCGTATTGATTGCGCTGATGGCGCTATTCAAAATTGTGTATGTGGGGCGGCACATCACCAATCCGCTTGCCAACGGCGTGGTTGCAGGCTTGAACTACGGATTGGGCTTTATGCTGATATTTGTGTTGCATTTCACCGTTGCCACCAAGCAGCCTGCCATGACCGCATCGCGCTTTGCCGCCGCCGTTGAGCGCAGCGAAACAGGGCGCGCAGTAAACCAAAAACTCGCGCATTTGTTGATAGACGTGGTGCGCTCGCAAATGGCAGCCGTGGCTGGCAATGTGGTGGTTGCCATGACGCTTGCCATGCTGATTGCGCTGGTTTACCGCTTCACACAAGGCGTGCCGATTCTCACCGAAGCCGAAGTCGCCTACCAAATCCACTCGGTACATCCTTGGGGACCAACGCTTTGGTATGCCGCCATCGCAGGCGTGTGGCTGTTTTGCTCGGGCATTATTTCGGGCTTTTTTGACAACCGCTGCGATTATCTCAACCTACGAATGCGCCTGCGCCAACACCCCGTGCTCAAACGCCTGCTGCCTGAAAAACTACGCGGCAAGGTTGCCGATTATCTCCACCAAAACTACGGCAGCCTGATGGGGAATCTCTGCTTTGGCATGCTGCTGGGCATGACGGGCTTTGTGGGGCACGCGCTGGGGCTGCCGCTGGATATTCGCCACGTTGCCTTCTCTTCTGCCAATATTGGCTACGCCGCAGTGGCAGGGCATAACGGATTTTGGGTGTTTATTCAAAGCGTGGTTTTTGTGCTGCTGATTGGCGTGGTGAACTTGATTGTCAGCTTTATGCTCACTTTGTGGGTGGCGCTGCGCTCGCGCGAAGCAAAAATTGACAGCTGGCTAGCGATTTTGCAATACGCATGGCAACAAATCCGCGAGCAGCCGATGAATTTGTTTTACCCCAAAGAATCGCCTGCCAACGCCGAAGAACAAGGGCAGCCTGAAAAACAGGGGCATTAGAGCGGTAATGTATTCGTGTTCACGCAAAAAGGCAGCCTGAAAATGGTTAATCCCGTTTTCAGGCTGCCTGCGGCTGTCCATCTGCCGTTGGCAAAGAAGGGGTGGATGGTGTTGGCGATCAGGGTTTGGTTTTTACCGTTGGTATCGCCGATGCGGATATAGACGGTTTGGGCGTAGGGGTTGCTGTATTGCGCGGTTACGGTTTTATAGGCGGTTTCGCCGTTGTATATATTTCAGGCTGCTTTATCTGATTGAGTAAGGCAGCCTGAAAGTTGGATCTAGACTCAGTCTATGCTTGTTACCAATCTGCAGGATAAAAGCTAAAATCCAATTCCAAATTTAACTCGGACAGTCTGCTCATTTGCTCCGGCCAAACAGCAGGACCACCTGATACTCCTTTGGCAAACCAAACGCACTTCATGCCCATTGTAAAATTTTCTTGTAACTTTAAAATGTGTTCTTTTTGCGGATAGATAATATCCAAAACATAATCAATATGGTCTCGCACATCTTTTGAATCAATTATTCTGTCTGATGAGATAGTCCAATGACTTAATTTTGGAGTCATTATTTTTCCTGTTTTACTAACCCAAGATTTTCCCTTGATTACCTGTTTTGTAGGAATAAAATCACTAGGAAAGCAGTATTTTATTTTTTCAAAATCGCAATAAACAAAGAAATCAACATATACGTCATCACATGATGGATAGTCTTTGTCGAGCGGTGTAAATCTGCTTTCAATATTTCTATTTTTTATCATGGTATATATCCTTTAATGTTATCAATAACATTACCAAATTTATCTACATAATCTCCATTGGACATTATTTTTCCATGATGCCCATTTGGAACATTATTGTCTTTCTTTAACTTTTCCAAAGCCCTACCTATTTCACGTGCGGCATAATTAGTTCCCCATTCTTCATTTAATCTATTTGCAGTAGCTTTAGCAAGCGTAGGTTGGGTTGCAAACCCAACAAGCTATAAAATTGCCTGAAGACTGGGTCTCGACCCAACCTATGCTTGCTCGCTTAACAAGCATTAAAGTCATCCAACAATATCATCAAAATCATGCCAAATATCTAATAATTTTTCTCCATTTTCTAAAGTTGCGTTATTTATTAATTGTGAAATATTTGGAAATAGTTGGAATGAACCATCGTTTCTTGTAAAAATAAAGTTGTCAGATGTATGGCTTATCCAATAACGTTTTTCTTTTCTACATAGATATAGTTCTATACCGCAATTCAATAAATATAGGAAATTATCAAAGGACATTCCTGATTTACTTAATACGTTTGGGTTTTCCATTTTTATCAACCTCATAGTGGTGTTCATGCGGAACTTCAGGATGAAGTTTGCGATTACCATGATCTGTCATATGCACATCACGAATAATGTTTCCATTTTCATCATAGAATCTTCGTGTTACAAATGTTCCATCTCTGCCATATATATCCACACTGCTGTTAGGCAGTTGCCCAACCAGTGGCGGGACAACACCATCAGGCGAACGCGAATGATTAGCTGATGGCGTAATATCAATTTGATTACCAAGTGTTGTGGTAACCACTTCTTTTTTTGGTGCATCAGGTCTATCCGCAGGATCGCAGTCATTATGCACCCAAACCGCATCCGCTCCGCTTCCATTTTCTTTTACAAAATAGGTATGGAAATCCGCAACGGTTAAGTTGTAGGCGGTTAGTGCTTCATCTTTGGTTTCAACCGATTGTACGGTTTGCGCTGCGCCATTTTCGCTTAACAGCACATCGCCTGTTTTCAGGCTGCCTGATGGTATCCATTTGCCGTTGGCGTAAAACGGATGGATGGTGTTAGCCATCAGGATTTGGGTTTTGCCGTTGGCATCGCTGATGCGGATATAAACGGTTTGGACGTAGGGATTGCTGTATTGCGCGCTTACGGTTTTGTAGGCGGTTTCGCCGTTGTATATGTTTCAGACTGGCTTATCTGATTGAGTAAGGCAGCCTGAAAATTGTGTCTCGACCCAACCTACGCTTGCGTACAGCATTTAATTAGACTTAATTTTCTCTTCAACATTAAGAATACTGCACTCAATAATAAATATAAAATTAGATGTTTCCATTTTAAAAAAATACACTCCGCTATCTTTTTTCTCAATATTTAAACTCAAAACCGGATTTGATTCATCATCCACAAATAAAGAAATGTCCATTTTATTTATTATCTCTATTTTCTTTAAATTACCAAAATTCAGAAAATAAAGATTATCTGAATAAAATGAATACAAAACGATTAAAACATTAAAAGTATCTTTAATGACAAAGTAATCAAATTCGTAATAACCTGGAATATCATCTATTAATCGTATTTTTGTCATAATTTTGCCCGCTCTATTGGGTGTTGATCGTGGGGGGTATTTCTGGGAATCTGATGACCGTTGTAATCAACTCGCTGTCCTTTATTAACCCGTTTCCCCGTTTGGGGATCGTATCTAGGTGCTGCTGTTCTTACAATCCTGCCTTCATGCCAATTAATATCTATTTTTGATTTGTCGGGATGGGTAAAAGTTTGCCATCCTTGTTCGCTAATCTCGTTTGATTTCGGAGTAAAACCATTTTCCGACAAAATCTTTTTAATTTCATCAGTGGTTTTTCCGTTTAAATCAGGCACGTTAGTAACTTGACCATTAGCAGGATCTTTTGCTGTGCTATGTGGGTCATATACAGGGCACTCATTATGCACCCAAACCGCATCCGTCCCGCTTCCGGTTCCTTTCACAAAATAAGTATGGAAGTCCGCTACGGTCAGATTGTAGGCAGTCAGCTTTTCGGCTTTGGTTTCCACCGACTGCACGGTTTGCGCCGCGCCGTTTTCGTCCAGCAATACATCACCTGTTTTCAGGCTGCCTGATGGTATCCATTTGCCGTTGGCGTAAAACGGGTGGATGGTGTTGGCGATCAGGGTTTGGCTTTTGCCGCCGGTATCGCCGATGCGGATATAGACTGTTTGGGCGTAGAGGTTGCTGTATTGGGCGGTTACGGCTTTGTAGGCGGTCTTGCTGCCGTATATATTTCAGGCTGCCTTATCTGGTCGGGTAAGGCAGCCTGAAAGCTGAGTCTCGACCCAGCCTACGCTTGCTATTTTTAGTTAAAACAAAGGAACTGTCAGTCCCTGCTCGCAAGGCACATATTTTCTATGGTATTTAACTACCGTGGCATCAATTTCCAAATAATCCTGCATACTGATAATTGCCTCATGAATAACTAAATTTTTACGTCTAACCCACTCTCCTCCAATAATTTTCCCGTTTTCATCACGCTCATAAATCCAATCCTCAATTATCGCCCCTAATATTCTCACTTTATCCTGATAGCGCACAATCGTAACCCACTTGCCTGCTGCAGAATCATCGTTCAATATATAACTAGGATGATATTTTTCATCATCATCGAAGAACTCTTCTGGCTCATCATCCATAATTAAAGGTTTATAGATGTCTAACATTTCTTTAAATGCAGCATATTTTTCTTTAAAAAATAATTCTTTATTTTCAATAGGCATTTTCAGAAAGCCAGAGTCTTTATCTGTTACAAATTCATTTAATGTAAAATCTTGTATCTTATCAGCAAGAAATTTGTATTGAAAAATAAAATCAATTACGCCTTCTCGCCAAAAACTGTTTTCATCATTCCAATCAGTAACCAAATCAATAAAAACGGCAAAATTTGCTGGATTTCCTATAATCATTTCCACTTTTTTCCTTTTTTTGAAATACCAAAATAACTTAAAACATCGTTTAGAACATCATTTTTTGTTAAGGCAGATTTTGCATCACTTGACGATTTCGCCCAATGCCAAACCCCATTATTAGAGCTTTTAAATTCATGTATATTGCCTTGTTCATCCATAGCATATCTTACTCTATCACGTTCTGATGAAGCGATAGATCGTTCAAAAATTTCAGCAGAATTTCTCGGTTCAATGCCTGCTGGCTCTCCCCCTTTTTTACCGCTAGCGCCAGGCGTATGTTTCTCATTGGAGCGATAAATCAATTGCTCACCAGTTGGGTTGCCATCTTTATCTTTGATACTCACAGGAGTGTTCTCAGGGTAAGGAATACGAGATGAATTGGGTCTATCCTCTGGGTCGCAAGCATTATGCACCCAAACCGCATTCGTCTCAGCTCCATTGCCTTTTACAAAATAGGTATGGAAATCTGCAACGGTTAGGTTGTAGGCGGTTAGTGCTTCGGCTTTGGTTTCAACCGACTGTACGGTTTGCGCCGCGCCATTTTCGCTTAACAGCACATCGCCTGTTTTCAGGCTGCCTGATGGTATCCATTTGCCGTTGGCGTAAAACGGATGGATGGTGTTAGCCATCAGGATTTGGTTTTTGCCGTTGGCATCGCTGATGCGGATATAAACGGTTTGGGCGTAGGGGTTGCTGTATTGCGCGGTTACGGTTTTGTAGCTGATTTCGCCGTTCAATTCGTTTTTGGCTAAAACTTGGTCGCCGATTTTTATGTTGGCGATAGGTTGATAGCCTGTGTTGGTTTTAACCAATGTGCTGCCGTGGAAGGGACAGGTTTTGTTGTTTAGCTAAATTTAAATTTTAAAATTTATTATGGATTAAATAATCCTAACAGGAAACTGAATCTTATTTTCTTTTTCTGCATAATTCCAAATGATTTCATATAAAAAATTTAATTTCTTACTCCTATTTTCAATATTCATGAAATTCATAATAAATGACGAGAACTCCTCAGAACTAATAGCTCTGATAATATTTTTATCATCTATTACTGTTTTAACTAATATGGCGGGAATTGTATAACTCACCCCATTCCAAGAAAAGTATAATATTACTTGATTGGTAGCAGGGTTATAATTTATTCCATTTAAAGAAAGACTGTGATTATTGTGCATAAACTGCATATCCATTCCATGTACTCAAAAAATCTTCTCTTTTCATTGTGTATGATGTGCCTTTCCATGGATCATGAATAATAACATTTCCATTTTTATCAGTTCCTCTAACTACAACCCAATGTCCTATTTTTTTGCCTTGTTCCCACATCATTGCAGCCCAAGAACCAGTTCTATTCAAAGCATCAAAACTGCTCCAATCAACAGGATTACCTCTCCAATTATTGGAATTACTTGCTGTATTTAAGTCTCGTGCTAATTGCTGCGCTGATTTGGCTTCAAGCCCAAGTTCTATTTGATTTACAAGAATATCTCTATCTCTTAAAAGCATCTCTGCACAAGCAGCACCACAACTTGTATCGCTTTCTTGTCTCGTTACATTTGGGTCATTGGATTCGTTAATTACATCCCAATTGCCACCCGCACCCGCCTCTAGATGATCAGGTTTATGCGGTGTCGGCGCATCAGGCTTTTTAGGCACATCAGGGTGCGCAGGATCGTATTTCCTCGGCGTATATGGGTCATTGGGTTTCCTTTTGTATGTGCCATCAGGAAATCTTCCGTTTCCTCTGTCGCTATGTCCACCGTTGGGCGGATTGCCGTAGTTGCCGTTTCCTCCGCCATTGCCATTGTTGTGGTTATTACCACCATTGCCACCATTGCGTCCGCCTCCGTTGCCATTGTTTCCGCCGTCGCCATTTCCGCCACGTTTTCCTCCGCCTCCTGAGCCGCTATCGTTGTTGCGTTTGCTGTTGTTCGCGCCGGTGCCGTCGCCTCTGTCGTGATGTCCTTTTCCGCCGCGTCCTGCTTTGTTGCCTTTGCCTGGCATTCTACTATCGGCAACAACATCTACAGCGGCATCTACCGCAGCGGCAACGGCGAGTCTGTCAGGATCGTTGCCAGCTATGCCGTAAATACCATCGCGCGCCCATTGACGTACTTTATCTTGCCCATCTTGGATAAATTGGGGTGTGTATTCATTAACAACATGATTGATGCCTGTTGCTTCACCTGCATAGTCAACGGAGTCGTTAACGAATTTGGCGGATGATTCAAATTTTTTGGCGACATTTTGGGTAACGCTTTTTTTGTCATTCCATGGGTCAGTTAAATCATCTATGTTTTTCTTGCTTTTTTGGGCGTAGTCATTCCATGATTTTTTCTCGTGTTCGGCTAAACGTTTTGCCCAATCGGGTAAATCGTTATCAGATTCTGATTCGCTGCCAAAAGGTTTGAGCCAGTAGCTGTATCCTCTGCTGGTGATTAATGCACCAGGATCCATTCCCATGCCGATTTGCTGCAAATCTTCGTTGCTGAAACCTGGGTAGTCGGTGCCATATTGGGCGAGAAAGTTGCGTACTGCGGTTACACCTTGGCTGCGATCGGCAAGTTGTTGTTGGCGGATGTAGTCATTGCGTGAATCGGGAACGGGCGGTTGGTTGGGTATGAGTGGGGTGGGTTGATTGGGCTGTGGGGTGGTAGTTTTCTTGGGAATGGGTGCATGGCGATTGAGTGCATCGCCAATGGATTGTTCAACGAGATCGGCGGTTTGGTTGTGGCGTTTGATGTCAGGATAGATCGCATCAAAAGCTGTTTGCTGGGTGCTATCCCAGCTGTATTTGTCAACGCGCCAAATGCCCGCTAATCCGTAATAATCGCCATTCTTTGGGTAATATGCGTCAGCTGCTTTTCCATCAATGCCTGTTTCTATGTTGGCGTGCCGGTATTGGTGAAAGAGTGCATCGTATTTATGCCATTGTGGGATATAGCCTGCGTAGAAATTGGCTATTTTGTTGTATGAAGCATCCCATGTTCGGGTGTAGTTTTCTTCTCGGGTAATAAATTGTGTTTTGTTTCTGCTGACATCTGTGTTTTGCCATAAATCTGCGCGGTATTTGTTGGCGGTATGGTTTTGGAAATATTCTTGGGCGGTTTCGGGGAGTCTGGGGATGAGCGGTGGTGTGGGAATAACCAGCCTGCCGTCAGGTCCGATTTTTGGGATATATGGAAGAAAGGGTTTGATGGATGGCAGGGAGGTAGCTGGATTGGTGGTGATGGGGGGAGTGGGGTTGGGCGTAGTGGGTGGTGTGATTGGCGCGGGTGTTACGGTGTTGGGTGCAATGGGGTTGGCTTGGATAAGCGTGGGGATAAGGAGTAGTAAGGCGGTTAGGTATTTTTTGAATGGGCTGGGCTGTTTCATGGGCTACTCTGCTTATTTTGTTGTTGGTTTTAATTTTGTTGTTGGTTTTAATTTTGTTGTTGGTTTTAATTTTGTTGAAGATTTTGACTTTCAGGCTGCCTTGTGTGCTTATGTTGAGGCAGCCTGAAAACGTTTTTGCAGCCGTTGTTGTTGCTTTGGCTGCTGTGTTTATTCCCCCTGCCGTTTGCGGATGATTTCATCGCTGGGGCGTTGGGGTTGTTCTATTCTGGGTTCGGCTTCGCTGGTTGGGGTTGCTGGGTTGGTTGTTGTTTCGTTAGGGTTTGGGGTTTTCAGGCTGCCTTGTGAGTTGTTTTGTGTGTCGCCATAGGGTGCGATGTCGGAGAAATCTACCATTAAGCCATCGGTGGCTTTAATATTTTTGTTAATGGCGTAAGGTCCTGTCCATAGGGCGTATTGTTCTTGGTATTTGGCTTCGTAGGCAGCGGTGGTGGGTTTGATGAGAAGTTGTTTGTTGTTTTTATCTATGGCGAAGTATTCCAGCTTGGTTTGGGCTTTTAGGGTTTCGGCGTTGTAAAGATGCAGTTCGGTTCGGCTGCGGATGGTGCCAAATACGTCTATGTTGATGAACATGATGGTGTCGGCATATTGGGCGGGGACGATTTCTATGCCGCGTAGGAAAAAGATGGTTTGTATGATGCTGTTGAGAAAGGTGGTGTCTTGGGGATTGGTGATAAGGGTTTCGTTGCGGTAATCGCCTTGTCCGTTGATGTTAAGACCGATGTTGCTGGTGGAGCTTGCGCCACCTGCTCGGGTGCGGGAACGGCTGGGGGCGTTGAGCACGGATGTTGAGTAGGTATTGCTGCTGAGTGTGTCGGCTGTAGTAGTTGCGGTGGTGGTGTAGTTGGGATAGGTGTAGCTGGTCTGGGTATCGGGGATGTTGGTGTATTCGCCACGGATAAGTGCGCCAACGGAATAGCGTCCGCCTGATAATGTGCCTGAGCCTTGGTCACCCATGGTGGAAACGTATAAAGCAACGCGCCTGCCTTGTAGATTATGCAAATCCATATTCTTGATGGCGGCGCGTGCGGATGCGGTTACGAGTTCTTGTTCTACGGCGAAGCGTTTGCCGCCGCCGTGGGAGGGAATGCCTGTTAGGGTGCCACAGGCGGTGAGGAGTAAGGTGAGGCTGATGAGTAAAGTTTTGGTGGTCATGTTGTGCTCTGAATAATTTGGTTGATGAAAGAGCTTGAATTTTAACTGCAAATTTTTAGGCGTTCAATCTGGAAGTTTGATGATGAGTTAATTATGGAACTGCGGATGCGATTTGATTGCAGATAGCATGAAATGGTTGAAATGAATAAAAGGCAGCCTGAAAACGTATTGAAGATGCTGTTTTAGCAGCTTCGCTGAAACTCGCTTTGCTCGTTTTCAGGCTGCCTTTTGCTATGCGCTTTACTCGTTCAACGCGCGGGGAAACAAAATCGTGTTTTCCAATTGAATGTGGTCATTCAAATCATCGGCAAAGGTTTTCAAATCAGCATAAAGCTGTTGCCAATTGCTGCACGCATCGTCGGGTGCGGTGAAATTGTGCGTGGTTTCCACCAGCTGCGCCAGCGCGGATTCGTGGTCTTCGTGTTCCATCATCATCACGCGAATCGGCATGCCTGCGTTGCGCCCCATGCCGCCTTTTATCATTGGGAACAGCATACGCTCTTCTTTCATCATGTGGCTGCTCAATTCTGCTTCAATCGCTTGGAGCAAGCCCACCAAATCAGCAGGGAAATTCTCATGGCGCGATGCCACTTTTTCCGCCAATTGCACGGCATCAGCAAGCTGGCGGCGATGCGTGGCGTGGTAGCGTTCAAGCACATGGTCTACGGTGTTGGGCAGGCTGGCGCTTTGCCAGAGAGATAAATCGGTCATGGTGGTGTCCTTATGTGTGTTGTTTTTGTGGCTGGCGGCGCTGGATGGAGTAGGCTTAGCAAAAGCGTGCACACTCGTTTTCAGGCTGCCTGAAAGGTGCATATTTTAGGAAAGTTTAGTTAAAAAGGCAAAACGGCGTTGCGCTAAACGGTTTTCAGGCTGCCTTTTGTGCGCCATGCCAAAGGCAGCCTGAAAACGCTATCCCCATTATTTCGCTATTTCCGCATCCACCACGCGATACAGCTCGGCAAAATCAGGCTCGCCCACAAAGGTTTTCAGCACTTCGCCCTTTTTGTTAATCAACACGCTGGTGGGATAAAGCTCGGTTTTCAGGAATTTTTTGGCAACGGCTTTATCGCCATCAAACATCACATTAAATGGAATGCCTTGTTTGGCAACATAATTTTTCACGCCATCCAAGTTATCAGCAGGGTTAGACGTTGGCTCGGCGATGCCAAGAATTTGGAAATCTTTGCCCTGATAATCGTGCGCCATTTTAATGAGCTTGGGCATTTCGCTCACGCAGCCTGGGCAGGTGGGAAACCAAAAATTGATGAGCGTTACTTTGCCTTGCAGGTTTTGGTTGCTGATGGTTTGGTTGTGCAGATTGGTAAGCTGGAAGCTGGGCGCGGGTTGGCTGGGCTGGCTGGTGAGCGTGAAGGCGGCAAGCGCGATGATGGCGATGGCGGCAAAGGCGGCGATAAGTTTTTTCATGATGATGCGATAAGTTGTTGAAAGGCGGTGAGCAGGTTTTCAGGCAGCCTGAAAACGCGCCCGTGGTTATCGGTAGGCATCAGCGTTACATCCGCTTGCACACACAATTGCGCGCCATCGGCAAACACAATGCGCTGCTCAACGATAAACTGGCGCGATTGCGCTTGGGTAAGCTGGCTGTGGATGTGCAAAATGTCGCCCAGCTTGGCAGCACGGCGGTAGCGAATATCCATGCGGGCAACCACAAGCTGCGCTTGCCGCAAGCTGTCAATCGGCAGATGCTGCTTGAAATAATGCCAGCGAGCGGCTTCTAGGAATTCCAGATAGCGGGCGTTGTTCACATGGGCATAGCCATCCAGATGATAATTAAGGATTTCTTGGGTGTAAGGCATTTGGGTTTAAGGAATAAATGGGCAAATAGGCAGCCTGAAATGAAACGAAATGCGCCGCCGTTGGCATGGAGATAATAAACAAACGAGCGGATATAAAATCCACCGCACGGGCAACGCTTAGGCAGCCTGAAAATGGAGAAAACGCATTTTCAGGCTGCCTGATAAGCATGGCTTAGCTTGGCGCATCAGCCGATTTCAATCGCGCTAAACGCTTCGCGCTGCAAGGGCTCGCTGCTTAAATCGGTTACGATGCTGGATAGCTCAATATCAAACCATTCGCGGAAAATATCGGGATGCAAATCGGGCCACAGGCTTTCGTCTTCGCACCAATCGCCCAACTCGGCGGAAAAAATTTCTTCCACGCGGTTTTCAATTTCATCCCACAGCGCGTCAGCGTTGTCGCAAGCGTCCACCAAATAAGAATTGGCATCGTCTTGCAAGTCTTCCAGCGTGATGTTGGATAAATCGCTATCGGGCAGGCTATTGAGCCAGTTCCAAAAGGGTTCGTTGGGGATAACGATGAATACGCTGCGGTTCACTTCATACATAATGCTTACTCCTGCGCTGAGGCGGTTGGGTTTTCAGGCTGCGTGGCGGCGGTGGGCAACGCAATTTGCGGTTCGCTGCTGGCGGGGGCGGCTTCGGGGTCAATTAAGCCATCTTCGGGTTGGATGGCAGCGGCGTTGCCCAGTTGCTTATTACGCAAAGCCATGTAGGCATCGCGCATGGCAACATATTTGTCTAACGCCATTTCGTTGAGTGTGTCGGTGGCATCCAACAGCCTTTCGCGGCTGTCCACTGCGCCTAGCCCCGATAACGAATAAGTAACCGCGCGGTCGTGAATGGCGCGCTGCGGCGCATAAGCCATGCTCACGCCTTCGCCCACCGTATCGCGCACGGTGCTAGGACCCAGCAGCGGCATCACAAAATAATTGCTGTTTTTCCAGCCCCAAGATGCCAGCGTGTCGCCAAAAGTGGTTTTATGGTTGGGCATATTGGCTGCGCCTGCAATGTCAATCAGCCCGCCGATGCCAAAGGTAGTATTCACCGCCACGCGCATAAAATCGCCGCCCGCTTTGCCAATGTGTCCGCGCAGAATGTTGTTGCCCATGCTTTTCACATCGCGCAGATTGTTGAAAAAATTGCCAACGGCGGTGCGAACGGGGCGCGGCGTTACTTTGCGATAGCCGCGTGCCACAGGCGCGAATAGATATTGATCGGCTTTGTCGTTGAATTTAAACATGGCGCGGTTATAGCGCTCGTAGGGATCGGGCGTGCCTTCTGCACGGCTGTGGAAACTGATGGCGAGCAGCAGGCAAGTAAGCCCCATTTTCAGGCGGTTATCCATTCTTCTATCTCGTAAAGTTGCGCCAAATCGCGCACGCTGGGCGGCAGATTGTGGATTTTCAGGCTGCCTTGTTCGCGTTGGCGCAAGGCGGTGAGCAGCAGCGATAAGCAAGCGGAATCGGCGCGGGTGATTTGGCTGCAATCTATGGCGTGGATTTCAGGCTGCCCACATTGCTGGGCAAACTGCGCGAGCGTGGTTTTATCAACCGTTTGCACGCTCACTTCGCCCTGCACATACACAATATTGTCGCGGATTGCGCTTTGCATGTTTAGCTACCGTTTTTGGCTTTTAAATCGGCGATTAAGCCATCAATGCCTTTGCTGTCCAAAATCGGCTTAAATTGCTGTTTTTGGCTTTGCACAAGGGCAAACGCGCCTTCAAACACCACGTTGAACACTTTGTATTTACCGCCGTCTTGATAAGTGCTGAACACGGCTTCCACGGGCTGCTGGCCGGGATTGGCAATGGTGGCGCGCACATCAATTTGCTCTTTGCTCGGCAGCATGCTGCTGGGCTTGGCGATGGCGTTTTTAACGGTTACTTGGGCATTTTTATAGTTCAACATTTGGCGCGAATAGGTGCGAATCAGCATGGTGCGAAATTCGTTTACCAGCATTTGCTTTTGCGCGGCGGTGGCTTTGTTCCACGGCGCGCCCACGGATAGGCGCGTCATCAGCGTGAAATCAAAATAAGGCAAGGCATAATTTTCGGCTTGTTTGCGCACGGCGGCATCGTTTTTGCCATTGGCTTGCTTCAAGATTTTGAGCATTTGCGTGGAGTTTTCTTTAATTTGGTTGGACGCGTCTTGCGGCGCGGCAATCGCCAAATTGATGCTCAATGCGCTGATGGCAAGCGCGGCTAGGATGGGGGATTTTTTCATGTCGTGTCCTTTGTCCTTTGGGGATTTTTAGTCCGATTGTTTTTGGGGGCTGGCAGTTTAGCGGATTGTGGGCGGGCGTGGCAATGCGTGGGATTGTAAAACAAGCTGCGCTTGGTTTTTCACGTTTTCAGGCTGCCCTACTCTGCTGCGCCCTATTCTGCGCCTGATGTGGCGGGCGCAGGCTGGCTGTCTTTGTTCATAAAATTGCTGACGAATTTGTTAATCAGGTTTTCCAACACCACGGCGGATGTAGTCATGGAAAGCGTGTCGCCGTTTTTCAATTTTTCTTCTTCGCCGCCTTGGGTTAAGCCGATGTATTGCTCGCCGAGCAAGCCCGAAGTCAAGATGGCGGCGTTTGCATCCACGCTGTATGCGTATTTTTGCTCAATTTGCATGCTCACTTTGGCTTGGAAGGTTTGCGGGTCTAGCTGGATGTCGCTCACGCGCCCCACCAGCACGCCTGCGGATTTAATCGGCGCTTGCACTTTCAGGCTGCCGATGTCGTCAAACTGGGCGTAAACGGTGTAGGTGGCGGCGGGGGTACCAAAGCTGCTGCCGCCGCTGGCAACACGAAAGGCAAGCACGCCCAGCGCGGCAAAGCCGAGCAAGACAAAAAGCCCGACCCAAAATTCTAGGATGGATTTTTTCATGATGTGTCCTTTGCTAAGGCAGCCTGAAAACGGAGCTGCGGTTTGGTTTGATTGGATGGGCAAGGCAGGCAAATGCGTTTTCAGGCTGCCTTGCGGTTAGTCGGTTTGTTCCCAAGTTTTTGTTTTGAAATCATAGCGGTAATAATCAAACGCAATATACGGCACTTTGTACACCAAATAAAACTCGCCCGGGCGTTCCGTCTTGCCGTAGCGCGCGTGCAGCATATCTTGTTTGACTTGCGTGCCCGTATCCGCCAGCGTTTCGGGGTATTTGCCGTGCTGGGCGCGGTAGCGTTCTATATCGGCGACCACTTGGCGCATATCCTGCTCGGCTTGGCGCACATAATACAGATTGATGGCCAAACACGCCGCCAGCCCGATCAGCCACGCCGCGCCAATAATTTTGTGTCGCCGCCATTTTTCAGGCTGCCTGTAAACAAACAGCGCCTTGATGGGAAACCACAGCAGGGCCATCGCAGCAGGGAAAAACATCATGAAACCGAACATCGGCTGGCTGCAAATCGCGCACCAAATCCAAATTGCCAGTATTACGCCATAGGGGATGTTCTGTTTTTTCATTTTCAGGCTGCCTATGTGAACATAAACGCGGTCAAAATAAAATCCAACGCCAACACGGTAAGCGCGGACGAAACCACCGTGCGCGTGCTGGCGCGCAAAATGCCTTCCGCCGTGGGCGTGCAATGAAAGCCTTGATACACCGCAATCAGCGCCACCGCCGAGCCAAAAATCAACGATTTGGTTAAGCCGTTGAACACGTCATACGACCAATCAATATTGTTCTGCATATTGGACCAAAACACGCCTGCGTCCAGCCCCAGCCATTGCACGCCCACCAAATAGCCGCCGTAAATGCCCGCCACGTTGAAAATACACGCCAGCAGCGGCATAGAAACCACGCCCGCCCAAAAGCGCGGCGCAACCACGCGGGCAACGGGGTTCACCGCCATCACGTTCATCGCTTCCAACTGCTCGGTGGTTTTCATCAGCCCGATTTCGCTGGTCATCGCGCCGCCCGCGCTGCTGGCAAACAAAATCGCGGCGAGCACAGGCCCAAGCTCGCGCAGCAGCGAAGCCGCTACCATAAAGCCCAGCACGTCCGCCGATTTGAATTTCGCCAGCTGCGTGTAGCCTTGCAAGCCAATCACCATGCCGACAAACAACCCCGACACGGCAATAATCAACACCGACAACACGCCCGAAAAATACATCTGGCGTATGGTGAGCCGCGCGCGCAGCAGCGTTTGCGGCAACAGCAGCAGGATTTTGAGCAGGAATAAGGCGTTTGCGCCCAGCGTTTGGATAAAGGCTAAGGTTTTTGCGCCTGTGGATTGGATGAAGTTCATGTTTTATTGGGGTGGTTGGGTTTTCAGGCTGCCTTATTTAAATTCCAGCGGCTCGTCATCCGCAGGCGTGGTGGATTGTCGCCCGTAGGCAAAGGGGTCTGCCGCCGCGCTGTTGTTTTCGCCGCTCTCGGCGTTGCCGAACACAGGCTCATTAAACGGGTCGGCGCTGTTTTCAGGCTGCCCTTGCGGCTGGAATGATGGCTCGTTCACGATAATGGTGTTGCCAGAATCAACAGGATATTCGGCAGGCGTGGCGATGCAATGCTCAATGTATTTTGCCAAGCGTTTTAGAATATTCACTTCGCTCTCGTCGGCATCATGCAGGCGCAAAATGGTTTGCTCGCCATCGCGATTTTTCAACACCAGCTCCGCGCCCTTGCCCACGCTGTTCACCATGAATTTGCTGTTTTTCAAATCAATCGTTTCCGCGTCGCGCCCGTTTTCAATGTAGCACTCGTTGTCATACAAATCCAACGACACGCTGGTGCCCAGCTCGTCTTGATACGACACATACCACAAGCCTCCAAACGCAGCGATAAGAATCAGGCTTACCCACGGCTGCCATGTAAACAGCGACAAACTCAACACCATCGCCAGCGCAAACGCCACATTGGGCAAGCGCGTTTGGGTTTTAAACAGCGTGATGGGATAAAGCAGCCACGGCAGCGTGCCCACATCGGGCGCATTGTAGTTCAGCGCCCATTCCATTTCGCGGTCTTCGTTTTGGATGTGGTGTTTGATAACGTTCATGGTCGCATTCCTTTCAATATAAAAAAGGCAGCCTGAAATACTGCCCAATCATTCTATCATAGCAAATTGCACAGCCAAGCCGTCGGTATCGTGTGCAAAATCAAGATTATACACCAGCAAGCTGTTTACCCATGCCACGAATTCCACCAGCCGCCGCATCAACGCGCATTGGTCGGCAAAATTAAGAATCGTGGGATAGCTTTGTCATTCGTAATACAGCGTAACCAGCATGGTTTGTCTTTCTTAGAATTCATTTTCAGGCTGCCTTTGCTGCATTAAGGCAGCCTGAAAATGCGTTGGCGTGCTGGCTACATATCGGATTGATAAAAAAACACATACACCAAATGAAAACATACCACCACCGCAAACCCAAGCTGCACAAAAGATGCAACAAAGGCTGCCAAATAATCCGCAATCGTTACGCGGGCAAGCGGCAACAATTCAAAATACACGCCCAAACACATCAAATTCCACAATATAAACCACAAATAAATCGCGCCCATGCCAAAAGGCTTGCCCGAAGACATACGCGGTATTTCAATCGGAAACAAATAGCCAAAAAATTCCTTTTTCTCGTAGGTATTTAACTTCATTAACGCCGTCGCGACCGCCCCCATAGCGACAACCAAAGGCGTAAACAAAAACACCGCCGCAAGTGCGCTATACATATTCTTTTGCAGCAAAATAAAGCCCATCGCACACAGCAAAAAATGCGCCATGCAGGCTATTTTAATTATCGGGCGCAGGGTTTTGCTTATATCCGATGCTTTAAACCGTGCCAGTTTGCTTAATTGCTTCATCCATTCCACTCCATGCAATACAAAACCCATTTTCAGGCTGCCTTATCATTTGAGGCAGCCTGAAAATGCGTTGGTGCTTTTCACGATTTTGCCACCCACAAATCTTGCTGCAAACTCGTTTTCGCGGGATAACGAAACGCCACCGGCCCATTGGGCTCGCCGCGCACAAACTGCCGCACCCAATCCGAATCGCTGCGTTCCATCTCGGCAGGGCTGCCTGAAAACACAATCTCGCCATGCGCCAAGAAAATAATTTGGTCCACCAAGTTCAGCGAATGCCCCACATCGTGCGTAACCATAATGCTGGTGGAGCGCAGCGATTTGGTAACCCGATGAATCAAATGCGCGATCACGCCCAGCGAAATCGGGTCTAGCCCCGTGAACGGCTCGTCAAACAGCATCAGCTCGGGGTCTAGCGCAATCGTGCGTGCCAATGCCACGCGCCGCGCCATGCCGCCCGATAATTCCGCCGGCATCAGCTTTTCCACGCCGCGCAAGCCCACCGCATTGAGCTTTAACAGCACCAAATCGCGTATCACGCTTTCAGGCAGCTCTGTTAATTCGCGCATCGGAAACGCCAAATTATCAAACACGTTCAAATCGGTAAACAGCGCGCCCTGCTGAAACAACACACCCATGCGGCGGCGGTGTTCGTTTAATTCGCCCGCCGAAAACGCGCCCAAATCGCGCCCGTTGAGCAAAACCTTGCCCGCGCTGGGGCGAAGCTGCCCGGTAATCAAGCGCATCAGCGTGGTTTTGCCGCTGCCCGAGCCGCCCATAATCGCGGCAAACCGCCCTTGCTCCACCGCAAAACTCACGTTCTGCAAAATCGGACGCGCGCCATAGGCAAAGGCAACGTTTTGAAATTCAATAAAAGGGACGGTCATAATTGATGTAAAGAAATGGGAAAGAAAAGAATTGTATGTGCTTTGAAAGATGGGGAAAAGCAGATTTTGGGTTTCAGGCTGCCTCTGCGCTTGGCTACGGCGTGCGCAGCAAAGTTGCACACCTTGCGGATTGTTGCATTTGCCGTTTCAGGCTGCCTGATAGGCAAAAAAATAACTCTTTGGGAAAGGAGACCAAAGAGTTAGACAGGTTTAAATCAAACCAAAGGATTTACGAAAGGATACATGATGAAACTTTTTATGAAATTTTTGGCGCGGTGGACGGGGCTCGAACCCGCGACCACCGGCGTGACAGGCCGGTA
>CAUSAW010000010.1:0-30419 GCA_963529725.1 uncultured Kingella sp. | reverse complement strand
CTTTTGGCGGCAGTAAACGACGGCAAAGTCTCCCTGTGCGCCGGCGTATCCAAACCGCTGACCAACAAAGTGAAAGCCGGCGATTTGGTCAAATTCGCAGCCGAACAAGTCGGTGGCAAAGGTGGTGGCAGACCAGATTTGGCACAGGCTGGCGGCAGCGATGTGGAGAAACTGCCCGCGATGATTGAGAGTGTGAAAGATTGGGTCGGCGCGAAGCTGGTTTGATGTGGGGAAGGTAGCCTGAAAATTTCAGGCTACCTTTTGTGTGAAGAGGTCATTTGAAAGCTCCGTTTGCCGTAGGTTGGGTCGAGACCCAACAGATTTTGTGAAACATAAAAATGTTGGGTCATGCTCCAACCTTGCTAATTAGGGATAAAATATGAGAACTAGAAAAAGTCGTTATTTTCTCAGTAGAGTAGTAAAAATTAACTTAACTCAAGAGGATTTAATGGATGCAATCTGCAATCCGGCAATTATAAAAGTACGTAATCACAAATGGACTATTACTAATATCATTGATGGCAGAGGTGACGAAAAAATAGGCCCTTTCATTTATGGGAATCTGACTAAATACATAGATGAATCAGTAAGCATAGTTAATGAAAACCAACACGAATTAAATCAACTGCTAATTAGCGATCGTGCCAAAGCTTCATCCCCATTTGTATACATACCTGAATTTTCTGGCCTATGTTTTCTTCATGTATTTAATGAGATTCAAAGTGATGTTTTTCCTAGAAGATTTAAAAAAATTATAGAAGATTCTCGCAATCTGAAGTTTCATGACCTACTTATCCAATGCGAGGTTGATGCAATCTCAGATTACTCAAAGTTTATTAAAAAGTTATCAAAAATTAAGAAAATTTTTGAAATCAATGCAAAAGTATCGCCACCCAATCCATTATTTAGCCCTTTATGGGCTCCATTAAAAGAATTTTTAAAGGCTGTGTTTTAAGATACTGTTGATTTAAAGAATTTAAAAGGCGGTTAAAGACCGCCTAATTTTCTAGAATACCGCAATTACGGCTTTATCTAATTCATTTTCCATTTGCAATAAATTACTATCCCTTGTAGTGTCTGAGGTGTTAGAATTTTTACAATGTTTGTGAATTTCTTTTGATAATTTTGCAATTAACAAATGGGCTTTATTCTGCTCATCATATTTAGGAATAGATAGGTGTGCTAAAACGTCAACTCCTCTATTAGTATTAACAGCATAGCTGTCAAGAATTAAACGAATAGAGGGGGCGTTTAATATTCCACAAACAAAATGGGCTTCATTCTCTGTCTCAAGGGGGAGAAATAAAACCTTTGAGTCAGTAACAATAATTTTATCTCCATCTAATAATGTTGAATCATATCCTTGCAAACTCTCCCTTGCCTTACTAACAACAACAGCAGACATGCTTCCTGTTTGCTCTTTCCATAGCACCTTATATGGACTATAAGTATATTCTCCAACGTTATCTAACCGATAAAATGGATTTTTTTCAGGGTCGAAAAATTTTCCATTTTGTACACGGCTATCAAATAATTCTTTGCGATAAAAATTCAGCCATTTATGCGTTAATGGATAATTACTTATTAACTCCTCTTCAGGGATTCCATATTTATGTGTTGCACTATGCGGCACAATCATATATTCATGACTTACCACTCGCCAACGTTGAATATTTCTTCCTCCTAGCATTGGATAGATTAAATCAGGTTCAACAACGCCTGTGTGTTGTCCTTTATCCAATATATCCTGTCTTCTTTGTCGAGTAATATCATTTGTGATTACAATATGATGACTATTTGCTTTCGGTTGCGGTGTTTTCAAAATATAAACGCCTTTAGCCCCTGCTGGCTCAATACCTTTTCTGCCTTTATAGTGTGGGTTTGATGTTTCTGTTGCCAAAACTTTATTAGCTAATTCGACATATTCAGCTTTAATTGTTAGCCAAGAGGATTGAATATCTTTTTTGGACACAGGAAAAGCTGTTAGGGATTCAGAATTTAATTTCGTTTTAACATTTAACCATTTTGCATGGCTGTCAAATTGTATTGTTTTCCCAGTATATTCCCATTTATAGTAACTGTTCATCGGGTAACTCATAGCACTATCTTTTTCAACAAAGAGTGCCATCGTAGGGATAGTAAATAGTTTAATCTCTGAAAAATCATCAAGTTGATATACTGAAAAAGGTACGTTTTGCTCTTTTCTCGTGATATTAAATTTTCTAAAACCTTGCCCGCCTTTAGTTGATTTAATAAATGATGCTGGAAGCAGAAAGCCTAATCTGCCTTTTGCTTTCAAATAATAGTCAATCGCCACATAAGTAACCGCCATACCAAAATCGTCATGTGTAGTTTTTTTATCATAAGCATTTTTTTCAAATATGCCATAACTCTGCCACACATCTAATGTACCTTCTCTGTAAGTTTTACTCATTGATTTCCAGCTAATCCAAGGTGGATTGCCGACAACATAATCGAATTTTTCGTTGATCATAATTGGGGCAAAGCTATTTTTGAAAATCTTACCCCAAAATGAATTTTTACCTGCTGAATGCAATTCACAGAGTTGTTCAAATAGTGTTAAGCAAATATCTTGAACTTTTGATTTATTGGGAATTAACGTGTTAATTGCAGCTAAAAATCCTTTTTTAGAAACACTAAAACCTGAAACTTCAGCATTTAACACAAATTCACTCAAAATATCTAGAAAACGATGTGCTGTTTTTTGATATTCAAACTTAGGCAAAATGAAATCACCTAAATGTGTTTTTATTACTAACTGTGTTTTATTTTGCTCAGAATAAACAACAGGTGTTAAAACAGAATCGCTGATATAAATAGGTATGTGAATAGGGTTTTGTATAATACTATGTACATTTCCTTTAATATTAGAAAATAATGCTAGGATATAGTTAGCCTTAGCAGCAATCGCTGAAATTGGATTTATATCAAAACCAACAATATTATTGGTAATAATATCAATGCTATTAAAGTCAGTGATGTTGTTTAACTCTGTAACCTTTTTAATACTTTGTAATAAAAATGCACCACTCCCACAAGTAGGATCGCAAAGTCGTTTAGTAATATCTCCTTTATACCCTACATTTTCCAAGACAAACTCAACAGCCCAATCAGGTGTAAAGTATTCTCCCATTAAATGCCTCATTTCTTCAGGAATAAGCCCCATATATACTTCTTGTAAAATATCTTGCATATTTTCAGGCTTTAACAAAAATGAAGAGGTTTCAAATGTATTTATAATTTCAATCGTAGATTGAATTACAGACATATCAAATTTATCAGTATAGACAAACCATTCATAAAAATGAATTTCAAAGAAATTATCTATAATGTTTTGTTGTTTTTCGTCTTTACCCTCAAATAAGTCTTTGAGAATAGCTTTTTTGAGAGTGGATTGCATTTCAAACTCAGGGTTAATTAACTGTTTTAAGAAGTTATTAACTAAGAGCTTAATGACGATATTAAAATAAGTCTGTAAACTAAATAGATATTTCTTAATATCTAGCTGTGAGGTTAATTCTGTATTGATTTGATATAGCTGTTTTAGTGGTTCGATGTAATTCACAAATCCAGTTTGTGTTGTTTCATCGCCATACAATACCCCAAAAACCCTATCCCACTCATTATAAAGTGTGATTACTCGGTTACTTGGATTATCACTACTAAAGCTATCCATTAAAATTCGATAGATAGTATTAACGTTGTTTCGTACAACTGATTGCTTGGGTGTGATTATTTTGGTTAATGCTTCTTTGCTCAAAGATATTTTATTACGTTGGCGAAAGAGGATTTTTAACCGCTCTACACCCGACTCTAAATCAAACAAATCGTAGGTAAATTCTAATGGTAAAGAAAGAGAATCTGCTTGATTAGCCAAACTTCCTTTTTTGATATTTAAAGTATTTGTTGTATGCGTTGCGGCAAAGCGAGCAAAAATAAATTGCTTTCCGTCAAATCCGACACCAACTTGATTCATTATTTTTTGAATTTGCTCATTTATATCATCTTTTGATAAGTCAATTTGTGCTAACTCAAGTATGTATTCATACAAACCACTATCTTTATAGTTTCTGCCATACAATGCTTCATTGATACCTTTGATATTGTCAAAATAAGCATATTTTTTAATCTCAAAAGCAATATTCTCAAAAACAGCATCTGCACGCCCACCTTTTAAAAAGCGTTGTTCATTATTAAATGAGTATTGAACATGATTCGTTTGATTCATTTTAGCTAATATCGGATTGGCAATTTCAGCGTAAAATTGAATTTGAACGTCAGCTTCATTATTAAACTCTCTTTTGTTAAAATTTGAGATCAGTTCTTTAGTATTCAAAAGTTTCATTGAGTTAATTTCCAGTTAGATTAGGTCTATTAGATTGGTAGCGCAGGTCGTTTCGCAATTTCAGCCGTTTTACTTTGACAGAATGTATTACGAATGAAGTCAAACAAAATAACCTCTTTATTTGCCTTAGTGTCTTTAGCGAAATTCACAAAGTTGTGATAAACAAGATAATTGTTCAGGTATTTTGTCGCCACACCTTTAAATGTACCGAAGATTAAATCTTTCAGGCGTTTATGATAATTGTTTACTATTTGAATATTAAAGACCCCATTTTTATATTTATTTCTCGGAATCCGAATATGATTTAAGCCCATATCAAAGGATAATTTCTGATAAGAGCGGAGTGAATCAGTTACAAATACGGAATCTTGTGCGATTTTACCACCTAAGACTTTCTGCAAGTCCGCTACATTTGGACGACCTAGATTGGCTACCTTAGCAATAGATAAACCATTCAGATTGACACCAACGGGAACACAAACTTGTTCTTTAGATAAACCACGTTTAGTCGCCGCTGTTCCTCGCTTATGCGGTGGACGTGGTAAATTAAAATTTTTGTGATTCCCTTTATATGAAATCTTAGTAAATGTTTCGTCAGCTTGCACGACACCATCTAATTCAACTTGTTCCATCATTTTTTGCAGAGCATCTAAGATTTTGTGTCGCCAAGCAAAAGCGGTTGCCAAGTTAATGTCGCAAATTTCTGCACATTTTCGAAGTGAGTATTTTTCGATCATACAATGAACATACTTTTCCAATACGGAAATATCTTTTTTCATACTAAATAATATAGTGCCAGTTTGTTCTACAAAAGTTTTACGACACACTTTACATAAATAACGTTGATTGCTATTTGTTTTTCCATTTTTTACAAAATGAGTAGATTGACAATGCGGACAGGTTTTTACTTCTCTTGGTTGAATAACCTTTTCGATCGTAGCCTTGCTGTTTGTAATTTCGCTTAGAAACTGTTGCTTGCCTGTATCAGAAAGATTTTCAAAGAGTTGCTTTAGTACATCAATATCATGAGTGATTTTCATAAAACGAAATCCCTATAACCATTTGAGTGTATAGGGATTATACTAGGACTGGGTAACTATATCAACAGTATTTTAAAACACAGCCTTTTTAAAAGACCGCAGAGCTAGCACATTAAAGATTAATGAAGAGAGTGAAGATAAAAATGGTCTCAATACAGATCTCAAAAAAATTATAGAGCATGTAAATGAGAATAAGATAAAAGATCTAAATATAAACGTTAGACTAACAGGTGCAGCAATCTTGATGGCTGCTGATGGCTACGGAAAAGGAGAAGTAATCGGAGAAGATATAAATCAAGAGTATATAGAAATTAAAACAGAGGACTCACAAAAAAGTTTTTTATTTGATAAAAATCCATTGCCAGAAAATTTAGTACTCAGAGCAAGGTCTGAATTTGAAAAAATTAGTATTGAAAGAGAAATGGAGCATTAGCAATGGCTATTTTTCTTAGAGTTTTCTTTATAAGTTTTGAATTTTTAATTATTATTATAAGTTTTGGCGTCTACTACTTTTTAGAAGGATACATCAACATTAAACTAAGTCAAATAAATTTTGATCAGGATATGTTTAAATATTTAATAATGTTACCGCCTGCAATTTTTCTATGGATTTTTAATAAAGGTAATGGTTTTCTACAAAGAGATACTGAAAACCAAAAAATATTAGTTCATTGGGGTGGGTATACTTATATGAAAACATTATTTGCTGTTGGATTTGTTTATGCGGTTATTTCTTTATTTATGTGCATTCTGTCGGCTCTAACTTATAAACCTAGTGCAGAGTATATAATTACATTTGTTTGTGGATTGTTGATATTAATGACAGTAAGTAATCCCTTATTCATATAACCATCTCCACCATCACCAACAGCGAATTCGCCGACCAATACGGCAAGCGCGGTAGTCAGTTTAGTGAAAACGGGATGCTGATTTAATTCTATTTCCTTTGAAACTACTAACCTGCCACCATCATAAAACTAAAAGGCAGCCTGAAAACACCCTACCCTTTTTCAGGCTGTCTTCTACATATAAAAGCAGCCTGAAAAATTTTCCCCAATCCATATAAAAACCCACCAAAATCCTTTACAATCCAACACATCATTCCGTTTTAGCCACCGCCTGCCGTGAGCGCTAAAATTTCTTCAATTTCAACACAGGATTTCTTATGACAGGACATCTCGGTTTCCCCGTAGAAACGGTTGCCGTTTTCATCATCTTATCGGTTGGCGCGATTGCGATTGACCTTTTTGCCCACAAAGACGACAAGCCCATGTCGCTCAAAAGTGCCACCATGTGGTCTTTATTTTGGATTTTTGTTTCCATTTTGTTTGGCGTTTATTTGTGGATACACCACGGCAGCGAAGTGGCGAGCTTGTTCTTCACGGGTTATGCGCTGGAAAAAGTGTTGTCGGTGGACAATCTGTTCCTGATGATGGCGGTGTTCGCATGGTTTAAAGTGCCCGAAGGGCTACGCCATCGCGTGTTGTATTGGGGCATTATCGGCGCGATTGTGTTCCGCATGATTTTTGTTGCCATTGGCGCGGGCTTGCTGGCGTTAAGCTCTTGGGTGGAGCTGGTTTTCGCTGTTATCGTGGGCTACACCGCCATGATGATGCTGAACCAAAAAGAGGAGGAAGAGGAAAACGAGGATTATTCCGACCACTTGGCATACCGCTGGGTGCATAAATTTTTCCCCGTGTTCCCGCGCCTTTATGGGCACAATTTCTTTTTAAACGCGGAAGAATTGGCAAAAGCGCAAGCTAACAACCCTGAAACGCATTTGGAATTGGCGGGCGAAGATGTGAAACACCCCGAAAACAGCCATCCGCACGCGATGAAAAAAGGGCAATGGGTGGCAACACCGCTGTTTTTATGCTTGGCGGTGATTGAATTGTCGGATGTGATGTTTGCGTTTGACAGCGTGCCTGCGGTGATTGCGGTGTCCAAAGAGCCGCTGATTGTGTACAGCGCGATGATGTTCGCCATTTTGGGCTTGCGGACGATGTATTTTGTGCTGGAAGCGCTGAAAGGCTATCTGGTGCATTTGGAAAAAGCGGTGATTGTGTTGCTGTTTTTCATCGCGTTTAAGCTGGCGTTGTCGGCAACCAATCATATGTTCCACCACGGCTGGGACATTTCACCCAACGCTTCGCTGGTCGTGGTGCTGGTGGTGCTGGCGGCAGGCATTGCGGCTTCGTTGCTGTTCCCCGAAAAAGAAGAGGAAAAAACCGCGGCGGCGCAAGTTGCAGGGCAGTTCGCAGAACAAGCCGCAGAACCGCCTGCCGAGCCATCGTCTATTGAAGCGCCCGTTGAAACGTCTGTTGAAGCGGTTTCCGATGCTGGCAGCGGCGCAGACGGCGGCGCGTCCGATTAAGCAGCCCACTCTTTCAGGCAGCCTGAAAGCAGTCAAAGCGGCCTGAAAACGTATTTGAAATGTTGTTTTAGTTTGGCTAAACCGCGCTTCACCCGTTTTCAGGCTGCCTTTTTATATCCATCGTGCAGTCGCTTTTCTTGCGCGGCAAAGGCAGCCTGAAAACCGCTTGCACCCCATTCATCCCAACGTTCGCAGAAAGGAAAAACATGGCAGTTACATTAAGCAAAGGTCAAAACGTTTCATTGAGCAAAACCGACCCATCGCTCAAACACATCCTTATCGGTTTAGGCTGGGATGCGCGCAGCAGCGATGGGCAAGATTTTGATTTGGATGCCAGCGTGTTTATGACGGCGGAGAGCGGCAAAGTGCCATCCGATGATTATTTTGTGTTCTACAACCAGCTCAAATCGCCCTGCGGCTCGGTGCAACACACGGGCGACAACCTAACGGGCGATGGCGATGGCGACGATGAAAGCGTTATCGTGGAATTGGAAAAAGTGCCCGCCAACATCAAATCGCTGTTCATCACCGTAACCATCCACGATGCCGAAACGCGCCGCCAAAACTTCGGGCAAGTGAGCAACGCCTTTGTGCGCTTGGTAAACCACGAAACAGGGCAAGAAGTGTTGCGCTTTGATTTATCTGAGGATTACAGCACCGAAACCGCAATGGTGTTTGGCGAAGTGTATCGCCACAACGGCGATTGGAAATTCCGCGCCATCGGGCAAGGCTACACAGGCGGGCTACTGGCATTGTGTAATCAATATGGCGTGAACGTGGGCTAAGACGCGATAGGCAGCCTGAAAATGGATTTCAGCATCACCAAAGCCGCGCCTGATTTAGGGCAAGCATACGGCAAACACCGCATGGAATTTTTCAGGCTGCCTTTGCTGGCTAGCTTGGGGCTTTTGCTGATTGTCGCGCTTCTTTTTTTAGAAGAACGCGAGAGCTTTATTACCTTATGGATACTCGCCATTTTCGGGCTGTTGTGGACGGTTTACTGTCTCGCCGCTTGGCACACAAACCGCATCGTTTTGCACCACAACGGCATCGTTTACCGCCGCTTGCTGTTGCCCGATAAAACATTCTATTTTCAGCCCGATATGCGCGTATTTGTGCGAAAATGGCAATACAGCTGGATTTTCTCCGCATGGAAAACCGCGCCGCGCATCCAAATCATCTTGCAGCAGCGAAGTGGCGCAAAATTGAAACTGTCGCCCTACTGGAAAAACCAAGAGCGTGTGTTAAGCGTATTGCGCCAATATCAGCTCGTCCACATCGTGCCGCGCCTGCACGAAGCCTATCAAAACGGCGAAACGCTGGATTTTAGCGGCGTGCAGTTGGATGCTTCGGGCATTTGGCTAAACAAAAAACATTACGGCTGGCAGCAATACGAACCGCGAGTCGGCGGCGGCTGGCTGTATGTATATAAAATCAAAGCCAATGGCAAAACCCAATGGCGCGCATCCGCCCGAATACCGTTGGCAAAAATCAGCGAAGCCAAAATCTTGCTGGACTTTATCGGTTTTGACGGCGCGGCTTTCAACGACTATCTCACCGAACATTACAAACTCAACCCCTTCTTTTAGCAGTACCGCGTTTCAGGCTGCCTGAAACGCTTTTTTCCAACCCCAACTCACAGGAGTATCAACATGGCAATCAGTTTGCAAAAAGGCGGCAACGTCAGCTTAAGTAAAGAAGCCCCAGGCTTAACCAAAATGCTCATCGGCTTGGGCTGGGATGTGCGCGCCACCGATGGCGCAGATTTTGACTTAGACGGCAGCGCGTTCCTTCTCAACGCCAGCGGCAAAGTGCGCTCCGATGCCGATTTTATTTTCTACAACCAGCCCAAATCCGATAACGGCGCAGTAGTGCATCAAGGCGACAACCGCACAGGCGAAGGCGAAGGCGATGATGAAGTGATTGAAGTAGATTTAGCCACCGTGCCCGCCGATGTAGAAAAAATCGCCATCACCGTAACCATCCACGATGCCGATGCCCGCAAGCAAAACTTTGGGCAAGTATCCAGCGCGTTTATCCGCTGCGTGAACCCCAATGGCAATGTGGAAATCGCCCGTTTTGATTTATCGGAAGACGCTTCGGTGGAAACCGCGATGATTTTCGGCGAAATCTACCGCCACAACGGCGAATGGAAATTTAAAGCGATTGGTCAAGGCTTTAAAGGCGGATTGGGCGCATTGGCGCAACATTTTGGCGTGAATGTTTAATCTATTGGGCGTGTTGACAATCAACATTTTGGCGGCTTTTACGCCCTAAAACAGCATTTGCCATTTTATGACGCAAAATCCGCTTAACAAGTTGAATGTCAACACGCCCTAGGCAGCCTGAAAATAGGCAGCCTGAAAACAAATAAAGCGCGTTTCAGGCTGCCCTACCCCACCAATCCACAAGGAAACCACCATGCCCACCTTTACCATAACAGGCAACGAAGACCCTTTTCTCCACGTTTCACTGCGCAAAGGCGAGCGCATTTCCTGCGAAAGCGATGCGATGGTGATGATGGAAAGCAATCTGGATTTGCAAAGCAGAATGCAAGGCGGTCTTTTGAGCGCATTAGCACGCCGCTTGGCAAACGGCGAGAGCTTTTTCCAGCAACACATCACCGCCACGCGTGGCGATGGCGACTGCCTGCTCGCGCCGATGATGAACGGCGGCATTGAAGTGTTGGATGTGGGCGCGGTGCAATACAAAATATCGGACGGCGCCTACATGGCAGCCAGCGCCGATGTTGCCGTAACCGCGCAAATGCAGCAGCTGGGCGCGGCGATGTTTGCAGGCACAGGCGGCTTTTTTATTGGGCAAACTTCGGGCAAGGGGCAAGTTGCCGTGTGCGGTTTTGGCACGCTGTTCACGCTAGACGTTACCCCCGATAACCCCATCACCGTGGACAACGGGCACGTTGTCGCGTGGGACAGCAGCTTGGAATACAAAATCTCGCTAAGCACAGGGCAAGAGCGCGGCTTGCTGGGCAACATCATCAACAGCGTTACCAGCGGCGAAGGCATTGTGTTGAAGTTTTCAGGCAGGGGCAAAGTCATCATTTGCTCGCGTAATCTGAAAAACTTTACAGGCTGGGTTGCCAGCCAGCGCACCGCATAATTTTCAGGCAGCCTGAAAACCCTATCTTGTTATATTGATTACATTTTTCCACCCACCACAAAGGAACTATCATGGCAGTTAATTTGCAAAAAGGTCAAAAAATCTCTTTGGAAAAAGAAGCAGGCACCAAACTCAACTCGGTTGTTATGGGCTTGGGCTGGGATGCGGCCAAAAAAGGCGGCTTTTTGTCTGGTCTATTTGGCGGCGGCAGCGGCGAGATTGATTTAGACGCATCGTGCTTTATGTTTGACGAACAAAATCAGCTGGTTGATTTGGTGTTTTTCAACCACCTGCGCAGCGAAGACGGCTCTATTCAACACAGTGGCGACAACCGCACAGGCGATGGCGATGGCGACGATGAACAAATCGCCGTTGCGCTCAACCGCGTGCCCGCGCACATCAAATCGCTGGTGTTCACCGTGAGCAACTACACAGGGCAAGATTTCAGCAAAGTGGAAAACGCCTTCTGCCGCCTGATTAACGGCGACAACGGGCAAGAAATCGCGCGTTACGATTTATCCGCGCAAGGCAATCACACCGCGCAAATCATGGCAAAAGTGTATCGCCACAACGGCGAATGGAAAATGCACGCCATCGGCGAAAACAGCCAAGGCGCAACGCCCGATAAAATCATTCCCAAAATTATTCCGCATTTGTAAACCCCGATAAGGCAGCCTGAAACCTGCCCTGCCCGTTTTGGCTTTGCCGAAACCCGTAAAATTGTTTTGGCTTCGCCAAAGCGCGTAAACTTGCTTTCAGGCTGCCTATCTTGTTGCCCATCCTTGTTTTGGAGAGCATCTATGGGAATGTATGCCCAATACACCGCATGCGATGATGCCACACTCGCTCAATGGAAAACGCTTTCGGTTGATGATTTGATTGATGCGCTGGAAGAAGCAGAAGAAACAGAATCGCTGCCCAGCACCGATATAGACAAAATGTGGGATGGCTTGCATTTTGTGCTCACAGGTGTAAGCGCAAGCAATCCGATTGAAGATAATTTATTAAGTATTGCCATTTTGGGCGATTTGGAGCTGGTGGACGATGAAGATTTTTTCAACACCTACACCAGCGCCGATAAGCTGCCCCAAATCATCGCGGCAATGGAAGCGGTGGATATAGAAGCCAAAATCGCCGCCACGCCGTTTGCCCGCTTGCATCAAAACAACATCTATCCCGATATTTGGGATGAAGAAAACGAAGACGAATTTGAAGAAATCGCCGAAGAGCTCGCCGAGCATTTTCAAAACTTGTTAGATTTTTATCGCCAATGCGCGGCAAACCAGCAAAATGTTGTCGTTGTCATTGCCTAATCCACCCCCAGCATAAGGAGCAACCATGCGCCGATTACCCGTTTACCTACTCGTTGATACATCAGGCTCCATGCACGGCGAAGCCATAGAAGCCGTGCGCAACGGCTTGCAAGTATTGGTTTCCGCCCTGCGCCAAGACCCCTACGCGCTGGAAACCGCCTATCTTTCGGTGATTACTTTTAACAGCAGCGCCCAGCAAATCATCCCCTTAACCGAATTGATGAACTTCCAAGTGCCCGACATCCAAGCCAGCGGCACAACCGCAATGGGCGAAGCGCTCACCCTGCTTGCTGACTGCATCAAGCGCGAAGTGGTGCAAGGCAGCGCGGAAGTGAAAGGCGACTGGAAGCCCGTGGTGTTCCTGCTATCGGATGGCGCGCCCACCGACAGCATCAGCAAGGGCATTGAAGCGTTGAAATCGGTAAAAATTGGCACGTTTGTTGCCTGCGCGGCGGGCGCGTCTGCCGATGCCAACACGCTGAAACAAATTACCGAGATTGTGGTATCGCTGGATACGGCAGATGCCAATTCCATCAAGGCTTATTTCAAATGGGTGTCGGCTTCCATTTCGGTTTCCAGCCAGAAAATTGAAAGCGGCGGCAAAGAAGTGAGCGGCTTGGATGAGCTGCCGCCGCCACCGCCCGAATTAAATGTGGTGCTTTAAGCCACCCTTTTTCAGGCAGCCTTTGAGCGCACTAAGGCAGCCTGAAAACGAAAAAACGAACGGACGGCTTGGGCGTAGCCAAAACACAAGGCGTATAAATTGCGCCTTTTCTGCTGGCAACCGCGTCGCTGCGCGTAATACAAGGCAGCCTGAAACACCGTTTGGCACTGCCAACCATCATCCCCAAGGACATCATCATGGCAATCTCTTTAAAAAAAGGACAAGGCGTAAACCTGCGCAAAGACACAGGCTTTAACCTATCGCGGCTCAAAATCGGCTTGGGTTGGAGCGTGGTCAATAGCACGCCCGAATACGATTTGGACGCGGTGGCTTTTGTGTTAGACAGCGCGGGCAAGGTGCGCAATTTGGGCAAGCTGGGCGACAACGGCAAGCCCACGCTGGTGGGCGGCGATGTGGTGTTTTACAACTCGCTGGTGCATCCCAGCGGCAAAATTCGTTTGAGCGGCGACAGCCGAGCAGGCTCGGGCAATGGCGATGATGAAACCATTGAAGTGGATTTAGACCATCTGCCGCGCGAATACGCCGCAATTGTTTTCGCCGTGGTGATTTTCAAAGGCAAAGAGCGTGGGCAATCCTTCGCAGGGGTAAACAAAGCCCACATCCGCGCCTTGGATGCCAACGAGCGCGAAATCTGCCGCTACGAAATTGGCGGCGATGCGCAAAATGCGCCCTATTGCGCCATGACCTTCGCCCGCGCCGACCGCGATGCACAAGGCGAATGGGTGTTCCGCGCGGTGGGCGAATTTGCCCAAACCGATCGTTTTGTGGATTTATTGCGCGAAAAATACATGCCGTATTAAGTTTCAGGCTGCCTTTCGCCCTTTATCACAACAAGGAAAATTTATGTCTAACCGACGACTGCTTACCTATATCTGCATAGACACATCAGGCTCCATGCGCGGCGAGCCGATTGAAGCCGTTAATTCAGGCTTGCACGCGCTGATGGCATCGCTGCGCCAAAATCCCTACGCGCTAGAAAGCGTGCATTTAAACATCACTACCTTTGATAGCCAGATTAAAACCGTGTTGCCGCTCACGCCGTTGGAGCAAGTGGTGCTGCCTGAAATCGTGTGCCCCGAAAGCGGCGCAACCTTTCTGGGCGGCGTGTTGGAACACATTGTGCAAGCCGTCAAACAAGACCGCATCGTCGGCAACAGCGAGCAAAAAGGCGATTGGCGCCCGATTTTAATCGTGCTCACCGATGGCAAGCCCACCGACCTGTTGGCATACAGCGAGGTGCTGCCCGAAATCAAAAAGCTGGGCTTTGGCAACATCGTGGCGTGCGCGGCGGGTCCCAAAGCCGATGCCAGCTATTTAAAACAACTCACTGACAACGTGGTTTCGCTGGACACCATGGACGCGGCTTCGTTCGCCAAGTTTTTCCAATGGGTATCTGCCGCCGTGGCGCAAAGCAGCGTGAGCGTGGGCAGCCCCGCAGGCGCAAGCGAATTGCCCCCACCGCCGCCTGAAATCAATGTGGTGTTGTGAGCCGATAGATTAGGCAGCCTGAAAATGATTAAAACCATTTTCAGGCTGCCTTTAACCATCGCGTGTTAGCCCTAGCTTCATTATCCCAGCAACCCCAAAAGCAGCCTTATCCATTTGTCCAAATCTTTGATTTGGGTATAAGTAAGCATCTAAATCTTTGATTTAGCTATGCGAACTTATGCAGAGCTAAATAGTTATACCGCAGCGCAACGCGCAAGGTTGAAACCCTATCTCGCCCAGTTTCAGGCTGCCTTATCTTTTGCCAGACCACGCCGCGCATCGCGGCGTACCCACGCGGGGAACATTTGCCGCCGCCCCACCCTTCCCGCCCGCGCCCCAAGCATTCCACCACAGCCTAACAACAAAGGCAGCCTGAAAACGATGAACCCCATTTTCAGGCTGCCTTTTATCGCGTCGCGCCGCCACTAATCCACCGCCTTAACCAGCGTAAACCGCACCACGCTGCCATCTGCCGTTGCCACGGTTTCGCTAAACATCGCCAGCGGACGCACCCACACGCCGTAATCGCCGTATAACGCGCGATACACCGCCAGCAGCTCTTCGTTTTCGCTGTGGCGGGCGATGTGCAGCAGTTGGTAAAGGTTGCCTTTGTAGTGGCGGTAGATGCCGAGCGGTGGGGTGGTCATAGTTTACCTTTCGTTGAGCATGTTGTTGAGATGCGGATTATAGCGCGGATAATTTGCAGGCTGCCTTTCAATCCCAACCACACAGCAGCCTGAAACCCCATTTCGCGTTAAAATCCTCCTTCCTTTGTTTCCCCGTTTTCAGGCTGCCTTAATAAGCCGTGCGCCACACCCAAGGCAGCCTGAAAACCACACCACACCATGCAAAAACACTTCCAAAAAGCCCAATCCGCCCTTGCCCCCAGCACGCTCTACATCGTTGCCACGCCCATCGGCAATCTTGCCGACATCACCCTGCGCGCCCTTGCCGTGCTGCAACGCGCCGATTTAATCTGCGCCGAAGACACGCGTGTTTCCGCCCAGCTGCTGTCCGCCTATGGCATCCAAGCCAAGCTGGTTTCCGTGCGCGAACACAACGAGCAGCAGATGGCGGGCAAAATCATCGCCGCGCTGGCGGATGGGCAAATCGTGGCGCAAATTTCCGATGCAGGCACGCCCGCCGTGTGCGACCCTGGGGCGAAGCTGGTGGCGCGAGTGCGCGAAGCGGGCTATAAAACCGTGCCCGTGGTGGGCGCGTCTGCCGTGATGGGCGCATTGAGCGTGGCAGGCATCGCCGAGCCTAATTTCTATTTCCACGGCTTTTTGCCGCCCAAAGCCAGCGAGCGCGCCAAGCTGTTTGCCGCGTGGCAAAACGCCGATTACCCCATCATCGCCTTTGAAACACCGCACCGCATCGCTGACACGCTCGCCGACATGGCAACCGCCTTCGCCCAACGCTCGATAATGCTGGCGCGCGAAATCAGCAAAACTTTTGAAACATTTTTAACAGGCAGCGTCAGCGAAATTCAGGCTGCCTTGGCTGCCGACAGCAACCAATCGCGCGGCGAAATGGTACTGGTGATTCACCCCGCGCCGCCGCAAAAACACGACACGCTGCCCGAAGCCGCGCAAAACGTGATGCGGATTTTGAGCGCCGAACTGCCCACCAAACAAGCCGCCGAGCTTGCCGCCAAAATCACAGGCGAAAACAAAAAAGCCTTGTATAACCTCGCTTTGGCATGGAAAGCCTAACGCCGTTTAGCCATTTAACCGTATTTAACCGTTTTCAGGCTGCCTTTGACATCGTGCAAAGGTAGCCTGTGTAGCGCGCTAAAACCACAACATCATTCAACCCACAGCATCCAGCATCATGAAAACACTCTACCTTATCCGCCATGCCCAATCCGCCGCCAACGCAGGCGGCATCAGCCTGCCCGAGCGCAAAATACCATTAAGTGAATTGGGCGAACAACAAGCCGCGCAACTCGTTTTCAGGCTGCCTGAAAATCGCCCCGTGTTTGTGTCCGAAATGCGCCGCACGCACGACACCGCCGCGCCCTATTGCGCCCAATACGGCATCACGCCGCAAATCTTGCCCGTGTTAAACGAATTTTCCTGCTTGTCTATTGATTTGATTGGCGGCATGAACGGCGAACAGCGCCGCCCGCTTGCCCAAGCCTATTGGCAGCGCGCCGATGTAAACGAATGCACAGGGCGCGGCGCGGATAGCTTCGCCCAATTCAACCAGCGGATAGAGCAATTTTTGCAGCAATGGCACAGCCTACCCGATGGCAGCTTGTTGTTTGGGCATGGCATTTGGATTGGGCTGCTGGCATGGCGGCTGCTCGGTTTTCAGGCTGCCACATCCGAGCAAATGAGCGCCTTTCGCCGTTTTCAAACCGCGCTGCCCATGCCCAACACCGCCGTTTGGCAGTTATCGGGCAACACGCGCGATGATTTGCAATTGCGCTTTTTATCGCCCAAGGCAGCCTGAAAGCCCAAAATGGCGCGGCGACGGCTCATCGCCAAATTTTTTATCAAACAAGGCATGATTGTTTTGCCAAAATGTCGGCAAGCCGCCGACGCGCCAACGGTTGCAGCTTTTGCTAAACAAATACGCGTCATTGTCGCCCAACAAAAAACACGTTAAGCCTATCGCCTAACGTGTTTTTTGTTGCGCTGAATTTCGTTTTAACTCCGTTGAAGCCTGCGGCTTTCAGGCTGCCTTTGCTACGCCACTTCACGCCGCCGAAACTCGCGCGGACGCACGCCCAGCAGCCCCAGCGTGCCAAAATACAAAACCACCGCCAGCGCCATCAGCCCCGCCAACACCAGCGCGCGCATGCCGCCGCCCAACGCCGCCCAATCCACAGGAAAGGCAGCCTGAACGCCCCACAATCCCCCCGCCATCACCGCCAGCGCAATCGCCAGCCGCCGCAAAAAGCGCTTCCATTCCATCTGCGGCGCATATACTTCATGCAGGCGCAGCATGGTAAACAACAGCCCAGCATTCACCACCTGCCCCTGCGCCACCGCCAGTGCCAGCCCAACGTGTTGCCAGTGCCACACCAAAAGCAAATTAAACAACTGCGTGCACACCAGCGAAATCACCGCCACCTTCGCAGGCGTTTTCACATTTTTGCGCGCATAAAACGCAGGCGCAAAAATCTTCACCAGCATCATCGCAGGCAAGCCCAGCGCCGCCGCCGCCAGCGCGTTTTGAATCATCCAAGCATCGTGCAGCGAAACTTCGCGATACATAAACAATGTCGCCACCAGCGGAAACCCCACCACCATCAAGCCCACCGCCGCAGGCAAAATCAGCAGCAAACACAAGCGCAGCCCCCAATCCACCAGCGCCGAAAATTCCGCCGCATTGTTCGCCGCCGCGTGTTTGGACAAGCTCGGCAGCAAAATCGTGCCCAACGCCGCGCCCACCACGCCCGAAGGCAGCTCAATCAAGCGGTCGGAATAATACAGCCACGACACGCTGCCCACCGCCAAATAAGACGCAAAAGTAGTGTTAATAACCAGCGAAATCTGCGCCACCGAAGAGCCGATAATCGACGGCAACATCTGCTTCATCACACGGCTCACCGCCGCATCGCCAAAGCGCAGCTTAGGCAGCCTGAAAAAGCCCAGCTTGTATAACCACGGCAGCTGAAAGCCCAATTGCAGCAGCCCGCCCACCAATACCGCCCAGCCCAGCGCCATAATCGGCGGCTGAAAAAACGGCGTGAAAAACAGCGCAAACACAATAAACGACACATTCAGCAACACAGGCGTAAACGCGGGAATGGAAAATTTATTATAAGTATTCAATATACTGCCCACAAAAGACGACAGCGAAATCAACAAAATATAAGGAAAAATAATCGGTAACAGCTTCACCGCAATTTCAAAGCGCGTGCCATCTTGCGCAAAGCCGCTTGCCGTCGCCCAAATCACAAGCGGCGCGGCAAACACGCCCACCGCCGTGATAATAAACAGCGCAAATGTCAGCATCCCCGCAACGTGTTGCACAAACAATCGCGTCTCCGCATCCGATTTGTTTTGTTTATAATCCGCCAGCATCGGCACAAACGCCTGCGAAAACGCGCCTTCGGCAAAAATACGGCGCAACAAATTAGGCAGCCTGAACGCCACCACAAACGCATCCATCGCCGCCCCTGCGCCAAAATAACGCGCCACAATTGCGTCGCGGATAAATCCCATGATGCGCGAGAGCATAGTCATGCTGCTGAGCCGCGCCAAAACTGCTAATAAATTCATATTTGCTTTCTGCTTATCATTAAAAGGCAGCCTGAAACCGCCGTTATCATTTATTTCAGGCTGCCAATACACGTTAAATAAACACTGCTTCTTTATTCACCATTCATAACATAATTTCCCAAAAAATTCACATCTTTTCGTCTAAATTAGCCAACATCCACCCCTATAAAATACATAATTCATTGACAAAAAAGAAAATAGTTAAATAAACTTAACGATTATATACACATCTAAACACTTAGCAACAAAGGTAATCGCATGAAAAAAGCCCATCACTTAAAACGCCATATTATCGTTGTCAGCATAAGCGCATTGCTGGTAGCCAGCAATGCAAACAGCACCGCTGTTCCTCCTGTTCTCACTCCTAGACCAGGAGTAGGCGTGCCTATTTACGACATATCCAGTGCCTTTGACCGCGCCATGCAAATATGGCAACTAGGCGAGCAGCTTTTAAATTGGGAACAAAACCTAAAAAACCTAATTCGTGGCAAATTGGAAGAAATCGGCATCGTAAAAAAAGTAATTAGCGCACAGCTCAAATACGAAGCGGATAAACTATTTAAAGAGCGTGAAAAACAATGTGAAAACCTAAGCAATAGGCTAACTAAGAATTATTGCACTCGCACTGTTCAATTAGAACGAGAAAAATTTGACATTTTGATGAAAATTGATGAAAAAGTAGCTGAAGCTTTTAACAAAGTAAAAGCGAAGCAAAGAGAATACAACAGAATAAGCAATACCGAAGGCTCAGGCAAAAAATCTAAAATAGAACAAGAAATAACACAAATAATGGACAAATTGGATGCCGAAGTAGAACAACAAATGGCATTGATGCGAACCAAAGACACCCTTATCCAACAATACAAACAAGCCCGAATTATGCTGACCAAAAATCAGCTAAAAGGCAGCCAAGAGAAAAAAGCCCAAACCGTGTTAAAAGGTATCGCCGCAGGGTGGCTGCTTCGGGAAACCAAACGCTATGAAAACAAAGCCCAAGAACTTCGCAACAAAAGCAAATCTATTTCTCAACCCTAACCTAAAAAGGAAACACTATGGATGATTTTCTGCTATACAGCTCCATACGAGGCTATATTTATGCCCGTATCAGCTACTTTATGGAACAGGTGCTTTCTAACAATCTAACCACCGCGCTTGCCGTCATCACTGCTCTGATGACCCTGTGGGTGCTGGTGCAAGGTTTCATGATTGCTACCGGACGCAGCCAAGAGGGCGTAAAAGGCTTCACCTTCCAGCTAGGCAAAGCCTATTTCATCATCAGCATGGCGTTGGGCGTTGCTAGTGGCGGCAACTTTGCCTTAATATCGCTTACCGAAGACCTTTCTAACGGCATATCAAAAATGATGACAGGCGACACCGATGTAGGCAAATGCCTAACCCAAAAAAGCCCCATCATCATCGGCTGTAAAATAGATGCCAACTTAGCTTCTACCCAAGCCGTAATGAATATACTGGGCAAAATTGACACAGCAGACGATGAATATCTAGAAAAGAAAATCACCGAAGCGCGTTGGTTTTCAGGCGTAGGCACAGCAGGTCCTGCCATTGTGGCAGGTGGCATGCTAATTATTTTCCGCATTAGTTTGGCAATGTTTATCGGCTTTGGTCCTATTTTTATCCTGTGCTTGCTGTTAAAAAAAACCGAACCGTTGTTCCATAAATGGCTGAATTATGGCTTAGCCACATTGTTTTCCGGCGTAATGTTGGGTGTGATGGCAGACATTTGCATGGATTTGGTGGCTAATGTGAGCATTGTGGGCGCTGTGGCGGAAATAGGGGATGTTTTGGGCGTGGAATCGCTTAAAGCAGGGATGACAGGTATCATGCAAACGGCTACGCAACAGCTTGGCTTGGGGCTATTGTTGTCTATGCTGTTGATTACTGTGCCACCAATGGCGGGGGCTTATTTTAATGGGCTGATGGCAGCTTATAGTCCTTATTCGGTGTTTACTGGGTGGAATAATTCTAATCCTAATACTGCTAATACAGGATTGCCACCGAGTGTGGCGAATGGAAGAGGTGTAAATAACAGTGATACCACTCAACAAAATAGCGCTTCTAATACATCTACCCATATATCAACGATGGGCGCAAGAGTCACTATCCCTTCACAGAATGACGTTCAACCCCAAACACATTCCAGTAGCATTGTAGGCGTAGGGAAAAAAAGATAAGGAAACAGAAATGTACAAATTATTAATCACAATCATATTTTTATCGTTATCCAAGCAAGTTATGTCTTATGATGTAACAAAAGGTGCATTACAGAATGACCCAAGTTTGTGTGCTTATGGGTACAACCCTAATTGTGGGCAATCTACTGGCGGGTATTCCACTGGCGGAGGTTTCTTTCCTCCAACATCCTATACCCCAGATGTTCCGCGTGTGCAAAACTGGGGCGCGGTGGCATATAGTGATACATCAAAAATGATAGAAAGTTTTGCTTATTCTAAATGGAATACGAGTAAAAAAATGGCAGAAAACGATGCAAAAGAAAAATGTGAAAATAAAACAAAAACACCTTGTAAAGTAATCGCATCCTATACTAAAACTTGTGCTACGGGCATTCAGGGTTATGACAATAAAAGTGATGTTTTGTTTGTTGCCACTACTCCTGATGCCATAGACCAAGGCTTTGCTGCTTGCAAGAAAAAAGGCTACAAAAATTGCAAAGTTGTTTTTAATAGTTGTGCTTTTTAGATACCAACTAAAAGCAGCCTGAAAAACGGAATGATTTTTCAGGCTGCTTATCTGCTTCCAATTATGAAAATTTTAAAAACTAGAGATAACTGAAGTGATGCAATCGGCTACACAGCAGCTTGAATTGGAGTTACTGCTTTCTATGCTGTTGATTACTATGCTTCCTATGGCAGGGGCTTATTTTAATAGCTTGTAGAAAACGCGTATAATTCGCCCGTTTGACGATCTCCCAGCCCTATCACCTAACCAACGGCAGCGCCCCATCATCCGTTTTACCGCATCCGCCAAACCGTTAGGTTATCTTATGGCAAGCAGCATACAAGGTTTTCAGTCAAACATCTTCTCTCTCAAAATCTCTCCAAAATAAGGCAATCAACATGGCAACCAAATACAACCGCATTCTGCTCAAACTCTCAGGCGAATCGTTAATGGGCAACGACCCCTTTGGCATCAACCGCGACACCATCATGGCGATTGTGCGCCAAGTGAAAGAAATCGCCGATTTAGGCGTGCAAGTGGGCATTGTGGTGGGCGGCGGCAACATTTTCCGCGGCGTATCCGCCCAAGCAGGCAGCATGGACAGAGCCACCGCCGACTACATGGGCATGATGGCAACCGTGATGAACGCGCTGGCATTAAAAGATGCGTTTGAAAGCATCGGCACCAAAGCCCGCGTGCAATCCGCGCTCTCCATGCAGCAAATCGCCGAAACCTACGCCCGCCCCAAAGCCATCCAATATCTTGAAGAAAACAAAATCGTGATCTTCGCCGCTGGCACGGGCAATCCATTTTTCACCACCGACACCGCCGCCGCCCTGCGCGGCGCGGAAATGGGCTGCGAAGTGATGCTCAAAGCCACCAATGTGGATGGCGTATACACCGCCGACCCGAAAAAAGACCCCGCCGCCACGCGCTATAAAAGCGTAACCTTTAACGAAGCCATCGCCAAAAAATTAAAAGTGATGGACACCACCGCGTTCACCTTGTGCCAAGAACGCAATTTGAACATCGTCGTGTTCAGCATCCACAAAGAAGGCGCGCTCAAACGCGTCATCTTGGGCGAAGATGAAGGCACGCTGGTGCATAACTGATTTTCAGGCTGCCCCATCCATTTAAGGAGAAGGCAGCCTGAAAGCAATAAATCAACTCTGCTATAATCCGCCTTTTATTCAACTCCCTACGAGAACACAATATGATTAACGACATCCAAAAATCTGCCGAAGGCAAAATGCAACGCTCGCTTGAAGTGTTGAAAGAAAACCTAGCCAAAGTGCGCACTGGTCGCGCCCACACAGGCTTGCTAGACCAAGTGGAAGTGGACTACTACGGCAGCGCCGTGCCCGTTAGCCAAGTGGCAAACGTAACCTTGCTAGATGCGCGCACCATCGGCGTTAAAGTGTATGAAAGCAATATGGCGGCTGCGGTGGAAAAAGCCATCCGCGATTCTAATCTCGGCTTAAACCCTGCCGCCATGGGCGATGTGATCCGCGTGCCGATGCCCATGCTCACCGAAGAGCGCCGCAAGGATTTGATTAAAGTGGTGCGCGGCGAAGCCGAAGATGGGCGCGTGTCCATCCGCAATGTGCGCCGCGATGCCAACGACCACATCAAAAAATTGTTGAAAGACAAAGAAATTTCCGAAGACGAAGCGCGTCGTGGCGAAGAAGCGATCCAAAAATTGACCGACAAAGCGATTGCCGAAGTGGATAAAATCTTGGCAACCAAAGAAGAAGATTTAATGGCGATTTAATCCTAGCAACCATTAGGCAGCCTGAAAACGCTATTTCTCGTTTTCAGGCTGCCTTTTTTTATGTTTACAACAAGGCAGATGACTGTAAACACCCTGCCCTATTACGCTCTACGCGCTGGGCTGTTCTTCAAACGCCACCACTTCCAGCCCAAAGCCTGTTAGCCCGTTCATCACCGATGGCTTGCCCAGCACGCGCATTTTTTTCACGTTCAAGCTGGCAAGCATTTGCGCGCCGATGCCGTAGGTTTTTCTGTCCCATTTTTGCACGAGCTGGCTGTTTTTGGGCAGCGTGCGTTCCAGCAGGGCTGCGCCATCTTCGGTGCGGTGCAGCAGGATAATCACGCCACTTGGGGCAGCCTGAACGCGGGCTAGGGCTTGCGGCAGCGTCCATGAATGGTTGGGGTCGGGCTGGATAAAATCCAGCGCGGAAAATGGCTCGTGCACGCGCACTACGGTCTCGGCGGCGTTTTCAGGCTGCCCTTTCATCAGCGCAAGGTGGGTGTCGCCGTTGAGCTTGTCCACATAAACGTGTTGGCGAAAATCGCCCCACGGGGTGTGCACCAGCGTGTCGCCCATTTCTTCCAGCAGGCTTTCGGTGCGGCTGCGGTATTCAATCAAATCGGCAATCGTGCCGATTTTTAAGCCGTGTTGTTCGGCAAATTGCAGCAGCTCGGGCATCCGCGCCATGGTGCCGTCGTCGTTCAAAATTTCGCAAATCACACCTGCGCCAATCAGCCCTGCCATGTTGGCTAAATCAACAGCGGCTTCGGTGTGCCCCGCGCGAATCAGCACGCCGCCTTTTTGCGCACGCAGCGGGAAAATATGCCCCGGTTGCACAATATCTTGCGGCTGCACATTGGGCGACACGGCGGTTTGGATGGTGAGGGCGCGGTCGGCGGCAGAAATGCCTGTGGTGGTGCCTTGCGCGGCTTCAATGGAGACGGTGAAGTTGGTGCCGTATTGTGTGCCGTTTTGCTGGGTCATCATCGGCAAGCCGAGCTTGTCTACAAGGGCGTTTTCCATCGGCAGGCACACCAAGCCGCGCGCGTGTTTAATCATAAAATTGATGGCTTCGGGGGTAACAAATTGGGCGGCGATGACCAAGTCGCCTTCGTTTTCGCGGTCTTCGGCATCGGTGATGATGACCATTTTGCCTGCTTTGATGTCGGCAAGAATTTCGGGGATGGGGGAGATTTGTGCCATGGTTGTTTTCCTTTGGGGTGGTGGGAATGCGATGCGGGATTGTACGCTTTTTGCCTGCGCCTTGCTTTGCATGGGTTTACAAATAAGGCAGCCTGAAACGCGGTTTTTCGTTTTCAGGCTGCCTTTTAGGGATGATTTTTATACCACATACCCAGCGCGTAACACACAATGCCTGCGCCGCCGAGCAGGGCAAACAAAATGCCTTTTTTGCGGGCGTTGGGGCAATACCAATACACGCTTAGGCTAAATGTGAAAAACAGCGTGATGGCAATCCACAGCATTTGGCGTGGTCGGTTTTGGTAGCGGTTGAGCGTGTGGGTTTCGCTGAGCATGATGTAAAGCTGCCATAGCGCGGCAACAGCAAGCATGGGAATGGCGATGAGAATAAACAATGCCGCAAGGTCTAGATGAGTCATGGTTATGCTTGGGATGATGGGTGGGATGAAGGCAGCCTGAAAATGGATTGGGGCGCGGTGCAAATGAGTCAAACCCATTTTCAGGCTGCCTTTTAATGAATCGCCGCCGCGTGTTGTGTTGTTTAACGGAACAGCGCGACGGCGTTTGCGCTTAGCTGGCTTATTGCGCCTGATTACTCAAATACTGCAACAGCAACGCCACAGGTCGCCCTGTCGCGCCTTTTTGTGCGCCCGACTTCCATGCCGTGCCTGCGATGTCCAAATGCGCCCATTTGTAGTTTTCGGCAAAGTGCGCCAAGAAAGTGGCGGCGGTAATCGTGCCTGCGGGGCGGCCGCCGATGTTTTGCAAATCGGCAAAATTGGATTTGAGCTGTTCTTTGTATTCGGGGAACAGCGGCAGCTGCCATGCTTTGTCGTTGCTTTCGCGGGCGGCGGTCAGCAGCGCGTCCACCAAATCTTGGTCGTTGCCCATCACGCCGCTGGCAACGTGTCCCAGCGCAATGATGCACGCGCCTGTGAGCGTGGCGGCATCAATCACGGCTTGCGGTTTGAAGTTTTGCTCCACATAAGTGAGCGCGTCGCACAGCACCAGCCGCCCTTCGGCATCGGTGTTCAGGTTTTCAATCGTGGTGCCGTTCATGGCTTTGACCACGTCGCCAGGTTTGGACGCGCCGCCATCGGGCATATTTTCGCAAGTGGCGACTACCGTTACCAAGTTAATCGGCAGCTTGGCTTTGGCAGCGGCGATAAACGTGCCAATCATCGCCGCCGCGCCGCACATATCGTATTTCATCTCGTCCATGCCTTCGCCTGGTTTCAACGAAATGCCGCCGCTATCAAAGGTTAAACCCTTGCCCACCAGCACAATGGGCGCTGCGGATTTGTCTGCCGCGCCAAAGTAGCGCAGTTCCAGCAATTTCGGCTCTTCTTTGCTACCTTTGGCTACGCCCCAAAAGGACGGCATATTTTCGCGGATGTAATCGCCGCCCAAAATTTTGGCTTCCGCGCCCACAGCCTGCGCTTCGCGGGCGGCGGTTTCGGCAAGATAAGTGGGCGTGCAGATGTTTGAGCCTGTGTTGCCCAAGTCTTTGCACAGGTTCACGCCGTATAACAAGGCTTCGGCGCGGGTTAAGGCAGCCTGAATTTCATCGCCGTGCGCGGTGTGCACAAACTGCACTTGCACGAGCTTGGCGGGGTTAGCTTCTTTTTTGAAACGGTCAAAACGGTAAACGGCTTCGCCCACCGCCGCCACCAATGCCGCCACCACACGCGGCGCATTTTGGGCGCACAAGGGGTTTAAATCAATCGCCAGCGTTTTTTGCTTTTGCGCCCATGCGGCGGCTTCTTTAGCGGCTTTTTGCAAGGTTTCGGTTTGCAAATCGGCAAAACGCAGCACGGCGATGTTTTTCAGGCTGCCTGCAACAGGCAGTTTGGTTTCGGCAAAGCTGTCGCTCTCTTCCAAGCTATTGCACAAAAGTTGCGCGGTTTCGTCATGCAATTGGGCGGCTTCGGTACAAATAAACAATTGCGCGGCTTCGGCTGGCGCGTTGTGGGAAAAAGTAAATTGCATCAGATTTCCTTTGTTGATGAGTTGGCAAAAGGCAAATTATACGCGCGCGGCAGCCTGAAACGAAGTTCAGCGTGGCTAAAACGCGTTTTGCTCCGCCAAAAATCCGCCCAAGCCTATCCCTTTTTTCAGGCTGCCGCATTTTGTGTGCAAACATAGGCAAACTAAATTGAGTAAACCCGCAAGATTGCATACAATGCCGCCATTTTTTCCCTCACGAGAACCACCATGAAACACGCCAAAATCCTCGGCACAGGCAGCTATCTGCCCGTCCAACGCGTTACCAACGATGAACTTGCCCAACGCGTTGATACATCAGACGAATGGATTACCACGCGCACAGGCATCAAAGCCCGCCACATCGCCGCAGAACACGAAAAAACCAGCGATTTGGCACACGCCGCCGCCGTTGCCGCGCTGGATGATGCAGGCATCGCCGCCAGCGAGATTGATTTAATCATCGTTGCCACCGCCACGCCCGATATGCAGTTCCCATCCGCCGCCACCATGGTGCAACAAAAACTCGGCGTTTCAGGCTGCCCTGCTTTTGACGTGCAAGCCGTGTGCGCGGGCTTTGTTTATGCCATGAGCACCGCCCATGCCTACATCAAAAGTGGCATGGCAAGCAAAGCCTTGGTAATCGGCGCGGACACATTCAGCCGCATCATGGATTGGAACGATCGTCGCACTTGCGTGCTCTTTGGCGACGGCGCAGGCGCGGTGGTGCTGGGCGCAAGCGACGAAGCGGGCATCATCCACAGCAAATTGCACGCCGATGGCAGCTATCTTTCGCTGCTGAACACGCCCGCGCAAATCGCCAACGGCGCAGTCTGCGGCACGCCGTTTTTGCAAATGGACGGACAAGGCGTATTCAAATTCGCCGTCAAACAGCTTGCCGCTGTTGCCGACGAAGTATTGCAAGAAGCGGGCTACACCGCCGAGCAAGTGGATTGGCTGGTGCCGCATCAAGCCAACAAACGCATCATCGACTCCACCGCCAAGCATCTGGGCTTGCCGCCCGAAAAAATCATTCTTACCGTGCAAGAACACGCCAACACTTCCGCCGCTTCCATTCCGCTGGCGCTGGATACGGGAATTAAAGATGGGCGCATTAAGCGCGGGCAACATCTGATGATGGAAGGCATCGGCGGCGGCTTCGCTTGGGGCGCGATGCTGGTGCGCTATTAACTGCAAACGATTTTTTTACGCGAACAATGTTTTCAGGCTGCCTTTGATGCATGATAAGGCAGCCTGAAAGCCACAGGCTTCAACGGAGTTTCGGCGAAGCTAAAACGTGTATTTAAGTTGGTTTTAACCGCACGGCGGTTTAGCAACGAATTTTCAGGCTGCCTAAACGCGGGGGCGAATGCAAAAGCAGTCTGAAACGGCAAACCGCGCTCCTATGGCTTGCGCGCAAGCCGTGCGCTGTTGGAAAAAATATCAAAAGGCAGCCTGAAAACAATCTTTCAGGCTGCCTTGTGCTTTACAGATTTTCCACGTTCACGCCCTGCAAGGCGCGTTGGATATTGCGGTTCATGCGCTGGGCGGCGAATTCGTCCGTGCCTTGCGACAGGGTTTGCACGGCGGCGCGGATGTCGGCGGCTTCGGCGTTGGGCATCAGCGCGGCGAGCGCGTCCATTTGGGCGCGGATTTGCGCGGTTTGCTCGGCGGTGAGCAAGTCACCGTCCAGTTCCAGCGCGGCTTCCACCGCGTCAATCAGGCTTTGCGCTTCCACGCGGGCTTCGGCGCGGGCGCGGGCGGCGGCATCGTCTTGGGCGTTTGCCATGCTCTCGCGCAGCATTTGCGTGATGGTGTCGTCGTCCAAGCCGTAGGATGGTTTCACTTCAATTTGCGCCTGCACGCCCGTGGTTTGCTCGCGGGCGGATACGGAAAGCAAGCCATCTGCGTCCACTTGAAAGGTTACGCGGATGCGCGCCGCGCCTGCCACCATCGGCGGAATGCCGCGCAGGGTGAATTTTGCCAAGCTACGGCAATCGGCAACCAGTTCGCGCTCGCCTTGCACAACGTGAATGGTCATGGCGGTTTGCCCGTCTTTAAAGGTGGTGAAATCTTGTGCGCGGGCGGTGGGCAGCGTGGAATTGCGCGGGATGATTTTTTCCGCCAAGCCGCCGTAGGTTTCCAAGCCGAGCGACAGCGGGGTTACGTCCAGCAGCAGCCATTCGCTGTCGGTTTTGTTGCCTGCCAACACGTTCGCCTGCATCGCTGCACCCAGCGCAACCACTTGGTCGGGGTTGAGATTGTTGAGCGGGGCTTGTCCAAAAAAATCGGCAACGGTTTGCTGAACGTGCTGCATCCGCGTTGCGCCGCCCACCATAATCACGCCGTTTACCGCGCTTTTGCTCACGCCTGCATCGCGCAGGGCTTGTTTGACGGGGGCGATGGTTTCGTCCACCAAATGCTGGGTGAGCGCGTGAAATTCGGCGCGGCTTAGAGCGATGTTTAATGTAGTCCCGTCTTGCAAGGCAGCCTGAAAATGGGTTTCAGGCTGCCCACTTAATGTTTCTTTGGCTTGGCGCACGGCGGCGAAAAGCTGTTGCACATCGCGCTCATCGGTGAGCGTTAATTGCTCGCGTGCGATGATGTGGCGCAACAGGCTGCGGTCAAAATCGTCGCCGCCGAGCGCGGAATTGCCGCCCGTGGCTTTCACTTCAAACAAGCCTTTGCTCAACTGCAACACGGATACGTCAAACGTGCCGCCGCCCAAGTCGTACACCACAAACGTGCCTTCTGCGGCGTTATCCAAGCCGTAGGCAATGGCGGCGGCGGTGGGCTCGTTGAGCAGGCGCAGCACATTCAGCCCCGCCAGCCGCGCGGCATCTTTGGTGGCTTGGCGTTGCGCGTCGTCAAAATAGGCGGGCACGGTGATGACTGCGCCCACCAGTTCGCCGCCCAAGCTCTCTTCGGCGCGGCTTTTCAGGCTGCCTAAAATCTCGGCGGAAATGTCAATCGGCGTTTTTTCGCCTTGCGCGGTGATGAGTTTGATGATTTTGTTGTCGTCGCCAAAACGATAAGGCAGATGCGCGGTGTCTATATCGGCAAGATTGCGCCCGATCAGGCGTTTGGCGGAAGAGATGGTGTTGAGCGGATCGCTTTTTTGATTGGCAAGGGCTTCGCGCCCTGTTTGAACGTTGCCCGATGTCAAATAGCGCACCACCGACGGCAGCGACACCGCGCCTGTTTCATCGGGCAGGCACACGGCTGCACCGCTTTTAACGGTGGCAACCAGACTGTTGGTAGTGCCCAAATCAATGCCCACGGCAAGGCGGTGCTGATGCGGCGCGGCGGAAAGATTGGGCTCGGCAATTTGCAAAAGTGCCATGATGTTGTGTTCCTTATGCGTGTGATGAAGAGCCGCAATTTTAGCATTGTTGAGTGATATTGTCGGGAATGGGCGCGGCGGTGTTTTCAGGCTACCTGAAAATCTTTACAATACGTTTTTCTTTGTTAAACCAAGGTCAAACGCCATGAACACACTCTTAAAAACCACCTTAGCAGGCGCGGTTGCGCTGGCGTTAAGCGCGTGTGGCAGTATGCAGGCTGCGCCAAGCAAGCCTGCCGATTTGTACCGCCACGGTATGCAGCGGCAGTTTAAGCAAGACACGCAATACAACCTATCGGGCAAAGCCACTTTTGCGCTGTATGAAACCGAGCAATCGCGCCAGATGCGCCATGAACGCATTGAGAGCGACGTGAAATGGAACGCGGACTGGGCAGCAACGCACGAAAAAAAACCATTAAGCGCGGCAGAACAAAACGAAATTCGCCAAAAATCGCAAAAAGAGCGAGCAAGAATCGACAAAATAGCTTACACGCTGTTTAACGCCGTCTCGGTTCACTACACAGGCGCGGTGGATTTGCCACGCGGCAAAATAGAATTGGTGCCCGAGTTGCACTACGAAACGCGTAACGCATTAGGCAGCCTGAAAGTGCCTATGCAACTAGACATCAAAGCGCAAGCGGCGTATGCGGACTTGGGCGCGTTTGAGCCAAGCCTGCCGCTCGCCGATTCGGCGTTGTCTGCCGACAAGCCGATTGTGCGTTTCAGGCTGCCTAAGCAATGGCAAAACAAAAGGGGCTGTCCTAGATAACTAGGATAAATTATCTCTTACCAGTTGTTTTAAAA
>CAUSAW010000009.1:0-32560 GCA_963529725.1 uncultured Kingella sp. | reverse complement strand
TCAGGCTGCCTGAGCGTTCACACAAAGTTTCAGGCTGCCCATCCCAACCGAGAACCCCCAACACGAAAGCACCCACATGGCAATCCAATGGTTCCCCGGACACATGAACAAAGCAAAAAAAGCCATCGCCGAGCGCCTTAAAAGCGTAGACATGGTGATAGAAATGCTTGACGCACGCCTGCCCGCATCCAGCGAAAACCCCCTGCTCGCCCAATTAGCCAAAGGCAAGCCCAAGCTCAAAATTCTCAACAAACAAGACCTTGCCGACCCCGAGCGTACCATCATCTGGCTGGATTACTACGCCAGCCAAGCGCAAACCCAAGCCATCGCGTTAGACAGCTCTGAAAAAGCCGCCGCCCCCAAAATCACCGCCGCCTGCCGCAGCCTAATGCCCAACCGCAAAGGCATAGACAAACCCCTGCGCGTGCTGATTTGCGGCATCCCCAACGTTGGCAAATCCACGCTCATCAACGGCATGATAGGCAAAAAATCCGCCAAAACAGGCAACGAACCGGGCATCACCAAAGCCGAACAACGCCTATTCCTTGCCGACGATTTCTGGCTTTACGACACCCCAGGCATGCTCTGGCCCAAAATCATCGTAGAAGAATCGGGCTACAACCTTGCTGCCAGCGGCGCCATCGGGCGCAACGCGCTAGACGAAGAAGAAGTCGCGCTGGAACTCTTGGACTACCTACGCCGCCACTATCTGCCCCTGCTGCAAGCGCGCTACGCCGCCGACAAAGACCCCAGCAGCCATTGGCAAGACACCCAATGGCTAGAATGGATCGCACAAAAACGCGGCGCCGTACTCAGCGGTAACCGCATCAACTACCAAAAAGCCGCCGAGCTGGTGCTCACCGATTTTCGCGAAGGCAAAATCGGGCGCATCACGCTGGAAACACCCAGCCAATGGGAAACATGGCTCAAAGCCGCGCGCAAAAAAGAAGCCGAGCGCAAGGCCGAACGCGAAGCACGCAAAGCCGAGCGCAACGAGCGCAAAGGGCATGAGCCGCGCAACGAGCCAGATTTGTAAACCAAAGGCAGCCTGAAAACGGCGTGGCGTGGCGCGATTTGGCTTAGCGGCAAGGCGTTTCACTTGTTTTCATTTTGTTGAAACGCAGCCAGCAGCTTTCAGGCTGCCCAAGCATAATGCCAAGCCATAACGCAGCCTGAAAACAGGTTTGCCAGTAAACCAACATTCCGCCAAGCCACAGCGCTTGCTATTATTTCTGCCATTTCGTGGCGTCTTGCCGCCACACCCACGCTATGCAGCCCCAGCATTGCCGCCCTTGCCCGCATCGCGCATCCCAAAGGCAGCCTGAAACGCAGTTTGGCATGGGCGCAAACCTATTAACATTAAAGTTGGCACACGCCCGCCAAATCATAAAACGACAATAGCTTGCCACCGCAGCGCATAAGGTTTTCAGGCTGCCTTAACCGCAACATTCAAGTAGTAACAATCAGGCAGTCTGAAAACGAACAACGCGAGTTTCAGCGAAGCTAAAACCAAAGGCTGCAACAAAGCCAAAACAGCTTTGCAAACTTTCAGGCTGCCTTAACGGCAACATTCAAATGGCAACCATCAGGCAGCCTGAAAGCCAAAGGCTGTAACAATCCACCCCTAAACATCCCCATTTCCCATCCCCAAAAACGCTCACACCATGCCCACCCCAACTCCCCGCCCCATCTGGCAACTCCCCATTCTCGTGCTCACCCTTGCCGCGCTCGTCTTTGCCGCCCTGCGCATCGCCCTGCGCGCCGCCTATCCGCACTATTTTGCCGACACCCAACTGCCCGCCGCCTTGCTCGCAGGCGCGCGCTTTGATCTCAAACTCATCGTCATAGCGCTTGCGCCGTGTTTGCTGCTGTGGCTACTGCCGATGCGCCGCGCCCGCGTGGCAACGGCATGGCTGGCGTTTGCTCTGCTGGTTGTGTTGTTGGGGCTGGGCATTGCCGATTTGGCGTATTTCGGCGAAGTGAGCCGCCATATCGGCAGCGATTTGCTCAACATCGGCGGCGACATCGGCAGCATCATCGGCATCGCCTTGGGTTCGCGCCTTGGCTACACGCTCGCCGCGCTCGCCGCCTTTGCCGCGCTCTCTTTTGTGTGGCAGCGCAGCGTGATACGCATCGCCCGCGCCCCGCTTTCAGGCAGCCTGAAAAGCCAAATTCCGCAAAGCCTTGCACTGCTGCTGGGCTATGTGTTTCTTGCGCGCGGCATGGTGCTCACGGGCAAGCCGCTGGGCAATATTGATGCCTTCAACGGCAATGGGCAAAGCCAAGCCAATCTCACGCTCAACGGCTCGCTCGTTACCCTGCAAGCGCTCAATGACCGCCGCGCCGCAGCGCCGTTGCGCTATCTGGACGACGCCACCGCCCAGCGCATCGCCGCCGCGCATCCCCATCCCTTCCGTTATCAAACCAGCAATCCGCCCAGCCGTAAAAACGTGGTCATCATCCTGCTGGAAAGCTGGAGCTACAAATACATAGACGCGCTATCGGGCAACAACTACCGCGCCACGCCCTATATGGACGCGCTGATCGCCAAAAGCCAAGTGTGGACAAATTTTTACGCCGCAGGGCAGCGTAGCATTATCGGCATCCAAGCCAGCCTCACTTCCGTGCCCGCCCTGCCCAACCGCGAACCCATCGGCTTCGGGCTGGAACTGAACAACATGAGCCGCATCGCCGAGCTGGCGCAAAAGCAAGGCTACCGCACGCTGATGCTGCAAACGTCCAACCGCCGCTCGTTTCATATAGACGGCGTTGCCCAAGCCATCGGCTTCCAAGAATACTACGGCAAAGAAGACGTACCCATCATCCGCGCCTACCCGCAAGATCCGCCCCCATTCGGCTGGGACTACGACAGCCTGATGTATTTTGGCAAACAAATCAGCAGCAAGCCCGAACCCTTTTTCGCCTTCTTTTTCAGCGGCACCACCCACGAACCCTACGCCCGCACAGGCAAAGAGTTTGACATCCGCCCCCACGCCGAAACAGGCGAAAACGGCTTTCTCAACACCCTGCAATACAGCGATTGGTCGGTCGCCCAATTTATGCAATACGCCGCCCAGCAGCCGTGGCACAACAACACCATCTACATCTTTATGGCCGACCACACCCGCAACGAGCCCGTGCGCAGCGACAGCGTGCGCGAGCAATACCACATCCCGCTGATTGTGTACCACCCGCAATGGCAGCCTGAAAAACACAGCGAACTCGCCAGCCAATACGACATCCTGCCCACCCTTGCCGATTGGCTTGGCATCCAGCAACCCGTGTATACCTTCGGGCACAGTCTCGCCACCAACAGCCACCAAGCACCCGCCAACGAACTGCCGCTGATGCTCAACCACGGCGACGATGCCTACATTCTCAGCAGCAACGGCATCGCCCAGCTCACCGAAGGCAGCCTGAAACCGTTGGATGGCAACAACAGCCCGCAATGGCAGCAAGACGTGCAATACCAACAATGGCGCATCCAAACCGCCGACCAAAAATTGCGGCAGAACCAATGGGCGCAGTAGGCGCAGGTGCAACAAAGGCAGCCTGAAAGCCGTTTTATCCACTTTCAGGCTGCCTATTTGCACCACTTTATTCATCGGAAGGAATCCAAATGCATTACACCGTTCACGATTGGCAATGCGTGCTGCAAAACGACGATTGGTTGAGCTACGTTTATTTTGGCTACGATGACGGCTATTTCATTATCGGCAAAGACGAAGACATCGGCGAAAACGACAATCCGCGCCTGATAACACTAGAAAAAGACGAGCAGCAATACAGTACCGCCGCGCTGCCCGAAGCCGTGCGCTATGAAATGGGCAAGCACACGGTGTCATTTGCCTTAAATGATGACGTGGCAAGCGCCCTTTGCGCCGAGCGCGAGCTGGCGTTTGCGCTGCCCGATGATGCTGATATTGCGTTGATGGCGCAAGTTTTGGCGTATGTGTTTAGCGAGAGATAGGGTTGAAAGACAAAGGCAGCCTGAAACCTTTGCAAAACCTAAAATGAAACCAAAAACAGTTAAATTTCCGTCATTCCCGCGCAGGCGGGAATCTTGTTTGATATTAAAAAATTGTTGCAAAAACAATTCGTTATTTAAGTTTAATCAAGATTCCCGCCTACGCGGGAATGACGGCATTTCTTGTTTTTCAGGCTGCCTCGGAGGTTTTGCAAAGGTCTCAGCCTGAAAGCAGTTTTATCCACTTTCAGGCTGCCTGAATAGCCGAAGCCGTAGGGTGGGCAATTCAGTTGCCCACCTGTTTCATCAAGCAATCGGTAGGCAACGAGTTGTCCACCCTACAAGCCGAGCAGCGTTTGTTTAACACACATTGGCGACGAGCCGTCGCCGCTCCATTGTGAATTTCAGGCTGCCTTGTAAACCAGTAAGTAGGCAGCTTGAAATCTTGTTTACCGTGTGTTCGGCATCATCAAACAAGGCTTTCAGGCTGCCTAAATAGCCGAAGCCGTAGGGCGGGCAATTCAGTTGCCCACCTGTTCCATCAAGCAAATGGGTGGGCAACGAGTTTGCCCACCCTACAAGCTGGGTGCTGTTTGTTTAACACACATTGGCGACGAGCCGTCGCCGTTCCATTGCAAATTTCAGGCTGCCTTGTAAACCAATAGGCAGCCTGAAATCTTGTTTATCGTGCGCCCAATATCAGCCAACATAATCTTTCAGGCTGCCTAATGCCGCTTGCCAGTCGCTGGGGGCGATGCCAAAGGCAGCCTGAATTTTGCTGCAATCCAAGCGCGAGTTGGCGGGGCGTTTGGCGGGCGTGGGGTAGTCACTGGTGGCGATGGCGTTGAGAACAGGCACGCGCGACAGTAGGTTTTGCTCGGCGGCGTGGCGGAAGATTTCGCTGGCAAAGCCGTGCCAGCTGGTGTAGGGGCTGCCTGAAAAGTGGTACACGCCGTATTCGGTGGGCTGTTCGGTGGCGATGTGTTGGGCGATTTGGATGAGTGCGGCGGCGATGTCGCCTGCGTAGGTGGGCGCACCGTGTTGGTCGGCAACGATGCCGAGTGTGTCGCGCTCGCGCCCGAGTCGCAGCATGGTTTTCACGAAGTTGTTGCCGTGTTCGCCAAACACCCATGCGGTGCGCAAGACGATGGTGCGCGGGCAGGCGGTAAGCGCAGCAGTTTCGCCGTCTAGTTTTGTTTGCCCATATACGCTTTGCGGCGCGGTGGCATCGCTTTCGCGGTAAGGGGTTTCGCCTTTGCCGTCAAATACATAGTCGGTGGAGATGTGCAGAAACGCTGCGCCGATGGCTTGGGCGGCTTCGGCTAGGTGGCGTGTGCCGTCCACGTTGATGGCGCGGGCGAAATCGGGCTCGCTTTCGGCTTTATCCACGGCGGTGTGGGCGGCGGCATTGATGATGATGTGGGGGCGGTGGGTTTGGGCAGCCTGAAATACGGCGGCGCGGTCGGTGATGTCTAGTGTGTTGCGGTCGGTGGCGATAACGGTGGTGTTGGGCTGCGCTTGGAGTTGCTGCACGAGTTGGCTGCCGACTTGTCCGTTTGCGCCAGTGATCAGGTAGGTGGTCATGGGCTTTCCTTTCGTTGAAGGTTGGTTGAAAAAAAAGGGGGGAGTATGGGTTACGAGATTGGTTTTAGCTTCGCAACTTTGCTGCGCTACGCAGGCTGTTTATTACTGGGAGAACAATTGCGGCAGCCTGAAAACGGCATTTGCGCTTTGTTGTAAACATTAGCAGCAGTTCGCAATCCATTTTTCAGGCTGCCTATTATTAGGAGAGCAATTAAAGCAATCTGCGTGGCGCAGCAAAGTTGCGAAGTTCAAACAATCAACATCTTACAACAAGCGCTCAATCGGCAGCCATGATAGCAATTTGCTCAACGCGCGTTTAAACAAGCTGGCTTGCGGCTCGGTGGTGTAGGGCGGCTGCTCGGGGTGGTCGGGGTCGTGCCATTGGGTTTTGCCGTTGGCATCAAGGGTTACACGATAGGCTTCGTGTTGGGCTTGCTGGTGTAGCTGCTGTTGCAGGGTTTGGGCGAGTTCGGGGCTTTGGATGACTACGCCCATTTCGGTGTTGAGCCGTGCGCTGCGGGGGTCTAGGTTAAACGAGCCAACGAATACGCGCTGTTTGTCCACGATAAAGGTTTTGGCGTGCAGGCTGGTGCTGGAATTGCCTGTTAGCCCGCGGTCTTTGAGCTTGCGCTTTTTGTTGTTACTCTCGGGCTTGAGTTCGTAAAGTTCTACGCCCGCGCGCAAAAGGGGCTTGCGGTAGCGCATATAGCCTGAATGCACGGGGGCAACGTCGGTGGCGGCAAGGGAGTTGGTGAGTATGGTGGTGTGGATGCCCGATTGGGTGATGGTTTGCATGATGTCTGCGCCTGTTTTAGTGGGCACAAAATAAGGGCTGACAAGATAAAGTTCGCGCTGGGGCGTGCCAAGCGCTTTTTGGATTTCGTGCCACACATTAACGCGCACTTTGCGATCCAGCGCTTTGGCGGGGTCGTCGCTCACAAGCTGGATTTGGCTGGGGTAGTATTTCAGGCTGCTTTGGGGGGTGGCTTCGGGGGCGGGGTCGCTGCTAGCGGCGTTGAGTTGGGCGTTGCCTTGGGCGATGCGTTTGGCGGTGGGTTTGATGATGCTTTCCAGCGGATAGGCGGAGTCGCTGCGCCAGTAGCGGTCAAATTCTTGCGAGATGCGGGTTACGATGCTGCCGCTCACCAGCACGTCCATGTCGTTAAACGTGGTTTTTTGCGTGGTGTCGGTTAGGTATTCGTCGCCGATATTGCGCCCGCCGATGATGCTGGCGCGGTTGTCGGCGGTTAGGGTTTTGTTGTGCATACGGCGGTTTACGCGGGGAAAATCAGTTAAGTAGCCCAGCGCGCGCCATTTGCGAATCAGAAAGGGGTTGAACAGGCGTATTTGGATATTTGGATGTGCGTTGAGCGCGGTGAGAATGCTGTCCATGCCGTTGGTATTGTTGTCGTCTAGCAGCAGGCGCACGCGCACGCCGCGCTCGGCGGCTTGATGCAGCTTTTGCAGCAGTTGCTTGCCTGTGGTGTCGTTGTGCCAGATGTAGTATTGCGCGTCGATGGAAACGCTGGCGTTGTCAATTAGGCTGGCGCGTAGGGCGTAGGCTTGATTGGCTTGGTCGATGATGTGGGTGTGGGCGTTGAAAATCGGCTCATCAAGCTGCTGGGGCTTGGGTTCGGGCGGTGGGTTGGCGGGCGCGGGGTCGCTGTTGGGCGGGAGATTTAGGGCGCGTTCTAGCTGGGGGCTGTGAACGGTGGGGATGTAGATGGATGGCTCGCGCTGGTTTAGGTCGGGGAGCGTTTGGCAGGCGGTAATCAGCGGTGCGAGTAGGAGTAGGGTGGGGCGCATGGTGGATTGGGGTTTAGTTAATGGTTAAATTTAAATCGTATTCTTCGCGGTATTCGATAAGCAGGGTTTGTAATCTTGCTATCAGGTTATCTAGGATTGGATGAAGTTTATCGGGTGATAACTGAAAGATTGCGTCCAGTTCGTCAAAATTATCAATGATGTCGTGCAATTCTGCTGGGCAATAAGGCTGGATTGCATCGTAGATAGAGGGTTTTCGGAGTGTCCAAATGCCTGCTTCAAGTGGTATTGCGCCTGATTTTATAGCATCTAGCAGACCTAGTGCGATGATGGCAAGGTAGAACGTGGGATTTTGGGCGTGTATGTGTAGGGTTGTCATGGTGTTGGTTAGGCAGCCTGAAAATGGGATTGATGGGGTTGGATTGTGGCGACGAGCCGTCGCCGCTCCATATTATTTATTGCGCGGCAAAAACTGCACCAAATGCGTATTTTCGGGCAACAGGGTTTTGCGCAGGGCATGCCCTTGGATGATTTCCAGCGTGAGCGTTTTCAGGCTGCTTTGTTGCCATGCTTGTTTTTAAAGTATAGGAAGTAATTGTATAAAATTCAGTAAATAAAATCATAAATATAACTAGAATCTTCATTTAAAAAATGAACATGCACATATTTTACTTTATAACAATAATTCTTTTCCCATTTTTCACCATATCTATATTTATTAGTAGCTTTATTTTTGTTTTTATATTTTATAGATGCGGGAGAATTGGTAATCAATAAATCGCCAGATAAACTTCCATTGTGTCCATTTATTCTGTGTATAGCTCCACTCCTGTAATTTATTCCCATAAAATATAAACATCCTTCTTTTATATTATTAACATCTTTACTTTTAAAGTAGGCGATTTGAGAAGGAATAAAAAATATTGCTGAAAAATAAAGCAATAATATTCCGTTAATAATGATAGCAATAGTAAGTAGTACTATTTGCACACGTTCTCTTATTTTATTAACTAAATCTTGCTTATTATTTTCCATGCTTATTCACTTCCATTAAAAATAAATAAACTACTTAATCTCTTTTATAATAACCAATCCGCATTCATACCTTATTTCTAAACAATCAATTCCTTAAAACTCCTTTTCAGGCTGCCTACCATCGCCTACTGCTTACGCGGATGAAACTGCACCAAATGCGTATTCTCTGGCAACAATGTTTTGCGTAGCGCGTGCCCTTGGATGATTTCCAGCGTGAGCGTTTTCAGGCTGCCTTGTTGCCATGCTTGTTGCACGAGATTTTGTGCGGCGGCTTCGTCGCTGGGGCGCAGGGCTTGCCAGATGCCGAGTTCGGCGATGTCTTGCAGCAGGGCGGTGGGGCTTTGGTAGCTGAGTGTTAGGCTGATGCTGTCCACAATGGGGTCGTAGAAGTGGTGTTTCAGCAGGGCATCGCCTAGGTCGTGCATATCGATGAGCGTGGGGGCGGAGTAGGGCAGGGCGTGCTGTTGCAGGATGTGGCGGATTTCGGGCAGGCTCTGGTCGCCTAGATGGCTGAAAAACAGCATGCCGTTGTCGTGCAGGGCTTGCGACCAGTTGGCAAGGATGTCGCCGATGTTGTCGGCGTGGTGCAGGATAAGGTTGCTCCACAGCATTTCGGCGCTGTTTTCGGGCAGCCTGAAAGTAAGCGGCTGATGGCTTTGCGGGATTTGCCCTTTGCCCGATAGTTTGCCCAGCCAGCTGCTTTGGGCGCGGCGGCTTTGTGCGGCTTGTTGTAGCCATTTTTCGCGGTGGTCGTGTTCGCTGAATGTGGCGTGGGGATAGCGCGCGGCGAGCAGGCGGCGGCTGATGTCGTTGTCGGCGCCGTGCAGCAGGATGGTTTGGGGCTGGCGGCGCAGCAGCAGCAGGCGGCTGTCCATTTGTTCGGCGATGTGGGCGTGGATGGGGAGCATGGTGGTGATTGGGGGTAAAAATGGGAGATTTTAGGCAGCCTGAAAACGGGCAGCAAGCGGTAATCGGCAATCGTGCGTTTCAGGCTGCCTGAATGCGGGGTTTGGGCTACAATGTGTTTTTTTGTAAACCGTGTTATTGAAAGGAAAATTATGTCGCAATCCATTATTACGGTTGTTGGGAAAGATCGCGTGGGCATTGTGTACAACGTTGCTAAGCTGTTGGCGGAAAATCAAATCAATATTGTGAACATTAGCCAGCAGCTGATGGGCGAATTTTTCACCATGATTATTTTGGTGGACACCGCGCAATGCAGCCAAACGCCGCCGCAGCTGGCGGAATTGTTTGCTGCGGAAGGGCAAAAATTATCGCTGGAAATTCGTATTCAAAACGAAGCGATTTTTAACGCCATGCATCGCATTTAATCGCACAGGCAGCCTGAAAACGGCAAAGCCCCGCTTTCAGGCTGCCTATCCCATCCCGTTTCCATCTAACGAAAGGCAGCCTGAAAATGAAAAAACTCTTGTTCACCGCCTTGCTCGCCGCATACGGCATCATCGCCCACGCCGCGCCTTATCCGCAGCACGATTTAAGCAAACTCATTCAGCATAACGAATTGAATATACAGCTTGTTGATAACGTGCTCAGCGATTTGGACAGCGTTGCAGGCAATTATCCGCCGCGCTTTGACAACGATGCCGACCAGCTTCGTGCCATTGCCGAAGCAGGGCAGCTCAACCGCTTTTTGCAAGGCGTGATTGACGTGAAAGCCGTTACCCCAAAGCAGACCACGCAATACGTCAATATCCTATACCGCTTGGCGCGGCTAAACGCGATGGCGCACAACATGGACGTGCCCGATGCTGCCCTGATTGCCGATGGCTATTTTCAAAAAATCATCGCCCAGCTTAAAAACAAGCCCAAAGAAAAAGCGCGCATTCAAGGCGAATACGGCGCATTTTTGGTGAGCAGCAACCGCGTAAACCGCGCCATGCCGTTATTGCAACAGGCGATTAAAGGTGGGGATACCAACGCGCATTTGCCGCTGGGCATCGCTTATTTAATGCAGGGCAACAAAGCCGAAGCGGTGAAACAGTTGCAAATCCATCAAAAATATTTCCCGCAAGACGAACGCTCGCGCGCCGTGTTGCAAGCGATTGAGCAAGGCTCGTTTCAAATACACCGCATAAAGCCTTGATGAATAAGGCAGCCTGAAACGCCCAAAACCTATTTTCAGGCTGCCTAAACATAATTAGCCCCCCCAAAGGCAGCCTGAAACCAAGTTCAGCGTAATCAAAATGCCCCAAGCTCTGATTAACATCATCATGCCAGACGGCTCGCGCCATTTTTTCAGCCTGCGCATCAACGCCAAACTGCGCCGCCTGCTGTGGCAGATTGTGCGCCTGCCAGCGTTGCCAACAGGCTATCTTGCCGACCCCATCAGCGGCGAATGCTGGCTGGATTTTCGCTGGCGCAGGCAATCGTTCAGCATTCACAATCCCTATGGTGCGGACGAATATTGGTTTTTTGTTGCCAACGCCCATTGCCCCGAGCCGCTGTTGCAGCATCTTGCCGATTATTTCGTTCGCCAAAATCCATCATCCCCATCAGTTCAAAAGAAAGAGTAACCATGTCCCATATCCAATCCAACGAAATCCTAGAAACCATCAGCATGGTTTCCGAGCAAAATTTTGACGTGCGCACCATCACCATCGGCATAGACCTGCACGACTGCATCTCGCCCGACATCCACACGCTCAACCAAAATATCTACAACAAAATCACCCACATCGGCAAAGACTTAGTCGCCACCGCGCAGCATCTTTCCGCCAAATACGGCGTGCCGATTGTGAACCAGCGCATCTCGGTAACGCCCATCGCGCAAATCGCCGCCGCCACAGGCGCGGACAGCTATGTGAGCATCGCGCAAACGTTAGACAAGGCAGCAAAAGCCATCGGCGTATCGTTTATCGGCGGCTTTTCCGCGCTGGTGCAAAAAGGCATATCGCCCGCCGACCGCGTGCTGATTAACAGCATTCCCGAAGCCATGAAAACCACCGACATCGTGTGCAGCTCCATCAACATCGGCAGCACGCGCGCGGGCATCAACATGGACGCGGTGAAACTGGCCGCCGACACGATAAAACGCACCGCCGACATCACGCCCGAAGGCTTCGGCTGCGCCAAAATCGTCGTGTTCTGCAACGCGGTGGAAGACAACCCCTTTATGGCGGGCGCGTTCCACGGCTCGGGCGAAGCGGACGCGATTATCAACGTGGGCGTGTCCGGCCCCGGCGTGGTGCAGGCTGCCTTAAAAAACTGCGAAAGCCAAAACCTGACCGAAATCGCCGAAATCGTGAAGAAAACCGCGTTCAAAATCACGCGCGTGGGCGAACTCATCGGGCAGGAAGCGGCGAAAATGCTGGGCATCCCGTTCGGCATTTTGGATTTGTCGCTCGCGCCCACGCCCGCCGTCGGCGATTCCGTCGCCCGCATTTTGGAAGCCATGGGCCTGACCGTCTGCGGCACGCACGGCACCACCGCCGCACTCGCGCTGTTGAACGACGCAGTGAAAAAAGGCGGCATGATGGCTTCGTCTGCCGTCGGCGGGCTGAGCGGCGCGTTCATCCCCGTGTCGGAAGACGAAGGCATGATTGCGGCGGCGGAAAGCGGCATCCTGACGCTGGACAAGCTGGAAGCCATGACCGCCGTGTGTTCCGTAGGTCTGGACATGGTGGCCGTGCCGGGCGACACGTCCGCCGCCACGATTGCGGGCATCATCGCCGACGAAGCCGCCATCGGCATGATTAACAGCAAAACCACCGCCGTGCGGATTATCCCCGTTACTGGAAAAGGCGTGGGCGACAGCGTGGAATTTGGCGGGCTGCTGGGCTACGCGCCGATTATGCCGACCAAAGCGGGGAGCTGCGAAGCGTTTGTGAACCGCGGCGGGCGGATTCCTGCGCCTGTGCAGTCTATGAAAAACTGATTTGCTGCTAACGGCAAAAGGCAGCCTGAAACGTTGTTTCCCTCTTTCAGGCTGCCTTTCAGACGGCATCCAAGGCAGCCTGAAAGCCCAACCCAACCAATACAAAGGAAACCCCATGATCACCCCCGACACCGAACATAACGAAGACGCAGACATAGAAATCAGCGAAAAAATCGAAGAAAACGGCTGCATAGAGCAACTGGGCTACGACCATTTCATCCGCCTGTGCATCCTGTTTACAAGCAAAGCTGTGCTGCACGGCGAGCGCCAATCCCCGTCCGCCGCCGATTTGCAGCACGCGCTGGATTTTCTCGACGGCAAAACCGCCGCCGCCGCATTGGACAGCCGCCGCTACAGCGCATGGCGCGACCACGACAAACTCAACCGACAAAACGACCCCGCCGCAGCCGTCAGAAGGCTCACCCTCACCTTCCTCTTCCCCGACCTGTTGCGCGGTATCGAAGAAAAAGGGCAGCCTGACAGCTATGACTTCCTGTTCCTCAACCTGCTGTGGGACATCAACCCCGCCCTGTGCCACCGCTTTTGGGACTACCTGAGCGCACACATCGAAGCAGCCTGAAAAACCGTTTTCCCCTTTTCAGGCTGCCTTTTAACTAACGGAGTAAGCAATGATTGTCTTACCAATCGACACCTGCGAAACTTTCTGGCGCGCCTTTGCAGACGAAATCACGCCCGTCGAGTTGGAACAATGGATTTACGCGCACGATGCCGAGCTGGAAGCGCTGCTGCCCGATGATGTATATCTGGATTTGATTTCGCTGAATTTCGCCGATAAATGGGCGTTGCACGAAGTTGAAAAGCTGATGGGCAATTATGTGCAGCGCAACAGCCAAGCCTACCAACGCTTTGAAGACGGCGCGCCCGTGCAGGAAGTGCGCCAATATCTGCGGCGGCTGGCGGCTCGGCCCGACGATACTTTGGCGTTTGAACACCTGCTGGATTACGCGCAGCATTTCCCCTTTTTGTATGATTTGACGAGCGAAATGTATGACTGGTTTGCCGACGGCTACCGCACACCGCTGCCGCCCGAAAAGCAAGCCAAAATCCGCACCATCGCGCAAAATCTGCTGGACGACATCGCCGCCGAGCGGATTGTGTTTGCCTTTACCATCCAAGACGTGCTGTTTTGCTTGGATAACAGGCAGCCTGAAAAAGGTGAAAACACGTTTTCAGGCTGCTTTAAACGGCTATTTGCGCGCGGTTAAAGGCAGCCTGAAAATCATAAGGCAGCCTGAAAATGGATTTCTCCCGTTTTCAGGCTGCCTTTTATACGATTATGCCACGCACCGATAATCAATCCCATCCCCTCCTTTTGCTGCCCCAAACACACCAATCCAAAACACCCCATTCAACATTTAGAACGAGTCCCCGTAATCCAAAAACCGTACCACCGCCTAGCCGTCAAACCTATCTGCGGATATGGATGATTTTCATATAATCTTACGTTTCTTTACATCACAAACTCGCCTGTAACCAGCCTTGTAAACAAGGTTCGCAGGCATTTTTTAAAAAAGGAACAACATCCATGCGCTCCAAACCCCGCCACAAAATCCGCACGCTCGCGCTGTGCCTTGCCGCGCTGCCCGCTGCCGCCTTTGCCGAAGATGGCAACACCGCAACCGAATTGGAAAACATTACCGTAACCGCCAAAAATCGCAGCCTGAAAACAGAAAACCGCAACAGCTACGGCGTGGGCGCGCTGCGTTCCACCACAGGCTTGGTGCTCTCACCGCGCGAAGTGCCGCAATCGGTAACCGTGCTCACCAAAAAGCAGCTTGAAGACCAAGGTATCACGCGCCTTGAAGACGCGCTGAAAACCGCCACAGGCATCAATGTATTCAAATCGGGCACGCGCACGCATTTTATGTCGCGCGGCTATTTTATTGAGCAGATTGAAGAAGACGGCATTGCCGCACAAACGGGTTCACCGGGTGGCTTCGGTCTCGGCGGCCCCTCGGGCGACCCGACCACCGCCACCGATTTGGCGATGTATGACCGCGTGGAAATTGTGCGCGGTGCAGCAGGGCTAACGCAGGCGAACAACGAGCCGGGCGGCACGGTCAATCTCGCGCGTAAAAAACCGACCGCGCAAACACAGATTTCCGCCGACCTTCTCGCCGACCGCTTCGGCAAAATCAACGGCGTGTTTGATGCTTCGGGCACGCTTTTACCAGAAAACGGCCTGCGCGGACGTTTTGTTGGCTCGGTTACGCGTAACAAAACCTTCCAAGAAGGCTCGCACGGCCGCGACTATATGCTGTACGGCATTCTTGAAAAAGACATCGGCGACACCGGCAAACTCACATTGAGCGCAAGCCACCTTGACCAGATGAGCCGCCCCGACCCCGACGGTCTGCCGTTGTTTGCCGATGGCAGTGGCTTTGAGCGCAAACGCTATTTGGGCGCAGATTGGAACGCCGAACGTCAGAAAAAAGACACGCTGTTTGCTGAATACGAACACTATTTCAACGACAACTGGAAACTTGATAGCAAACTAGACTGGCGCAAAACACGCGGTTATAAAGAGTATTACACGCTGGGCGGCGGCAACCGTGGCATCGGCGCAGACAACCTTGCTGGGAACAACAGCTTTGACCGCTACGATAGCAGCAGCCGTCTGTTTACCTTTCAAAACAACCTTACTGGTCGCTTCCAAGCCTTTGGTCGCAGCCACGACATCTTTTTTGCCCACACTTTCTCGCAAGAAAAAGACACCTCGCTTAATCGCTGGCCCGCAAGCGACCGCCGCAAATTTAATGTGAACACATTCAACGGCAGCGAAATCGCCAAACCCGATTGGGACGCAGCAGGCAACAGCGCGCGCGGCGGCGAAGGTCGTTACAAAACCCATTCTTTCGGCGCAGGTTTCCGCATCAACCCGCTAGACAGCCTGCACATCATCGTAGGCGGTCGTTACACCCGCTGGTATCGCGCCCTTGATTGGGACAGAAACCTCAAAGACCGCACCCCCGCCACCACGCAGGAGCTCAAACGCAACCGCTTTGTGCCCTACGCAGGCATCACGTTTGACCTGACACCTAACCAAAGCCTGTATGCCGCCTACACCTCCATTTTCAAACAAACCATGAACCGTCGCGCTGACGACAGCCTGCTGCCGCCGATTATGGGCAAAAACTACGAAATCGGCTGGAAAGGCACATGGAACGAAGGCCGCCTGAATACATCACTCGCCGCCTACCTCACCGACAAAGACAACAACAACCAGCGCGTCAATCCCCCCGCAGGCAGCGGTCGCCAAGCCTATTGGACATCGCTTGACCAGCGCAGCAAAGGCGTGGAGGCTGAAATTTCAGGCAGCATCACCGATCGTTGGAACATCTTTGCTGGCTACACCTTTAACCGCAGCACCAACCGCAACACCATTCAGGAAAACATCGCCAGCAGGCAGGCGGGCTACAATTTCAGCAGCCACACGCCCAAGCATATGTTCCGCCTTTACACCAGCTACACGCTGCCCTTTGACAGCGACAAATGGACAGTTGGTCTCGGCATCAATAGCAGCAGCAAATCCAGCACCAGCGGCGGCACCATCCGCCAAGGCGGCTACACCGTGTGGAACGCCAATCTGCAATACCGCCCCACCAAGCAGATACAGTTGAGTCTTGCTGTGAACAACCTTACCGACAAACGCTACTATGCCAACCAATACAGCCGCAGCTTTAATAGCGGCAATTTTTACGGCGAACCACGTAATGTGCTGCTTGGTTTTAAATGGAAAATGTAAGGCGGTTTGATTTAAACCCGATAAGGCAGCCTGAAAACGCTTTTCAGGCTGCCTTTGGTGTGTCAGAAAAATTTAGCAACCGCTAAATCCGCCCAAACATCGTCATTCCTGTACAGGCGGAAATGACGATATAGATGATTTCAGCCTGCCGAAAGGAAAAAATGGCATTACTCAAACAATTCCTCCGCCTCGCCCACCCGTTTTGGGCAGGCAAAAAGCAATGGCGCGAGTGGCTGCTGCTCGCCGCCGTCATCGGCTTTACCCTGTTTTCCATTTTCATGAGCGTGAAAATCGCCGCGTGGGACAAGCGTTTTTACGACGCGCTCGCCGCGTTTGACGGCAAAGCCATGCCCGCGCTGATTGTGGAATACTGCGGCTACATGGGGCTGATTATCGCCTGCATCGTGTGCGGCGACTGGCTGCAAAAGCGGCTGATTTTCCGCTGGCGCACGCATTTGACCGAGCATTTCCAGTCAAACTGGCTGGGCAATCACAAACACTACCGCCTGCAACTCACGGGCGAGCCCGACAACCCCGACCAGCGCATCGCCGACGACATCTACCAGCTTGCCGACAAAAGCATCGTGCTGTTTCGTTCGTTTATCAACAATGTTGCCAAATTCAGCGCGTTTGTCGCCGTGCTGTGGGGCTTGTCGGGCGTGCAGCATTTCACGCTGTTCGGGCACAGCTTCACCGTCAAAGGCTATCTCGTTTGGGTGGCGTTGGCGTATTCCGCCGTCAGCACCCTTATCGCCCATCTGGTCGGGCGCAAACTGAAAGATTTGAACATCGACCGCCAGCACCGCGAAGCCGACTACCGCGCCGCGCTGTTGCGGGTGCGCGACCACGCCGAGCAGGTGGCATTTTATCAGGGCGCAGATGCCGAGCAAGGCCGTCTGAAACAGCGTTACCGCCAAATCCGCGACAACTGGCACAGGCTTACCAACTGCGAATTTCGCCAAGAAACCTTTTGGGCGGCGTATGTGCGTATCAGCATTTTCATCCCCATTCTCGCCACGCTGCCGATGTATCTCGCCAAAACGCTTACGTTCGGCGACATGATGCAAACGCGCACATCGTTCGCCCGCGTGCAGGACAGCTTCGGCTGGTTCACCGATTCCTACCGCAGGCTGGTGGAATGGGCGGCGGTGGTGGAACGTTTGGGCGGATTTCAGGCTGCTTTGGATAGGGTGCAAAGGCAGCCTGAAAATGTCTGTTCCCACAACCAAGCTGTTCATACTTCCACGCCAGAACAGGAAAATGAGCAGGTTTCAAACGGAATCAAAGGCAGCCTGAAAAGCCCAATGCAGCCTGAAAACCATCTTTCAGGCGACCATAAAGGCAGCCTGAAAACGAACGAAGTGCGTTTCGGCGAAGCCAAAACGAGTAACACGAGTTTCGGCGAAGCCAAAACGAGTAACACGAGTTTCGGCAAAGTCAAAACGAGTAACACGAGTTTCGGCGAAGTCAAAACGAGTAACACGAGTTTCGGCGAAGTCAAAACCCCAATGCAGCCTGAAAACCGCCCCGCACTTACGCTTAACCAAACCACCGTCCACACCCCCGCAGGCAAAGCCATGCTGCAAGCCGTTAATTTGGAAGCCGCCGCGCCCGAATGGCTGCTGCTGGAAGGGCGCAGCGGCATCGGCAAATCCACGCTGCTGCGCGTACTCGCAGGCTTGTGGCCGTACTACGGCGGGCGTTTCCAAATCAACGGCAGCTTCCTGTTTATCCCGCAACGCCCCTATCTGCCGCACGGCAGCCTGCGCGACACCGTCAGCTATCCGCACCCGTGCCGCCTTGCAGACGACACCCTGCGCGATATTCTGCAACACGTCGGCTTAGGCAGCCTGAAAAACCGGTTGCACGAAGCCGCCGAATGGCACAGCCGCTTGTCCGGCGGCGAACAGCAGCGTTTAAGCCTCGCCCGCGCCCTCGCCGTCCGTCCGCAAATCCTGTTCCTCGACGAAGCCACCAACCAGCTTGACGACGAGTCCTCCATCGCCCTGATGCAGATGCTCAAAACCGAACTGCCTGATACATTGATAGTCGGCATCAGCCACCAAAGCGGCGTGAAAGCCCTGTTTGACCGCAGAATCATGTTGTGGCAGGCAGAGGCAGCCTGAAACGCCATTTAGCTTGTGTCGCGCCCAATCCTGTAAACTTGTTTTCAGGCTGCCTCAAACGATTGTTCAAGCAATGTTAAAGGCAGCCTGAAACCCCATTTTCTCGTTTTGGCTTCGCCGAAACCTGTAAACAAGTTTTGTCTCGCCGAAACCTGTAAACAGGTTTTGGCTTCGCCGAAACGCGTGTTACTTGTTTTGGCTTCGCCGAAACGCACTTCGTTCGTTTTCAGGCTGCCTCAACCGCCTATTCAAACTATAATTCGCCCATCTCGCGCATCTGCGTCTTCATTCATCCCATCTGCAAAGGAAACCGCCATGCCCGCCCCCCGCTCCGTATTCTTCGTTTCCGACCGCACAGGTCTCACTTCCGAAAACATGGGCAACGCCCTGCTGGAACAATTTAGCGAACTTGCGTTCAAGCGTAGTACCCATCCCTTTATTGACAGCCCCGAAAAAGCCCACGCCCTTGTGGCGCAAATCAACGCCACCGCCGAGCGCGAGAACATTCATCCGCTGGTGTTTTCCAGCGTGGTCAACAACGAAATCCGCGCCATCGTCAAAACCGCCACCGCCGCCCATTTCAGCTTTTTTGATGCTTTTTTGGGGCAGCTAGAACAAGAGCTAGACAAACCCGCCCGCCACACCGTGCGCAGCCGCGCCGACGACGTAGTCCGCTACGATGCCCGTATGGAAGCCGTCAATTTTGCCCTCAACCACGACGACGGCGTGTCCGACCGCGAGCTGCAAGCAGCCGATGTTATCCTGCTGGGCGTATCGCGCAGCGGCAAAACCCCCACCTGCCTGTATCTCGCCCTGCAATACGGCATCCGCGCCGCCAACTATCCGCTCACGCCAGACGACCTAGACAGCGACGACCTACCGCGCATGGTCAAACCCTATCGCAGCAAACTATTCGGGCTCACCATAGAACCCGGCCGCCTGCACAATATCCGCCAAGAACGCCGCCCCAATTCCACCTATTCCCACCTCAACACCTGCAAACAAGAAATCGCCGACGCGCAAGCCATCTATCGCCGCCACGCCATCCCGTTTGCCAACACCACGCATAAATCGGTGGAAGAATTGGCGGTGGAGATTTTGCAAGCCTGCAAACTGAAACGGCGCTTTTAATCTCACCCATTATCAGCAAAAGGCAGCCTGAAAAACGGTTGGTATCACGTTAAGCGGTTTTTTGCGTAAATGGTTTTCAGGCTGCCTGATGATTCGCAATCGCCAAATGCTGCCGCTCCCCTTGTTCAACCGAACGCAGCATTTTTATCCCAAATCCAGCCTGAAAACTATGCACACCATTTTCAGGCTGCCCCCACACCACCCATCTCACCATGTCCAAAAAAATCCCCATCTCCGTGCTGATTCTGCTGCACGACAACGCAGGCAACGTGTTGATTCTCAACCGCCTAAAACCCGACGGCTTTTGGCAATCGGTAACAGGCAGCCTGAACACGCCCGATGAGCCGCCGTTTCAGGCTGCCTTGCGCGAAGTTGCCGAAGAAACAGGTTTCAGGCTGCCTTCCGAGCAACTGCGCGACTGGCATCGCAGCGTAGAATACGAAATCTATCCACATTGGCGATACCGCTACCCCGCAGGCATCACGCGCAACATCGAGCATTGGTTTTCCGCAGAAATCCCTGCCAACAGCGTGCCAACCCTAAGCGAGCATTCCGCCTACGCATGGCTGAGTGCGCCCGAAGCTGCCGAGAAAGTGTTTTCGCCGTCTAACCGCGAGATTATTGTGCAATGGTTTTCTCAGTTTCAGGCTGCCTTAGCCCGCCCAGATGCAGCCTGAAAAAATATGCAAAGCTCATAGCGTAATTTCTTAACACACCTTAAAATACGCCCCTTTTTTGTACGCAAATTTGCACGCACCACGCGCACGCACGGAAAGCAAATCATCATGAAAAACAGAGTTAAAAATATCCACTTCGTCGGCATCGGCGGTTCAGGCATGTGCGGCATCGCCGAAGTGTTGCACAATTTAGGCTTCAACGTGTCGGGTTCAGACCAAGCGCAAAGTGCCACCACGCGCCATCTCAGCAGTCTCGGCGTGCGCGTGTTCCCCGGCCACACCGCCGAGCATATTGACGGCGCAGAAGTCGTGGTCGCATCCACCGCCATCAAGCAAGACAATCCCGAAATTCAGGCTGCCATCGCCCGCCATATTCCCGTTATCCCCCGCGCCATGATGTTGGCAGAAATCATGCGCTTTCGCGAAAGCATCGCCATCGCAGGCACACACGGCAAAACCACCACCACCAGTCTCACCGCATCCATTCTCGGCGCAGCAGGGCTAGACCCCACCTTCATCATCGGCGGCAAACTCACCGCCGCAGGCACCAACGCCAAGCTGGGCAAAGGCACATGGATGGTTGCCGAAGCCGATGAAAGCGATGCCTCCTTCCTCTATCTATCGCCCGTGTTCACCGTCATCACCAACATCGACGAAGACCACATGGACACCTACAACCACGATGCCGACAAACTGCGCCAAGCGTTTATAGACTTCGTGCACCGTATGCCGTTCTACGGCAAAGCCTTTCTCTGCCTAGACAGCGCCAACGTGCGCGCCATCCTGCCCAAAATCCAAAAACCCTTCGCCACCTACGCCATCGACGACGACAGCGCCGATATTTGGGCAAGCAACGTGCGCACCCACGGCGCGCAAATGCAGTTCACCGTCAACGTCAAAAAAACCGATGGCGTGCAAACATTTGACGTAACGCTCAACTGCGCGGGGAGGCATAATGTGCTCAACGCCCTTGCCAGCATTGGCGTAGCGCTGGAATGCGGCGCATCCGTGGAAGCCATCCAACAAGGCTTGGCAACCTTCGGCGGGGTAGGGCGGCGTTTCCAAAGCTACGGCGAAATCAACCTACCCCAAGGCGGCAAAGCGCTCGTTATCGACGACTACGGGCATCACCCCGTGGAAATGCAAGCCACGCTCTCTGCCGCGCGCGGCGCGTTCCCTAATAACCGCCTAGTGCTTGCCTTCCAGCCGCATCGCTACACCCGCACCCGCGATTTGTTTGAAGATTTTGTTACCATTCTCAACAGCGTAGATGCGCTTGTTTTAACCGATGTTTACGCCGCAGGCGAAGAGCCGATTATCGCCGCCGATAGCCGCGCGCTCACCCGTGCCGTGCGCGTGCATGGCAAGCTAGAACCCATCTATTGCGCCGATGTGAACGCCGTTGCCGAAACCCTATTGCACAACGTGTTACAAGACGGCGATGTCGTGCTCACCATGGGCGCGGGCAGCATCAACCGCGTGGCACAAGGCTTGGTGGATTTAACCCTGCCAGATGCAGCCTGAAAATCCCGAAAACAGCAAAACAAGCCCATATCACGCAAAACCCTAATCCCAAGTTTTTCAGGCTGCCTATCATCTCCACAAACTCTCCCAAAGGCAGTCTGAAAATCAAAACAAGCGCAACAAGTTTCCGTCAAGCGCATAAAAACACCCACGCCAATCATCAGAAAGCCCCATCATCCATGCAACAACCTCAATCATTCGGCAAAATCGCTGTCCTAATGGGCGGCTTCTCATCAGAACGCGAAATCTCCCTAGCCAGCGGCAACGCCATACTCGCCGCCCTGCAAAGCAAAGGCATTGATGCCCACCCCTTTGACCCCGCCGAAACCAACCTCGCCGAACTCAAAAACCAAGGTTTTCAGGCTGCCTTTAACATCCTACACGGCACCTACGGCGAAGACGGCACCGTGCAAGGCGCATTAGAAGCACTTGGCATCCCCTACACAGGCTGCGGCGTGCTGGCATCTGCGCTGGGCATGGATAAATACCGCTGCAAACTCATCTGGCAGGCGCTCGGCTTGCCCATCCCGCCGTTTGCCGTGCTACACGACGACAGCGATTTTGCCGCCGTAGAACAGCAACTCGGCTTGCCCCTATTCATTAAGCCCGCCGCCGAAGGCAGCAGCGTGGGCGTACACAAAATCCAGCAAGCAGGCGAGCTTGCCCCAATGTATCGCCAACTGCGCAGCGAAAACCTACACGGCGAAATCCTTGCCGAACAATTTATGTCGGGCGGCGAATACACCTGCGGCGTCATCAACCAACAAGCGCTGCCCAGCATCCGCATCATCCCGCAAACCGAGTTTTACGACTGGGAAGCCAAATACCAACGCGACGACACCGTTTACCTATGCCCATCCGATTTAAGCGCAGCCGATGAACAACTCATGCAAAGCCTTGCCAAACAAGCCTTTGCCGCTATCGGCGGCGGCAACACCTGCGGGCGCGTTGATTTTCTGAAAGACGCCGCAGGCAAAATCTACATCTTAGAAGTAAACACTCTGCCAGGCATGACCAGCCACAGCCTTATCCCCAAAGCCGCGCAGCAAAAAGGCATAGCATTTGCCGATTTATGCGTTACCATTTTGCAAACCGCGTTCAGCAAATAGGAAACCACCGTGCGATTTCTGCTCTATCTAACGCTCATATTCCTACTGATGACAGGCGGCATTTGGCTCTCGCGCCAGCCCTATTTTCAAATCGCCGAAATCAACATCGTCGCCACCGATGGCGCGGAAAAACTGCGCCGTGCCGATAAAAAACAGCTGTTTGAAGCCATGCGCCCCTATTTAACAGGCAGCTTTTTCAACGTAAACCTACACGAAGCCAAACGCGCCGCCAGCAAATTAGAATGGGTGCGCAACGTTAAAATAGACCGCATTCCACCTTCCAAAATCAAAGTAACCATAGATGAATACGAGCCCGCCGCCCGCTGGATACGCAATGGCGAGCAAGCAGGGCTGGTTTCGCCGCAAGGCGAGGTTTTTCAGGCTGCCTATGGCGAAGAATTGCCCGAGTTTGATGGCGATGTAAACGAACAAAAAGTGATGGCGGAGCAATACGAGAATTTCAATAACCAACTCAAACCTTTGCGATTAAGGATTATCCGTTTACAATATAGTCCCCGTGGGGCATGGGCAATGATGCTGAACAACGGCATTGAAGTTCGCCTAGGCAAAGAAGACATCAGCGCGCGCATGGCGCGGTTTGTGCGAGCGTTTCCCCGCCAGCTGCAAACCAAAGCGCAATATATTGATTATGTGGATATGCGCTATAAAGATGCCTTTGCCACGCGGATGCGTTCCGATGCGCCGCCTCCCGAGCCCAATATTGAAGACATGATGCTAGACGATGAACAAATCATCGCCCTGAGCACGCAGTCTTCTAACAAAAAAAGCGATAAATCCAAGAAAAACATCGCCAAAAATCAAGAAAAAACCAAACCCAAAAAACAATAAACTGGAACAAAAATATGGCTGAAAACAAGCAATACGTTAGCGCACTCGATGTTGGTACATCCAAAGTCATCGCCTTGATTGGCGAAGTGGTTGCCGATGAAATCAACATTGTAGGCATGGGACTAGCCGAATCTCGCGGCTTAAAAGCAGGCATGGTAACCAACATTGATGCCACTGCCCAAGCCATCCAACAAGCAATGAGCGAAGCCGAGCGCATGGCGGAATGCAAAATTTCCAGCGTGGTAACAGGCATCTCGGGCAACCATATTCGCAGCCTGAATTCGCAAGGCGTGGTTAAAATCAAAGACGGCGAAGTTACCAAAGCCGATATTGAACGCGCTAAAGACACCGCCAAAGCGGTCAATATTCCGCCCGATCATCAAATTTTGCACACCGTGGTGCAAGAATACATCATTGATAATCAACCGGGTGTGCGCGAGCCGATTGGCATGAGTGGCGTGCGCTTGGATACGCGCGTGCACATCATCACAGGCGCGGTAACTGCTTTGCAAAATGTGCAAAAATGTATTGAGCGCTGTGGCTTGAAAGTGGATGAAATCATGCTGCAACCGCTGGTGTCTGCCGATGCTGTGCTCACCGAAGACGAAAAAGAATTGGGCGTTTGCGTGATTGACATCGGCGGCGGCACAACAGACATCGCTGTTTACACCAACGGCGCAATTCGCCACACAGCGGTTATACCCATTGCAGGCGATTTGATTACACGCGATTTGGCGCAAGCATTGCGCACGCCTTACACCGCTGCCGAGCGCATCAAAATTTTCCATGGTGTGGCATTGGAAAACTTGGAAGGTTTGGATGAAATGGTGGAAGTACCCAGTGTGGGCGATCGCTTGCCGCGCCAAATTTCGCGCCGCACGCTTGCCAGCGTGATTGGTCCGCGCGTGGAAGAAATTCTAGAACTCACATTAAACGAACTGCGCCGCGCAGGCTTCCCCGAGGAAGTTTTGACTTCAGGCATTGTGTTAACAGGCGGCGCATCTTTATTGCGTGGCGTGGTGGAATTGGCAGAAGATGTGTTCAATCTGCCTGCGCGCATCGGCGTGCCGCAAGAAGTGGGCATTTTGTCTGATCGCATTCGCAATCCGCGCTATGCCACCGTGATTGGCTTGCTGCACGCAGCGAAAAAACGCGCCCAGCAAAACGGCGTTAGCGCAGGCAAACCCAATCGCCGCACCAGCAACACCGTTGCCGACAAAGCATTGGCGCAGAAAAACGACAAGCGCCCTGTGCAATCGCCGCGCGATGAAGAACCCGATGATTTATTGCTGCCGCCCGAGCCAACGCCCCGCAAACCAGGCTGGCTCAGCAAAACAATCAATTGGATGAAAAACAATCTCTAATCCTTTTTCAGGTTGCCTATTGACGTTTGAAATCGCATGAGGCAGCCTGAAAATCCATTTTCACTTTTAACAATAACGACAAGCGCATTTTGGAGCTTAACTATATGGACAACAATTCTGTTTACAACTTCGCCGAAGGCAACACTGGACCTGCCGTTATCAAAGTAATTGGTGTGGGAGGTGGCGGCTGCAATGCTATCAACAACATGATTGACAACCCGATTCAAGGTGTTGAATACATCAGTGCCAACACCGATGCGCAATCATTGGCAAACAACAACGCCGCTAACAAAATCCAATTGGGCGCAAGTTTAACGCGCGGTTTGGGCGCAGGCGCGAATCCCGATGTGGGGCGTGATGCGGCGTTGGAAGACCGTGAGGCAATTTCCGCTGCCATCAGCGGCGCAAATATGTTGTTCATCACCACAGGCATGGGCGGCGGCACAGGCACAGGCGCTGCGCCCGTGATTGCTGAAATCGCCAAAGAAATGGGCATTTTGACCGTTGCCGTGGTAACGCGCCCGTTTAAACACGAGGGCAAACGCGGCATCGTGGCGCAGCAAGGTATTGATTTGTTGAAACAACACGTTGATTCGTTGATTGTTGTACCCAACGATAAATTGTTAACCGCGTTGGGCAAAGGCGTTACCGTGCGCGAAGCGTTCCGCGCGGCAAACAATGTGTTGCGCAACGGCGTGGCGGGCATTTCTGAAATGATCACCAGCCCAGGTTTGATTAACTTGGACTTCGCCGATGTGAAAAACATGATGAGTATCACGGGCATGGCGATGATGGGCATTGGCGAATCCAAAGGCACAGACCGCGCCCGTATTGCGGTAGAGCAAGCCATTTCCAGTCCCTTGCTGGACGATGTGAGCCTGAGCGGCGCGCGCGGCGTTTTGGTGAACATTACCACCGCGCCCGATGCGTTTATTTTGGATGAATACGAAGAAATCATGGCGGTGGTGAACGAATACGCATCGCCCGATGCCGAGCTGAAATTTGGTACTGCCGAAGATGAATCCATGGCGGAAGACGTGATTCGCATCACCATCATCGCAACTGGTTTGAAAGAGAAAAGCGAATCCAGCTTAACCACGCACCGCCACACGGCAGCGCCGATTGAGCCTGATTACAACCACAAAATGAACAGCATTTTCCGTTCGGCGCGGGATGTACACAGCGCCAATTTGGTAGCGGCTGATTTTGCCAGCCAATCGGTGATTGATGATTTTGAAACGCCTGCGGTGCTGCGTCGTCGTGGCAACAAGCCTGAATAAGCCTTCATCGGCAGCCTGAAACCGTATTCCTTTTTCAGGCTGCCTTTTTCTAACGTGCAATGAAAGGACGTTATCATGCAAGACACGCAATATCTGGATAAATTCCAAGCCATGCAGTTGGCGGCGATTTTGATTTCTGCCAAATCCAACGCCCAAGATGACGCGGAGCTGACGCATCGGCTGTTTGCTTTGGCGGAGCAAATTCGCAAGAAAGACCAAGAAGTCGTGCGCGGCTTGATTGGCAATCCGAAGTTGGGTTGTTAATGGATTGAATGCGGCGCGAACGATAAAAGGCAGCCTGAAAACGGGTTTATCCATTTTCAGGCTGCCTAATTTTATGCGCTGCCGCTTTGCTTGGCTTCTAGCATCTCCCAGCGTTCCAATTTTTCTAACAACGCCAGCTCAATTTCATCCGCGCGCGCTTGCAATGCGCCTGCTTTTTCGTAGTCCTTGAATATTTCGGGGTCGGAAAGGGCGGCGTTGATTTCGGCTTGCTCGCTTTCCAGCGCGGCGATTTCATCGGGCAGCGCGTCTAATTCGCGCTGTTCTTTGTAGGATAGCTTCACCGTGCGGTTGGCTTTGGGTTTCTCTTTTTCAGGCTGCCGCTCTTGCGCGGTGGCAGGTACGGCAGCCTGAATTTTGCTTTCGCGAGCTTTGGCGTCCACATAATCTTGGTAGCCGCCGATGTATTCTTTCAGGCTGCCGTTGCCTTCAAACACAATGCTTTGCGTGATGACGTTATCCAAAAACATACGGTCGTGGCTGACGAGAAACACCGTGCCTGCGTAGTCGCGCAGCAGGTCTTCCAGCAATTCTTGCGTGTCGATGTCCAAGTCGTTGGTGGGTTCGTCCAGCACCAAAATATTGGCGGGGCGGGTGAACAGCTTGGCAAGCAGCAGGCGGTTGCGCTCGCCGCCCGAAAGCGAGGACACGGGCGATTGGGCGCGGGCGGGGTGGAACAAAAAGTCTTCTAAATAGCTCATTACATGGCGTTTTTTGCCGCCCACTTCCACAAAATCGTTGCCTTGCCCGATGGTGTAGAACACGGTGTCGCTGTCGTTTAATGCGCTGCGAAATTGGTCAAAATAGGCGACTTCTTGCTTGCTGCCGATGCGGATTTTGCCGCGTGTGGGTTGCAATTCGCCGAGAATGAGTTTGAGAAAGGTAGTTTTGCCGATGCCGTTGGCGCCGATTAAGCCGATTTTGTCGCCGCGTTGGATAATGGTGGAAAAGTTGTTCATGATGGGCTTGTCGCCGTATTGGAAGGAGGCGTGTTCCAGCTCGGCGACGATTTTGCCGCTTTTTTCGCCCGCGCTGAGTTGGAACGACACTTGTCCTTGCCGTTCACGCCGCGCGGCGCGTTGTTTTCGCAATTCTTCCAAGCGTTTAACGCGCCCTTCGTTGCGGGTGCGGCGGGCTTCTATGCCTTTGCGTATCCATGCTTCTTCTTGCGCGTGAAATTTGTCAAACAGGCGGTTGTGTTCGGCTTCTACGGCGAGTTCTTGCGCTTTTTTCTCGCTGTATTTGGCGAAGCTGCCGTCATACGAGCGCAGCGTGCCGCGGTCTAGTTCCACGATGCGCGTGGCGATGTTGTCCAAAAAACGGCGGTCGTGGGTGATGACGATGAGGCTGCCTGAAAAGCCGCGCAGCAGGTTTTCCAGCCAGATGATGGCGTCGATGTCTAAATGGTTGGTTGGCTCATCCAGCAGCAGCACGTCGGGTTTTTGCACCCATGCTTGGGCGAGGGCGACGCGTTTTTTTTGCCCGCCCGATAGGTTGCCGATTAGCTCGTTTTCAGGCAGCCCAAGCTCCCCAATGGTTTGGCGGATGGCGGCATCAAATTGCCAGCCGTTTTGCGCTTCAATTTGGTTTTGCAGTTGGTTCAGTTCTTTGATTAGGCTGTCGTTTTGACTGCGTTCCAATTCGTGGCTGATTTGGTGGTAGCGGCGCAGGATGTCGCGCAGTTCACCCAAGCCTTCGGATACGATGTTAAACACGCTTGTGTCGGGCGCGAATTGGCTTTCTTGCGGCACATAGACGATTTTCAGGCTGCTTTGGATGATGAGTTGCCCGTCGTCGAGCTTTTGCACGCCTGCGAGAATTTTCAGCAGCGATGATTTACCTGCGCCGTTGCGCCCGATGAGTCCGATTTTTTCGCCTTGCGCGAGTTGGAAGGAGGTATGGTCTAGCAGGGGAACGTGTCCGACTGCAAAGCTGGCGTTTTCTAGGGATAGGATGGTCATGATGATTGGGGTGGTTTTCAGGCTGCCTTTGGGGTTAATCGGGAGTGAATAGTTTGAAAAAATCGTCTAGGCTGTGGGCGATGGTGCGCCATTGTAGGATGCCGTCGTCCCAATAGAGAACGCGTGGGGCGGTGTTGCTTTGGGAAAAGTCCATGCCAAAATGGTTGCCTGCGCCGTCTGCGGCAAAGAGAAGCAGGGCATCGGGTTGGATGTCGGTTGCGTTGGCGTCGTCTTCATCTTCATCGTCTAAAAAATAATAGGACAGGTATTCTGTGGTTTCTTGCTGGATTTGCTCGGCGGTGGTGCAGATGGAGGCGAGTTCGGTTTCTAGCTCGTTGCCGAAGGCGTCGCTGTTTTGGATAAGCTCGCCGCCGTGTTGGAATGCTTGGGCGAGAGTGAAGTAGTGTGCAGGGATGTTCATGGGTTGTCTTTCAGGCTGCCTTTGGGTCGTTAAACGGATGTTCGGTTAGGATTGCGCGGATTTGGGCTTGGCGTTGGGCGGCGTAGTCGACGTGGATGGCGGCGAGCAGTTCTAGCTGTTTGGCAAACAGGATGCGGCGGGGGTCTTGCGTGGTGGTTTTGTGCGCGAGCTTATGGGCTGAGGCAGCCTGAAAAGTGATGTCTTGCAGCGGGTAATACAAGATTTGGTGCAAATCGGCGGCTTGGGCGATGGCGCGGGTTTGCCCACGTTCGGTGTAGCCGTAGTGGTAGGCGCCGTTTTGGTAGGCGAGAAAATAGCCTTCGGGGAAGCTGCCGCCGTCGTCAAACGCTAAACATTGTAGGCTGTCGTCGGGCAGTCCTGCGCGGCGGATGGCGGCGAGCAGGGCATCGCGGGCGGCGCGCATTTTTTGGCGGATTTCGGTTACGGCGGTCATGGTGTGGGATGGGTTTGGCGAAAACTGGTGAACTCGGTTTTAACTGCGTTGAAGCCTTCGATTTTCAGGCTGCATCGGGGTCGTTGCCTGCTTGGATTTCTAGCTCGTTGCCGTGGAGGGTGATGATTTCGCCTGCGCGGATTTTGGCGGTTTTGCGGGTTTCGGTTACGCCGTTGCGTTGCACTTCGCCTGCGGCAATCAGGGCTTTGGCGTGTCCGCCGCTTTCGGCGAGTCCTGCCAGTTTAAGCAGGTCGCATAGGGCGATGTATTCTTGGTTTTCTAGGTAAACGGTGGCTTGCATGGGGGACTTTCGGATGGGTTGGGCAGCCTGAAACGGGGGTGGCACTTGGCTAAACTGGATTTCAGGCTGCTTTTGGCTGTTGGGCATAGGCAGCCTGAAAACTATTCAAAGGTGTGTTCCGCGCTGGGGAAGGTGCCTGCTTTGACTTCGCGCACATAGGCTTCAACCGCGGCTTGGATGCTGGTTTGCCCGTCCATAAAATTTTTGACGAATTTGGCGGTTTTGCCGTGGTACACGCCGAGCATATCGTGCATCACCAGCACTTGCCCATCGGTGTCTTTGCCTGCGCCGATGCCGATGGTGGGGCAGGCGACGGCTTGGGTGATGGTTTTGCCCAGCGTGGCGGGCACGCATTCCATCAGTATCATGCTTGCGCCTGCTGCGTCGTGCGCTTGGGCGTCCGCCAACACGGCGGCAGCGGCATCGCCACGCCCTTGCACTTTGTAGCCGCCAAACACGTTGACATACTGCGGCGTAAGCCCGATGTGGGCGCAGACGGGGATGGCGCGCTCTTGCAAGAATTGCGTGGTTTCGGCGAGCACCGCGCCGCCTTCCAGTTTCACCATGTGCGCACCTGCTGCCATCAGCGCAGCGGCGGCGGCGAAGGCTTGTTCTTTGCTTTGTTGGTAGCTGCCGAAGGGCAGGTCGGCGAGGATGAGGCTGTTGCTGTTGCCACGGGCGACGTTTTCGGTGTGGTAAACCATGTGGTCTAGGCTAACGGGCAGGGTGCTGCTTTGCCCTTGCACGGTCATGCCCAGCGAGTCGCCAACCAGCAGGATGTCAATGCCTGCGCGGTTCATCAGGGCGGCGAAGCTGGCTTCGTAGCAAGTGAGCATGGTGATTTTGTCGCCGTTGGCTTTCATGGTGCGGAGCGTGTTAAGCGTTATCATGTTTTTTTCCTTCTGATTGAGATGTGTGGATGGGATGGGTTTTAGCTATGCTGAACTGCGTTTCAACCTTGCGCGTTGCGCTGCGGTATACCCCTTTATACCCAAATCAAAGATTTGGACAAAGGGGCAAGGCTGCCTTTGGTTGATTGATGCAGCCTGAAAACGAAGTTCCGTGCAGTAAAACGGGTTTAGCTAGTAAGCAGTAAACAAGGCTTTCAGGCTGCCGTATGCCATGCGGCAAACACAGTTCGCGCCAACTGTTCAGCAGCGGCTTGCTCTTGCGGCTGGGTAAAACGAATGTCCAAGCCCTCCGTGCTATCGTTGCAAACAATCAGATTGGCGTTTTGAAAACGAAACTGCCAGATGTCGGCATTGGGCGCGGGCAGATAGCTTAGGCATTCTATTGCATCGGCTTGTTCCAACAGCTGTTTGACGGCGCGGCTATCGGCATGGTCGGCGATGAGCAGCAGAAAGAGGTTGGGGTGAAGTTGGATGGTTTGCGACATGGTGGGCGAGTTGGTTTAGAACTGAAACGCTTTGCCGTTGTGCGTGTTGCGAGCTTTGGCATCGGTGAGCATACGCGGAAAATCCAGCCCGAAGCGGTCGGCAAGGCTGTGGGCGCGTTTTTTCAGCTTGTCCAAGTTCAGCTCAGGCTTGCTGTTGAACGCCAGCACGGCGATGTTGCCATGCGTTTCGGCGGGGATTTCTAACACGCGGTTGTGAAAAATGGTGCGCAGGCGTTGGATAAACAGCGGATAGCGTTTGTCGCCGCTCCACCAGTTGGTCGCAAAAATACCGTGTTCGCTGAGAGCCTGCTGGCTGTCGTGGAAAAAGGGTTCGCCCACCAGTTCATCAATAATTTGCACGCCGTCAAAGCCATCCACCAAAATCAGGTCGGTACTGCGATTCAGGATTTGGACGTATTCCGCGCCATCGGCTTCTATGATTTGAAACTGCTCGCTTTCGGGCGGCAGGCAAAATGAAGCGCGGGCGATTTTGATCACTTGCGGGTTGATTTCAATGCAGATTTGCTTGGCTTCTGGCAAATATTCCGCCAGCCAGCGGGCAAACGAGCCGCCGCCCAAGCCGATTTGTAGGATGTTTTGCGGCACATCGTCGGCAAACAGCATCCAGCTCATCATCGCGCGGCTGTATGACAGCACCAGCTCGCTGGGGTTGTGGATGTTCATGGAGCTTTGGATGGTGGGCGTGCCAAGGTGCAGCGAGCGGATGTTGCCCAGTTCGGAGATGTTGGCTTCGGGCAGCGTGTGGCGAAAGAAGCGGGAACGGCGGAATGGGTGGGTCATGGCGTTAATTTGGCGCGAATAAAAAGGGTTGAGGCAGCCTGAAAACGGGATGCGAAATGGAAAAAAGGGCGGATGGGAAATCCGCCTTGCTTTTTCAGGCTGCCTATTGGTTTTCTTTGTTGATGAGACGCAGCAGGTGTTGTCCGTATTCGTTTTTCTTCATCGGCTCGGCAAACTGGCGCAGCTCATCGGAAGTGAGCCAGCCGTTGCGCCAAGCGATTTCTTCTAGGCAGGCAACTTGCAGGTTTTGGATGTTTTGAATGGTGCGCACAAAGGCGGCGGCATCGTGCAGGCTTTCGTGCGTGCCCGTATCCAGCCATGCGAAGCCGCGTCCCAGCAGTTGCACGTTCAGGCTGCCGTCGTTCAGATACATTTCATTTAGGCTGGTGATTTCCAGCTCGCCGCGGGCTGAGGGTTTTACTTGCTTGGCAAAATCCACCACGCGGTTGTCGTAAAAATATAAGCCTGTTACCGCCCAATCGGATTTGGGCTGCTTGGGTTTTTCTTCAATGGAGAGCACTTTTTTGTTGTCGTCAAACGCCACTACGCCAAAGCGTTCGGGGTCTTTGACTTGGTAGGCAAACACGGTTGCGCCGTGTTGTTGCTCGGCTGCGGCTTTAAGCGTTTGGCTGAAATGTTGCCCGTAGAAAATATTGTCGCCCAACACCAAGCAAACGTTGTCGTCGCCAATAAATTCTTCGCCGATGATAAAGGCTTGGGCGAGTCCATCGGGGCTGGGCTGCTCGGCGTAGCTGATGTGGATGCCGAAGCAGCTGCCATCGCCTAATAAGCGGCGAAAGGCGTGGTTGTCTTCGGGTGTGGTGATGACCAAGATTTCGCGGATGCCTGCCAGCATCAGCACCGATAGGGGGT
>CAUSAW010000008.1:0-38401 GCA_963529725.1 uncultured Kingella sp. | reverse complement strand
TAATAAGTAAGTTTGAATGAATGAAAACAAAACCCCCCGCTAAGCAGGGGGTTTTCATATGCCAGAAGGTTGAACACTTTTTAGTCCGCCCTAAATTTGATAAACAAGTGTAAAATTCGCCCTTTTTATATTTTCACAAACCAATGTCTTTTTCGCTTCTATTATCTGCATTGTCGGATGGCAAACCGCGTCATGTAACCGATCTTGCTCACATTGTTCAAACAACTACAACTCAACTCAACGGCTTGTGGCAACAAGCACCGCAGCATTTGCATGGCTTGCTGCGCCAAAATGATGGTTATTGGAAACTCGCTAAGGCTATCGCGCTTTTGCCTGAGAGTACACAACACCCTTTATTTCATGTGCAAGTGCAGCCTGAAACGCCATCTACCAATACTTTATTGCTGGATGATGCGCGTTCAGGCTGCCCTATTCATCAGCGCGTGATTGCTGCGCATACGCAAAGCGCGGGGCGTGGACAGCAAGGCAAAAGTTGGCAAAACCAGCTTGGCGAATGTTTGATGTTTAGCGTTGGTTGGTCATTTGAGCAACCACAAGCGGAATTGAGCGCGTTGCCGTTGGTTGCGGCGCTGGCTTGCCATCGTGCTTTGGCGCAATTGGGCTGCGCGGCGCAGATTAAATGGTCAAACGACTTGGTAATTGGCATGAACAAGCTGGGTGGCATTTTGATTGAAACCGTGCGCCATAATAATCAAACGCACGCGGTTATCGGCATTGGCATCAATTTTCTTGTTCCTGAATACGCTGAATACAGCACTTCTTTTCAGGCTGCCACTAGCGAGAAACACAGCGCAGCCGAAGTTTTCAATATTTTACTCAATGAGTTGCACAGCCATCTTACTCAGTTTGCGCAAACTGGCTTTGCTCCTTTTCAGGCTGCCTATGAAGCGGCGCATCGCGATCAAAATCAAACCGTTTATTTATTGCGCGGCGAGCAAATTGCTCAATATGGGCACGCGCTTGGCGTAACCGAACGCGGCGAATTGCGTTTGCAAACCGATTATGGCGGCGTGCAACACATTGCCAGCGGCGAAGTGAGCCTGCGTCGCCCTGAGCAATTGCACGCCAGTAGCCATCATTATTTGTTGCTGGATAGTGGCAACAGCCGTCTCAAATGGGCGTGGGTGGAAAATGGCGTTATTTTGCATACGGGGCATGCGCCCTATCGTGATTTATCGCGCCTTGCGCAAGAGTGGGCAGAATATGGGCAATCGCATACTCGCATCGTTGGCTCGTCTGTGTGTAGCGCGGCGAAACGCGAAACCGTGGCATACCGTTTGCAACGCCCGATTGAATGGCTGACATCCATGCCGAACGCGCTCGGCGTGATTAACCACTATCGCAATCATGAAGAACACGGCGCGGATCGCTGGTTTAATGCGCTGGGCAGCCGCAAATTTACGCATAACGCCAGCGTGGTGGTGAGCTGCGGCACGGCGGTAACCATTGATGCCATTACTGCGGACAACCATTATCTCGGCGGCAGCATTATGCCAGGCTTTCATTTGATGCACGAATCGCTGTTGCAAAAAACCGCGAATTTGCATCGCCCCGAAGGGCAGCGCTATCCGTTTCCCACCACCACTGCCAATGCCATCGCCACAGGCATGATGGATGCGGTGTGCGGTTCTATTTTGCTGATGCACGCAAGGCTAAAAGAGCGCAATCACAATCAACCCACCGACCTAATCATCACAGGCGGCGGCGCGCGCAAGATTGCCGATGCTTTGCCCGAAGCATTTAGTTTGGACAATCATGTAAAAATTGTAGATAATCTCGTGATTTTTGGCTTAATCAATTGGTTAGAACACCAACCAGCCCATAAGGAATAAGAATGAAGTGGATATTTGCCACGCTGGTGGCGCTTAATCTCATCGTGTTTGCGGGATTTGTTGGCAACAAAATCATGAACCCGAAAAAACAACAGCCGCAAGTTGTGCAAGTGCCGCAACAGCAGCCCCAAGCGCCGCAACAAATTATTATTAACACGGGCAACGGTACGCCCACCACCGTTTCCACTAATGGCACAGTAACCACCAACGGCGTGCCAGCGGGCAGCGCCATCGGCAAGATTGTAGGCAAAACGGCTAACACCGTGCGCCCGCATCGCAATGTTAATCCCAGCAACACAGGCGCTGCACCCACAGCGGGCAGTCGCACTGCCGCGCAATCAGCCGTTGCCGAGCCGCGCGCCAAATACCGCGCTTGTTCCGCCCGCGTGAGCATTCCCGAAGATGATTACCATCGCATCAAAGGCTTGCTGGGCAAATTCCCGCACGCGGCATCGCGCCAAGTGGTGCAAGGCGGTGGTGAAGGCGACAGCCAAACATCCGCGCGCATGAATATTATGTTTATGTCGGTGAGCAACGACGAAGCGGGTGAGTTGCAAAGCATTGTGGGACGATATGGCGCGCTGAACCGCACGGCGTGTGATCACTAAGCCAACAAATAGGGCAGCCTGAAAAACGGATAAAGGTTTTTCAGGCTGCCTTTACTTTGTTTGATTGATGCGTAAAAGGCAGCCTGAAAACTTGTTTTCTCGTTTTCAGGCTGCCTTTTTCAATCTGGATTACAGATTAGGGTTCACGATAATTTTCACGGCAGATTCGTTGTTGTGAATCAAACGCTCAAAGCCTTCGGAAATCAATTCGTCTAACTTAATACGCTGCGTGATAAATGGTTTCAGGTTGATTTTGCCTGATTCCACCAGCTTGATGGTTTCCCCATGGTCGTTGCAGTAAGCGATTGTGCCGCGTACATCCAGCTCTTTCATCACCACACTGTGCACGTTCACGGTAGCAGGTTTGCTCCAAATAGACACAATCACCACTTTGCCTGTTGGCTTCATGGCGGCAACCAAAGTATCCAACACTTTGTTTACGCTGGTGCATTCAAACGCCACGTCCACGCCGTTGCCGTTGGTGATTTTCATCACTTCTTCAACCACATCCACTTCGCTGGGGTCAAGAATGAAATCTGCCACGCCTGATTCGCGTGCTTTGTCTTTGCGCGCTTTGCTCAATTCGGTGATGATGACTTTGATGCCTTTGGCTTTCAAAATGGCGGAAGTGAGTAAGCCAATTGGTCCTGCGCCGCCCACCAAAGCGATGTCGCCTTCTTTTGCGCCTGAGCGCACATAAGCATGATGCCCAACAGAAAGCGGCTCAATCAACGCGGCTTCGTCTAGCGGAATGGAATCGGAAATGGGGTGCACCCAACGGCGTTTCACCGCGATTTTTTCTGCCAAGCCACCGCCGCAGCCGCCCAAGCCGATAAAGTTCATGTCTTTGGACAGATGATAATTGCTACCTTCGCCCGTTGGCACGTCGTCGCGGATGATGTATGGCTCAACCACAACATGTTGCCCCACTTGAATATCAGTAACGCCTTCGCCTACGGCATACACCACGCCAGAAAATTCATGCCCCATGGTAACGGGAGCGGATTCGCCCGAAATAGGGTGGGGATGGCCGCAAGGTGGAATGAAGATGGGGCCTTCCATAAACTCGTGCAAATCTGTGCCGCAAATGCCGCACCAAGCCACGTTGATGCCGACTGTGCCAGGGGCAACGGTGGGTTCGGGGATGTCTTCAATGCGAATGTCGCCTTTGTTGTGGAAACGTGCTGCTTTCATTTGTGTTTACTCCTGTGTTAAGTTGGAATAAGCAAACGGGCGGTGCTGCTGTCCGCTTGCAGCGGGGCAATCGCTTCAAGCTACAACAATCGCCAAAGCCAAAGCGATTACGGTAATGGCATTGTAAACATCTGTAAAATAGGGCGCAATCATCTTTACGCAGCACAGGGTTTTCAGGCTGCCTTTGAGCCATATAGGCAGCCTGAAAACCATCTGGCGCAATTTTCCATTGCCCAATCATTTTAATTTCCCCTACAATGCAAACCACTCTTAACAAATCTCGCTTAAATCTTTACATTTCAAGGAGCATCGTATGAACCAACCCGCTGCAAAACCCGCGTGGCATAACCGCATCAGCTTAATTTGGCAAATCATTATCGGCATGATAATTGGCGTGCTGATTGGGCAATTTTTTCCCGCTGCCGCGCCCACCATCGGCATTTTAGGCAGCCTGTTTGTGGGCGCGCTGAAAGCCGTTGCGCCGTTTTTGGTGTTTATTTTGGTAACGGCGGCGATTGCCCAGCACAACGAAGGTGCGCAAACGCATATGCGCCCGATTTTGCTGCTGTATTTAATCGGCACGTTTGGCGCGGCGGTGATTGCGGTGGCGGCGAGCTTTATGTATCCCACCTCGCTCACGCTGGTCGCAGCGCCCGAAACTAATCTTGCGCCGCCATCAGGCATCACTGAAGTGCTGAAAAACGTGTTGATGAGCTTGGTTTCCAACCCGATTAGCGCGTTATCCAGCGGCAACTACATCGGCATTTTGGCGTGGGCGTTGATGCTGGGCTTTGCGCTGCGCAATGCCAACGAAGTTACCCACACCATCATCGGCGATTTAGCCAGCGCGGTTTCCATGATTGTGCGCGGCGTGATTAGGTTTGCGCCACTGGGCATCATGGGCTTGGTGGCGGTTACCGTGGAAGAAACGGGCTTCAAACGCATGGCGCAGGAATACGGGCATCTGATTTTGGTGCTGCTTGGCTGCATGGGCTTGGTGGCATTTGTATTCAATCCGTTGATTGTGTGGTGGAAAATCCGCCGCGACCCGTATCCTTTGGTATTTATTTGCTTGCGCGAAAGCGGCATTCCTGCGTTTTTCACCCGCTCTTCTGCCGCCAATATTCCTGTGAACATGGCGTTGGCAAAAAAATTGGGCTTGCATGAAGACACTTACGCCATGTCCATTCCGCTGGGCGCAACGATTAACATGGCGGGCGCGGCGATTACGATTACCGTGTTGGCACTGGCTGCGGCGCACACGCAAGGCATTCATGTGGATTTTGGCATGGCGTTGCTGTTGAGCTTGGTGGCGACGGTGAGCGCATGTGGCGCATCGGGCGTGGCGGGCGGTTCGCTGTTGCTGATTCCTGTGGCGTGCAGCTTGTTTAATATCCCCAACGATGTTGCCATGCAGGTGGTGGGCGTGGGCTTTGTGATTGGCGTGATTCAGGATTCGGCGGAAACCGCGCTGAATTCGTCCACCGACGTGCTGTTTACCGCAGCGGCGGATTTGGGCGCGCAACGCAAGGGCAAGGGTTTGGAATGACCCTGCGCAGCCGTCCGCTTTATCTTTGAAAACACGTTTTCAGGCTGCCTGACCGCATTCGTTAGGCAGCCTGAAAGCCATTATTTATCCCATCCGTTACCCGCCAAATTAAGGAACGCATTATGACCACTCCATCCATCCCCCACACCCATGTTGCCCTGATTGGCGCGGGCATCATGAGCGCCACGCTGGGCACGCTGCTCAAACAGCTTGCGCCCGAAAAAAGCATCACCGTGTTTGAACGGCTGGGCGCGCCCGCGCTGGAAAGCTCACAAGAAAGCAACAACGCAGGCACAGGACACGCCGCGCTGTGCGAGCTGAACTACACGCCGCAAAACCCCGATGGCAGCATCAGCATCAACCGCGCCGTTGCCATCAACGAAAAATTTAGCCAATCGCTGCAACTGTGGGCGCATTGGGCAAAGCAGGGCTATTTGAGGCAGCCTGAAAACTTCATCCGCCGCCTGCCGCACATCAGCTTTGTATTGGGCGAAGACGACGTTCGCTTTTTGCGCGCCCGCCATGCCGCGCTGGTGCAGCATCCGTTGTTTGCCCAGATGCAATACAGCGAAGACGCGGAAACCTTGCGCCAATGGCTGCCGCTGATGATGCACAATCGCCCAAGCAACCAAGCCATCGCCGCCACCCACATCGCGCACGGCACAGACGTGAACTTCGGCGAACTCACGCGCCAGCTGTTTGACCACCTTGCCCAGCAGCAAGCCGAGTTTCATTACAACACCGAAGTAACCGCCATCAACCGCACCACCGATAAAAAATGGACAATCGCCAGCCTGAAAAACGACGTATTGCAACAGCACACCGCCGATTTTGTCTTCATCGGCGCGGGCGGCGGCAGCTTGCACCTGCTGCAAAAAACAGGCATTCCCGAAAGCCAACACATCGGCGGCTTCCCTGTGAGCGGCTTGTTTTTGGTGTGCCGCAACGAAAACATCATCGCCCAGCACCACGCCAAAGTGTATGGCAAAGCCAAAGTGGGCGCACCGCCGATGTCGGTGCCGCATTTGGACACGCGCTATATTGACGGCAAAAAAGCGCTGCTGTTTGGGCCCTTCGCTGGCTTCTCGCCCAAATTTTTGAAATACGGCTCAATCTGCGATTTGCCCGCATCGCTCAAACCGCACAACTTGCGCACCGTGCTATCAGCAGGCATCAAAAACCGCAGTCTCACCCAATATCTGATTGGGCAAGTGCTGCTCAGCAAAACCCAGCGCATCCAAGAATTGCGCGAATTTATCCCCGATGCCAAAGAAGAAGATTGGGAATTGTCGCAAGCGGGGCAGCGCGTGCAAATCATCAAAGACACCGCCAACGAACACGGCAGCTTGCAATTTGGCACCGAAGTCATCCACGCCCAAGATGGCAGCCTGGCCGCCCTGCTCGGCGCATCGCCGGGGGCATCCACTTCCGTTGCCATCATGCTGGAAGTGCTGCAAAAATGCTTTGCAGGCAGCCTGAAAGACTGGGAAGGCAGCCTGAAAACCATGATTCCATCCTACGGGCAAACCCTTGCCGACCAGCCCGAGCTGCTCGCCCGAGTGAATAGCGAAATTGAGCAAGCCCTGTTTACCCCATCGCAAGATTAAGCCAAAGGCAGCCTGAAAACGGCATAACACGTTTTAGCTTCGCAGAAGCTCGTAAACTCGCTTTCAGGCTGCCTGAATACGATTTGAACCACTATTTAAGCAAAGGAATGACTTATGCGTTTCACCCCCATTGTGTTGATTGTATCCACCGCCTTGCTGGCGGCTTGTTCACATCGCAGCGCGCCGACTGGCGGCAATGTTGCGCTTTACGGGCAATTGCGCTCGGGCGCGGTATCGGCAGAAGCCGCCGATTTTGACAGCGCGGCAATGGGAACGTTTGCGCGCATGAATCCTGCCGCCGCAAATGCTGCCGCAAAGCGCAGCGACCACGCCGTCGCAGAATACGCCGCGCCTATGGTTATGCCGATGGCTGCGCCCCAAGAACACATCAGGCAGCCTGAAAACACCGAACGCTACGCCGACACCCCCGTCAACCCCGTGCAAGCCGTTGCCCAATCGCCCGTTTCCACCTTCGGCGTGGACGTGGACACCGGCAGCTATGCCAACGTGCGCCGTTTTCTCAACGACGGGCAACTGCCACCCAAAGGCGCGGTGCGCGTGGAAGAAATCGTCAACTATTTTGACTACGACTACGCCACGCCCAAAAACGGCGCACCCTTCGCCGTGCACATAGACACCGCCGATTCGCCGTGGCAGCCCAACGCCAAGCTGGTGCGCATTGCCATCAAAGCCAAAGAAATGACCCAGCAAGCCCTGCCGCCCGCCAATCTCGTTTTCTTGGTGGACGTTTCAGGCAGCATGAGCAGCGAAAACAAACTGCCGCTGGTCAAACAAACCCTGCGTCTCTTAACCGAACGCCTGCGCCCACAAGACAAAGTAACCCTGATTACCTACGCCTCAGGCGAAAAACTCGTGCTGCCGCCCACATCAGGCGACAAAAAAGCGCAAATTCTAGCCGCCATCAACCAACTGCAAGCAGGCGGCGCCACCGCAGGCGAGCAAGCCATACAAATGGCGTACCGCGAAGCCGAAAAATCATTCATCAAAGGCGGCATCAACCGCATCTTGCTGGCAACCGACGGCGACTTCAACGTTGGCATCACCCGATTTGAAACCCTGCGCGACACGGTGGCAGAAAAGCGTAAACACGGCATTTCGCTCACCACGCTCGGCTTTGGCACAGACAACTATAACGAACACCTGATGGAACAGCTTGCCGATGCGGGCGACGGCAATTACAGCTACATTGACAACCGCAACGAAGCGAAAAAAGTGCTGCAACGCCAACTATCGTCCACGCTGGCCACCGTGGCGCAAGACGTGAAAGTGCAAGTAGAGTTCAACCCCGCCACCGTAAAAGAATACCGCCTAGTCGGCTACGAAAACCGCGTGATGAAACAAGAAGACTTCAACAACGACCGCGTGGATTCAGGCGACATCGGCGCAGGGCATACTGTTACCGCGTTTTACGAAATTATCCCCGCAGGCAAGCAAGGCTGGCTAGATAATTCGCGCTATGCGGCCGCGCCCAAAGCAGAAGGCAGCCTGAAAGAATACGGCTTTGTGAAACTGCGCTACAAAAATCCCAACCAAAGCCAAAGCCAGCTGATTAGCCAGCCGATTGTCGCCAGCAGCGTCCCCCTAGCGCAAGCGAGTGCCGATTTCCGCTTTGCCGTCGCCGCCGCTTCCTATGCCCAAGCCCTGCAAGGCGAGCAATACAACGGCAAAATGACGTGGGCAGACATCATCACACTGGCAAAATCCGCCGCCAAACCCGATGCCTACGGGCTGCGGGCAGGGTTTGTAGATCTGGCAGAAACCGCGAAAAGTTTGAGCGCGGAAAAAGCCGCCGAGTGATGTGAAAACCAAAAAGGCAGCCTGAAAACGCGTTTACAGGCTTGTGCGAAGCTAAAACGTTTTCAGGCTGCCTGATTAACAAAAGGAAAGCCAAATGAGCAAAACCCGTTATCAAAACCTTATCGCCTATCAACGCGCCTATCCGCATAAAACCTTGCCCAAAGACTTTTGCCTGCGCGGCACAACCCATTTTCTCGCCCGTTATTACCATCTTCTCGCCTTAACGATGACGCTTGCCGAGCAATTTGATGCGCGCGACAAACCCTTGCTTAAAAAAATCCTGCATGAATATGAACACTGCCACGAGCAGGGGCTGGACGTGCGCGATGAAGTCGCCTTGTGTGCGATGCTGCTGTATCAGTATATGGACTGGCGTGATGTCCGCAGTTTGTATCGCGCGAAATTTTGCAGTGGCGGTGATACGTTTTTCTCGCTGGATATAGAGTTGGTGTTTGGCTTTGATGCCAAAGAGACGATTGCCTATTTAAAAAAACTGCCCAAAAAACAGCGCAAACCCATTGACCGCGAGATTATTCGCGCCATTGAACATTATTTGAACCAGCCCGATGCTGTTTACCGCAACCGCGCCGAATATCTGCGCCGCATGGACGAAAAAGGCTTGATTGCCTACCGATGCGGCGAGCTTTGGGAAATATACGGCGACGAATTGGCTGGATTATTGAACGACAAAGCAGCCTGAAAACGCGATTTGACGTTTTCAGGCTGCCTGCTATTTATGCTTTGTCCTTATTCAACATATCTGCTAGCCGATGTTCGGTAATATAAAACATGGGTTGGTGCAACAAATCATTGACTTGAAACAGCGCGTCAATTTCGTCTTGGGAATAATCATGACCATAATCATCGTACCTAAATTGAAGCGTTCCTGCGTCCCAATCCACGTTAAACACCGCGCTGTGCTGTTCCACAATTTGCTTCAATGCTGCGTTGTTTTTATCCTGATCGTTTAATCTATCAAAATAAAATACATAGCCATCGAAACTAACCGCGTTTTTAATGGGATTATTTGAGTCATTAAACTTATCCGCATTGAGCAGCATTTCTTTATCATCAAATCTCAATTCGCTGGGGTTATCCACGTAGAGACTATCTTCGCAATAGGGAGCGTATTCATCTTCATCGCTGTCATAGATGTCAATGGTGTAATACACACGATTTGCTTCTTCTTCGCTGATTTCTTCAATTTGATAGCGATTGCCTTGCATTTTTTGTAACAATTCCAGCAAATCATCATCACTCAATGCCATAATTACATTAAGAAATTCAGGATTGGTTTCAAAATAATAGTGAAAATCATTGAAATCTTCAAATGAATGCCCCGTCTTTTCTTGTACAAATGCTAAAACAGAAGCAATTTTTTCATCATCATACAACTCGTAAACGGTTTCTGAAATATCGCCCAGCACCTCGCGCTCTTAGGCTGCCCACGCTTGGTAGGCTAATGATTTATCATCGTAAACATCAATGTAATCAAAGTGATATTCGTCAATCCGATAACCATCAATGTCATCGTGATAATAGACAAACTTTTTTAAAACATACAAACTCATTTTTCATTCCTATCATTAAGGGGAAACGTAATAGGACAATGTCCATCTATTTTCAGGCAGCCTGAAAACGCCGCGATTTTAACAAAAAAGCAGCCTGAAAACGCAATCTCACGTTTTCAGGCTGCCTTTGTTTACATCACAGCCAATCAGTCAAAAACCAATTCCCCATCACGCGCTTCAACGTGAATGGTGCTTTCAGGCGCATAACGCCCTTGCAGCAAGGCTTTTGCCAACGGATTTTCAATCTCGGCTTGAATCGCCCGTTTGAGCGGACGTGCGCCGTAAACAGGGTCAAACCCAGCTTCTGCCAGAATATCCAACGCCGCATCGGATACTGCCAACTGCAAATCCTGCGCCGCCAAACGTTTTTTCAGGCTGCCTAATTGGATTTGCGCGATGCTGCGAATATTCGCTTGGTTCAAGCCGTGGAACACCACCACCTCGTCAATACGGTTAATCAGTTCAGGGCGGAAATATGCTTTCACATCTTCCATCACCGTCTCTTTAATCGCCGCATAATCTTCCGTGCCCATCGCCTGAATATGCTGGCTGCCGATGTTGGAAGTCATCACGATAACCGTGTTTTTAAAGTCCACCGTGCGCCCTTGTCCGTCGGTCAAACGCCCATCGTCCAACACTTGCAGCAAGATATTGAACACATCAGGATGCGCTTTTTCCACTTCATCCAGCAAAATCACGCTGTATGGCTTGCGGCGCACCTGCTCGGTCAAATAGCCGCCTTCTTCGTAGCCCACATATCCGGGGGGCGCGCCAATCAGCCGCGCAATGCTGTGTTTTTCCATGTATTCCGACATATCAATGCGGATTAAATGGTCTTCGCTGTCAAACAAGAAGCCTGCCAACGCTTTGCACAGCTCGGTTTTGCCCACGCCAGTCGGGCCCAAGAACAAGAAGCTGCCATAAGGACGGTTCGGGTCGGACAAACCGCTACGGCTGCGGCGAATGGCATCGGAAACCGCACGCACCGCTTCGTCTTGCCCCACCACGCGACTGTGCAACACTTCTTCCATTTTCAGCAATTTATCGCGCTCGCCTTCCATCATTTTGGCAACAGGAATGCCCGTCATGCGCGACACAATTTCCGCGATTTCTTCCGCGCCCACTTCGGTGCGGAACAGCGTGTTGTGTTTTTTCAGGCTGCCTGAACGCTCCGCATCTTTCAGTTGCAAAGTCAATTTGGGCAACTCGCCGTATTCCAGCTCGGAAGCCAAGCCATAATTGCCCACGCGTTTGGCTTGCTCAATTTTGGTTTTCAGGTTATCAATCTGCGTTTTCAAATCGCTCAGGCTCACGGAAGACGCTTTTTCCGCTTTCCAGATTTCGTCCAAATCGGCGTATTCTTTTTCCAAGCCCGCGATTTCTTCGTCAATCAGCGTTAAGCGTTTTTTGCTCGCTTCATCGCTTTCTTTTTCAACGTGCATCCGCTCCATTTTGAGCTGGATGATGCGGCGGTCCAGCTTATCCATTTGCTCGGGCTTGGAATCAATTTCCATTTTGATGCGGCTTGCCGCTTCGTCAATCAAATCAATCGCCTTATCGGGCAAGAAGCGGTCGGTGATGTAGCGGTTGGAAAGCTCCGCCGCCGCCACAATCGCAGGGTCGGTGATGTCCACGCCGTGGTGGATTTCGTAACGCTCTTGCAAGCCGCGCAAAATCGCAATCGTGTCTTCCACGCTCGGCTCGTTCACCAATACTTTTTGGAAGCGGCGTTCCAGCGCGGCATCTTTTTCAATGTATTGGCGGTATTCGTCCAGCGTGGTTGCGCCGATGCAATGCAACTCGCCGCGCGCCAAAGCGGGTTTAAGCATATTGCCCGCGTCCATTGCGCCGTCGGTTTTGCCCGCGCCCACCAGCGTGTGGATTTCATCGATGAAAATCAGCGTGTTGCCATCGTCTTTCGCTAAATCGTTCAACACCGTTTTCAGGCGTTCTTCAAATTCGCCGCGATATTTCGCGCCCGCAATCAGCGCCGCCAAATCCAGCACCAGCAGGCGTTTGCCGCGCAGGCTGTCGGGCACTTCGCCATTTACAATGCGCTGCGCCAAGCCTTCCACAATCGCGGTTTTGCCCACGCCCGGTTCGCCAATCAGCACGGGGTTGTTTTTGGTGCGCCGTTGCAGCACTTGAATGGCGCGGCGGATTTCGTCGTCGCGCCCGATAACGGGGTCTAGCTTGCCTTCGCGCGCGCGGGCGGTTAAATCGGTGGTGTATTTTTTCAATGCTTCGCGTTGGTCTTCTGCGTTGGGATTGTCCACGGTTTGTCCTTGGTTGAGTTTTTCAATGGCTTGGTTGAGCTTGGCTTCGGTTACGCCTGCGTCTTTCAAAATTTTGCCTGCGATGCCGTTTTCTTGGATTAAGCCCAATAAAAACAATTCGCTGGCGATATAAGTGTCGCCGCGTTTAACGGCGGCTTTGTCCATTAAATTCAGCGCGTTTTGCAGCTCGCGGCTTGCCATCATTTCGCCGCCTTGTCCTGATACTTTGGGCAGCGCGTTTAAGGCAGCCTGAACGCCTTGTTTAATCTGCGTGATGTTGCCGCCCGCTTGCACCAGCAGCGCGGCGATGCCGCTATCGTTGTCGTTTAACAGCGCTTGCAAAACGTGCACGGCTTCTAAATAGCCGCTGTCGTTTGCCATGGCTTGGCTTTGCGCTTCTTGCAAGGCAGCCTGAAATTTGGTGGTTAATTTGTCGTATCTCATGTTTTCGTTTCCTTTTTTGTTTATCGTTTAAAGCATGATTCAATGCACACGATATAGGGCTGCTTCGGCAAAAAACAAGCGCAAATTTTCAAATTGTTGGAAATTTGTTCTGTTTGAAAACAGAATGTTGTATTTTCCAAGCCTTTGTTGGGACGAATTTGCTTGGCAGCCTGCATGGAAATTTGATATAGTTCGCCGCTTCAAGACGGAGGTGTGGCAGAGCGGTTTAATGCAACGGTCTTGAAAACCGTCGAGGGTTTACGCCCTCCGTGAGTTCGAATCTCACCGCCTCCGCCAAGGTTTCCATCCCCAAGAATTTCGGTTCTTGGGGATTTTTCATGCACGGATAAAACAGAGGCAGCCTGAAAACGGGCGAAACGATTTTCAGGCTGCCTTTTGTATGCGCGGAATGTTTAGGCGAAGGGCTCTTCGCCGGTGTCGATTTGCCGTGTGAACGCCCATGCGGCAAGGCAGGCTTCGTAATCGGCGAGGGGGATGCGCAGCGTGAGACGGCAATCTAGCTGCAAGTCTTGTTGGATGATGCTGGCGTGGTGGTTTTTGGCGATGCGTAGGGCTTCGTTGAGCATGGGGTAGTCGCAGCGCAGGTAAACGGTTTTTTTTATGTTTTTCTCAACGATGGTGGCAGCCTGAAACGCCATTTGGCTGGCGGTTTTGTAGGCATGGATCAGACCGGGTACGCCCAGCAGCGTACCGCCGAAATAGCGCACCACGATGACCAGCACGTCGGTGAGCGCAAAGGAATCGATTTGCCCGAGAATGGGGCGGCCTGCGCTGCCGCTGGGTTCGCCGTCATCGTTGGCGCGAAATTGATTGCCGTCTGTACCGATGCGGTAGGCGTAGCACCAATGGCGTGCTTTGTGGTGAGCTTGGCGTTGAGCTTCTACATGGGCTTTGACTTCTTCGGCGCTGCGCACGGGATAGGCGTAGGCGATGAAGCGGCTGCCTTTGTCTTTGAACTCGGCGCTGATGGGGGCGGCTAGGGTGCGGTAGGTGGTGGGCTGGGTGGACATGGGATTGGGGTTTTCAGGCTGCCTTTGCGGATTGGGGCAGCCTGAAAAAGGGGGTAAATACGATAAAAAGGCAGCCTGAAAACGAGTAACACACGTTTCAGCAAAGCTAAAACAGCATTTCAAAACGTTTTCAGGCTGCCTTAAAGGGCGGGATTAGTGGTGATGGCCGTGCGCGCCGTGCACATGGCCGTGGACGATTTCTTCTTCGGTGGCTTCGCGCACAGCGGCAACGGTGCCTTTGAAGCGGATTTTCATGCCAGCTAATGGATGGTTGCCATCCACTACGGCTTTGCCGTCGGCAACATCGGTTACGCGGTAGATAATCACGCCGCCGTGTTCGGGGTCGTCGGCTTCAAACATCATGCCAGGTTCCACTTCCACAGGGAAAACTTTTACATCTTCAATGCGCACCAATTCGGGGTCTTGCTCGCCGAATGCGTCATCAGGCTGCATGGTGATGTCCACTTCGTCGCCGACGTTTTTGTCGTGCAAGGCTTCTTCCACCAATGGGAAAATGCCGTCGTAGCCGCCGTGTAGGTATTCAATCGGCTCTTGGGTTTTGTCTAGAAGATTGTTGTCGGCGTCATACATTTCATAATGCAGCGATACAACGGAGTTTTTTTGGATGCTCATAGGGATTCCTTTGCGTTGGTTGTGCGGTTTGGATTCGCGGTTACTAAAGTGGTGAAGTATAGCATAGGCGCGGTGGTCGCGCTGGATGGCGGGGCGTTTATGCGCGGACAAAATGGGGAATAAGATTGCGCGGCGGTTTAATTTCATGCACAATGTGCGCCTTTTGTGGCAAGCAGGGCGCGATGATGATAGCTTTTGCGCACTCGTTTTGCTTTTGATTCAACAATATAAAAATAGTTAAAGGTGTTAAACATGAAAAAATCACTACTATCCGTTGCGATGTTGTCTTTGATGTTGGCTGCTTGCGGCGACGAAAAAGCAACTGCTAACCAAGCGGCTTCTGCGGTAAAAGAGGCAGCTTCTGCTGTGGCGGCTGAGGGCGCATCTGCGGCTTCTGCGGCGCAAGGCGTGGCAATTGAAGCAGCTTCTAACGCGCAAGCTGCGGTGGATTCTGCGGCTTCTGGTGCTAAAGCTGCAGCTTCTGATGCTATGGCAGCTGGCGCTTCTATGGTGAAAGAAGCGGCTTCTGAAGTGTCTGCTGCGGCAGCTTCTGCGGCGAAATAAGACGCGAAATCTATATTGATTTGCTTATCAACAAAGGCTGGATACTTTTGGGTATTCAGCCTTTTGTTGTATGCGCGCGCGGCGTTTGCCAACGGCTGAGGCAGCCTGAAAATGGGCTGGGCTGGAATGTGGGTTGCTCGTTGGGTTGGGAGGGCGGGGGCGTAAAGTGGTAAGATTGTGGGTTGGATGGCGCGGGCGGGATGATGGTTTGCAGGGGGTGTTCTGCGAATATTGGATTTTGATTGTTTTCAGGCTGCCTGAAATCTTTGCCAAATGGTTTTGTTGATTTGCGAGACTGTTTGGCAAAGATGGTTTCAGGCTGCCTTAGTTTAAGGAAGTTTGTATGCTGAAAAAATGGATGAAGCGGATGTTGCCGAAAAAACGTGCAGCGGCGAAGGTGCATTGTGTGCGCCATGATGTGCCGTTGCCTGTGCGCAATCAGGCGGCGTTGCGCGTGTTGGATGGCTTGCATCAGGCGGGGTTTGAAGCGTATTTGGTGGGCGGCGCGGTGCGTGATTTGCTGCTGGGCGTTGAGCCGAAAGATTTTGATGTGGCAACGAGTGCCACGCCCGAGCAGGTGCATCGCTTGTTTCGCCGCAGCCGCATTATTGGGCGGCGCTTTCAGATTGTGCACGTGATGCAGGGGAGTGAGACGATTGAAGTGAGCACGTTTCGCAGCGGCGGGCGCGTGATGCAAAACGCCAGCGGGCGGATTATGCGCGACAACGCTTATGGCTCGTTGGAGCAGGATGCGATGCGGCGCGATTTTACTTGCAACGCGCTGTATTACGACGTGGCGGCGCGGCAGGTGCTGGATTTTCACGGCGGCTGGGATGATGTGCAGGCGCGGCGTTTGGTGATGATTGGCGATGCGGTGGAGCGTTATCAGGAAGACCCTGTGCGGATGCTGCGCGCGGTGCGCTTGTCGGGCAAGCTGGGCTTTGCGGTGGAAGCAGCGACGGCGGCGCCGATTGGCGAGATGGGGCAACTGTTGCAGCACGAGCCTGTGGCAAGATTGTTTGATGAATTGCTGAAAATTTTGCTATCGGGCAATGCGGTGGGCTGCTTGGATGCGCTGCGCCAGCTTGGTTTGGCGGATGCGGTGCATCCTTTGATGTCGGCGATGTTTCGCGCGGCGGATGGCGGTGCACATCATATTGGGCTGCTGGCGTTGCAGCAAACGGATGCGCGCTTGAGCGCGGGCAAATCGGTGTCGGTGGGCTTTATGCTGGCGGCGCTGTTTTGGGAGGATTTGCATACGCGCTGGCAGGCAGAAATGGCGCGTGGCACTAAGGCAGGCGCAGCAATGGGCACGGCGGTGAACAAGCTGCGCGACGATATGGAGCAAGGCTGGGGCGTGCCGCAGCGCTATTCGGCAACCATGCGCGAGATTTGGCTGTTGCAGCCGCAGTTTGCGCACCAGCGCGGCGGCCGTCCGTTTCGTTTGCTGGCGCAGGCGCGGTTTCGGGCGGCGTATGATTTTCTGCTACTGCGCGCGCAAATGGACGCGGATTTGCAGCCGCTGGCGGATTGGTGGACGCGCTTTCAGCACGCTTCGGATGCGGATAAACGCGCGATGACAGATGCTTCCAAGCAGCAAGGCGGCGCGGCGGCAAATGAGGGAGGTGCGAAAAAAAGACGGCGACGCAGGAAAAAGAAAAGCAGTGGGGAATAGGGCGTTGTTTTGCGTCAATGTGTAAACGCAAACATGGTTTCAGGCTGCCTTTGTCGATGATGCAAGGGCAGCCTGAAAAAGGTTGGATGGAATGATTAAGGCAGCCTGAAAATGGTTTATACGGTTTCAGGCTGCCTTAAAGTATTCATCCATTGCCCAGTGCTCATGCGCCAAGCGGAGGCAGCCTGAAAACGGTTTACAACATCCAACGCGCATTATCCGTTTTAGCTGCGCTGAACTCGTTTCACTCGGTTTCAGGCTGCCGATACAAGCATTCGCTGCCCAAGCCGTCTAAATAGGCTTCGTGGGCGGCGGTTTCGTCGGCATCGGCGTGCAGCACAATCAGATTATCGGCGCGGAAGGTGGGTGCGGGCGCGGCGGTTTGCGCGGCGCGGGCGGGGGTGTTGTCTTCGTCTTCTAGCTCGTCGGTTAGGCTAAATTGGTTGCGCGTCATGGCGAGATATACGCCGCCGAGCAGTTCGCAGTCAATCAATGCGCCGTGTAGCACGCGGCGGCTTCTGTCCACGCCTAGGCGGTTGCACAGCGCGTCTAGGTTGTTTTTTTGCCCGGGGTATTTGTTGCGCGCCATTTCTAGCGTGTCGATTACGCTGCACACGCTGTCTATCGGCGGCAGCCCAACGCGGGCGAATTCGGCGTTGAGAAAGCCGATGTCAAATTTGGCGTTGTGGATGATGAGTTCTGCGCCTTTAAGAAAATCAAAAATTTGCTGGGCAACTTGGGCAAACACGGGCTTGCCTGCGAGCTGGTCTAGCGTGATGCCGTGGATGGCGGCGGCTTCGGCGGGGATGTCGCGCTCGGGGTGGATGTAGAGATGCAGGTTGTTTTCGGTGAGCTGGCGGTTCACCATTTCCAGCCCTGCGAATTCAATCAGGCGGTCTGGGTTTTCGGGCGCGGAGTGGTAAAAGCCTGTGGTTTCGGTGTCTAGGATGATTTGGCGATGGGGTGTAGTCATTTTGCGTGCCTTGTTGGGTTTTCAGGCTGCCTAATGTGGGGGATTAGGCAGCCTGAAAAAGGGTTAGGGTTGTTGATAGGGGTTTTCTACGCCTGCGATGAGTTGCTGCAAGTAGTCGCGCAGTTGCGCTTCGCTGCATCCCATGAGCAATGCGTCTTCAAATGCGTCTTGCGCGGCTTGGTAGAGCTCGGTCATGTTTTGGTTCATCACTTTGATTTTTTCGGTGCAGGAGACGGGGCTGCCGTCGTCGCTGAACCATTTGGGCATCTCGGGTTGTGGCATGGTGTGTTGTCCTAAGTTTTTTAGCTTCGCAGAAGCTCGTAAACTCGCTTTCAGGCTGCCTGATTATGGGCTTGGGATTGCGCTGTTTTTGTGTTTCAGGCTGCCTAATTGCGGATGTAGTTTTGCGCGTTGTTGCGCTTCACGCGGCGGGCGGTGGCATAGCGCGCGTTCCAATATTTGCTGGATAGGCTGGTGATTTCTATGCGCTTGCCTGTGCGCGGGGCGTGGATAAAGCGGTCGTTGCCGATATACATGCCAACATGGGAGATGCGCGAGCCGTGGGTGCGGAAGAAAACCATGTCGCCAGGGCGCAATTCGCTGCGGCTCACATAGCTGCCCACGGAGGCTTGCGCGGCGGATGTGCGCGGCAGGTTGACGGCAAAGGCTTTGCGGAACACATATTGCATAAAGCCGCTGCAATCAAAGCCTGTGGGCGATGTGCCGCCAAAGCGGTAGGCTACGCCGATAAAGCCCATGGCGTTGGAGATGAGTTCATCGGCATCGCCGCGTCCCATCGGTTCGGCGTTGGATGGCTCTTCGCGGGCGGCAACGGGTGGCGTGGCTTGGGCTTGCTGCTGTTGTTTTTGCTGGATGATGCTGCCGATGGCATCGTGTGAAGAATGATTTTGCGCGGTGGCAGGCGGTGTGCTGCGCTGGATGATTCTGCCGATTTCGTCGTTGGATGATTTGCGCGGTTCTTTTTTGGCTTCGCGCTTTTGTGGTTCGGATTTTTTGCTTTCGGGTTTTTTATTGTCGGCTTTTTTCGGCTCGGGTTTTTTGCTGTCGGATTTTTTTGCGTTGCGGCTGTTGTCGCTGGCTTTGGGTTTTTCTTTGCTGGTTTTGCCGTGGGGTTCTGATTTGGTTTTAGATTTGTCTTTTGAAGTGTCTTTGCTGCTGGATTTTTCTTTGCTTGATGATTTGGCGGGTGCGGGCTTGCTGGCGGCGGCTTTGGGTGCAGGTTTGGCTTTTGGAGCGGCTTGGGCAATGCTGCCATACGCCAATAGCAGGGCAAGCGCAGTAGAACGAAGAAGGGGATAGGTCATAACGGGGATGGGTTAAATACAAATGAGCGGCATTCTAACCGATTTGCGCGGCAAGGCGTAGGGCTGTGTAAGCAAGATTTTGCAAAGGTTTAGCGGGGTTAAGTTAGGTTAGATAGCGTGTTAGGCAGCCTGAAATCATGGCGGCGTTTGCATTGGGCAAAACGCGTGGCATGGCTTTCAGGCTGCCTTTGGCAGATGGGGAAACCTTGCGGCAGCCTGAAAATATTTCAGGGCGCAAGGCAGGGTTGAATGGGGTTATTTCACCAGTTTCAGGCTGCGTTTTTTGGGCTGCTCGCCTGTTTCGCTGCTGGTGTTGCTTGCGCTGTTGGCGTTTTCAGGCTGCGTTGAGTGGGCGCTGGGGGTGTAGGGTTCTACTTCAAAGCCCATGCCTTCGCCTGTTTCTTTGGCAAATAGGCTGATAACGTGTCCAATAGGCACCCAGATTTCATGCGATACGCCGCCAAAGCGGGCGTGGAAGTTCACCCATTCGTTGTCTATGAATAGGTCTTTGGTGGCGGTGGGGCTGATGCTGAGCACAATTTGCTCGTCTTGCACATATTGCGCGGGCACGCGGGTGTGTTCGTTTACCCATACGGCGATATAGGGCGTGTTGCCGTTATCAAGACACCATTCGTATAGGGCGCGGATGAGATAGGGTTTGGTGGATGTAGATTGGCTCATGGGGAACTCCGTGGGCGGTTGTGCGAAGCCCCTTTGTGTGCCAGCCCATTGCTGGGGCGAAACAAAGGGGCGGGGGATAAAAGGCAGCCTGAAAACTATTTGCGCATGGCTTTTTCGGCGGGGGTGAGCGCCTCGGCAAACGCGGGGCGTTGGAAGATGCGTTCGGCAGATTTGAGCAGCGGCGCGGCAGATTTGGGCAGTTTGATGTCGTAGTGCGTTAAACGCCAGAGCAGGGGGGCGAGGGCAACGTCAATCATGGAAAAATCGTCGCCCAACACATATTTATTCTTGGCATACGAAGGGGCAATCATGGTTAAGCCTTGGGCGATGGCTTCGCGGGCTTTGGCTTGTTCTTTGTTGGTGGCGGCTGGGTTTTCCAGCGTGGCAACGTGAACAAACAATTCTTTTTCTAAGCGGAACAGCACCAGCCGTCCGCGCCCGCGCATCACGGGATCGGCGGGCATCAGCTGCGGATGGGGGAAGCGTTCGTCTAGGTATTCGTTGATGATATTGGATTCGTAGAGGATTAAATCGCGCTCCACCAGCACGGGCACTTGGTTGTAGGGGTTGATAACGGCGAGGTCTTCGGGTTTGTTGAAGGTGTCGATGTCTTTGATTTCAAAATCCATACCTTTTTCAAACAGCACAAAGCGGCAACGGTGGCTAAATGGGCAGGTGATGCCTGAATAGAGTGTCATCATAATGGGGATTCCTTGTTGATTAGATTAGGCAGCCTGAAAATGGATGGGCTTTCAGGCTGCCTAATGGTTTGAAATGCGGCTGGGCATAATTATAGCGGATTGTAAAGATAAAAGCGAATTTTTGTGTTTAACATCATGTTTTGTTTGAATAAATTAGGCAGCCTGAAAACCCGCGCAACGGAGTGTTTTCTGCCTTGCGCGTTCGCATCATTTAAACAACATCATCACCGCCACAAAACACAAAAACGCGCCAAACGCTTTTTTCAACACGGGAACAGGCAGGCGATTTGCCGCCATCACGCCAAAGCGCGAAGTGAGAATGCTGGCGGAAACGATGCTGATAAACGCAGGCAAATACACAAAGCCGATGGCATAAGCAGGCATTTGCTCAAAACGGCTGCCGCTGAGCATAAAGCTAATAGTCGCGCCGATGGCCAGCAGCACGCTGCACGCGGATGATGTGCCGATGGCGCGTTTCATTTCAAAGCCGCGGCTGTTTAAAAAAGGCACGATAAATGCGCCGCCGCCGATGCCAGCAAAGCTGGATAACGCGCCGATAACCGTGCCAGCGGCGATTTGCGCGGGCGCGGTGAGCGGTTTGGCGGGCGGGGCGGATTTTTGTTTGCTGGAAATCAGCATTTTGATGGCGAGAAACAGCATCATGGCGGCAAACATTTTCATCAGCTTGTCTTTGGGCAAACCCGATGCCAAGTAGCCAAACACGAACACCGAAATCATCAGCGCAGGCACAAAAAAGCGGAACACGCGCAAATCCACATTGCCGAACTTATGGTGTTGCCATGCCGATGAAATGGATGTGAACACGATGGTGGCGAACGATGTGCCCAGCGCCATTGCCATCAGCTGCGCGTCTGGCACGCCTGCTTGCGGCAGCAACAGCAACAGCATGGGCACGATGATGGTGCCGCCACCGATGCCGAATAATCCTGCGAAAAAGCCCGCGATGGCGCCGATAACAAGATAGGCGAGAAAAAGCATGGTTGTGTCCTGTTTTTTAAGTTGAGATGAGTTTCAGGCTGCCTTTGGCGTTGCGATTGGCTGTGGCAGCCTGAAACGGGGTCTACACGAATACGATTAACGGCAACACCGCCGCCAGCACGGTTGCTACCCGTGCGGCATAGCGCAGCGCGGGCGTGTCGGGATGCGGAAAGCCGTGGATATTGGGCAAGGGGTTGGCAGGCAGCGCCAAGCCGTAAACAAATTGCACCCAGCCCAGCGCAATCAACAGCAGGGCGGCTCTGGATGACAGCAACCCGATAAACGCCAAGCCGATGCTGATTTTGAATAACCATTCGCCCACCGCCCAACCGCGCTCGGCATCGTTGCAACGGCGTTCCAGCCAGATATTTTGATAACGTAGCAGCGTGAGGGTTGCCAACACAAACACGCCCATCGCGCCGCCAATGCGCGTGCCGAAGGAAAGGTTGCAGCCTTGAGCGCAGGGTTGGTGTAGCCAAAAAAGCAGCTTTACCAACACGCCTATGCCTATCCATAAGGGCAGGCATGCGGCGGCAAAGCGGGTGCGGCTGGCGCGGTTTTGGTTGAGTGGGTCGGGTTGGGTGTCGTATTCGGTTACGCCATCGGGGATGTAGGACATTTTCAGGCTGCCTTGAATGATTGCTTTTTAGGCTGCCGTTTTGACTTTGCCGCTTAGGCAGCCTGAAAACAGATTAAATGGCTTGGGTGCGCGCAATCAGCCAATCTTTTGCCGCGCCGTTCACAAACGGCAGCAGTTTTTCGCACACGCTGGTGTGGTAGGCGTTGAGCCAATCGCGCTCGTCGGGGCGCAGCAGCGTGGCATCCACCAGCCGCGTGTCAATCGGGCACAGCGTTACCGTTTCAAAGCAAAGGTAGTCGCCAAACTGGGTTTCTTGCGGCTGGGCAACAGGCTGGGCAACGACTAGGCTTTCTATGCGGATGCCCCATTGGTTCGGGCGATAGAGCGCGGGTTCGTTGGATGTGAGCATCCCTTGGCGCAGCGCGTATTCGGGCGTGTTGGGTGCGAAGTAGGAAATGCGTTGCGGCGGTTCGTGCACGTTCAAAAAATAGCCCACGCCGTGCCCTGTGCCGTGTCCGTAGTCGCGCTGGGCTTGCCACAGCGGCGCGCGGCAAATCGCGTCTATCATTGGCGCGGCGATGCCGTTGGGGAACACGGCGCGGGCAAGGGCAATGTGCGCCTGCAACACCAGCGTGAAATCGCGGATTTGCGAGGCGGATGGCGTGCCGATGGGGATGGTGCGCGTGATGTCGGTGGTGCCGCAATGGTATTGCGCGCCGCTGTCTATCAGCAATAAGCCGTCGCCTGCGATTTTCAGGCTGCCTATGGCGGGGGCGGAGTAATGCGGCATTGCGCCGTTGGCGTTGTAGCCCGCAATCGTGCCGAAGCTCTCGGAGACGAAATATTCGCGCTGGCTGCGGTGGTGCAACAGCATTTCGCCAATTTGGTATTCGGTGATGGTGTCGCCTTGCGCGAGGCGTTGTTCCAGCTCGGCGAAAAAGCCGCACAGCGCGATGCCGTCTTGCAGCATGGCTTGGCGGATGTTGACGACTTCGGCGGCGGATTTTTCGGCTTTGAATTGGGTGGATGGATTGGCTTGCTCGCGTTTAACCATGCTTTCAGGCAGCCTGAAAACGGTAGCCACGGCAACTTTGGCGGGGTCGTACATCAGGCAGCCTGAAAGCTGCGCCAGCGCGTCTGCCGCGTGTTCATACGGCTGGATTTGGATGGCGGCGGTGTTTAAGGCAGCCTGAATGTCGGGCGAGATTTTATCGGGCGCAACAAACAGCGTTGCCGTGCCATCTGCGCCGATGAGCAGGTGCGAGAGAAACACGGGGTTGTAGGCGATGTCGCTACCGCGCAGATTGGTGAGCCATGCGATGTCGTCCAGCGCGGAGATGAAGTGCCAATCGGCGCCCACATCGCGCATGGCTTGGCGCACGCGGTGCAGCTTTTCGGCGGCGGTGTGCGGCACAAACTCGGCTTGTTGCGCGAACACGGGCGCGGTGGGCAGGGCAGGGCGGTCGTTGCCCCATGCGGCGGCGGTGTAATCCAAATCGTGTTTGAGCGCGATGTTTTTCGGCGCGAAGGCAGCCTGAATGCGGCGCAATTCGCTTATTGACAGCATATCGGGCGCGATGCCCACGGCGGCATTTTCAGGCAGCGTTTGCGCCAGATGGGCGATGTGGTTGCGCCCGTTTTCTTGCTTTTGCAAGCTGATGCCGCTGCCTGCCAGCTCGGCTTCGGCTTGTGTCCAATAGCGCGCGTCTGTCCACAGTTCAGCGCTTTCAGGCTGCACCACTAGCACGCCTGCCGAGCCGGTGAAGTCTGAAAAATATTGGCGCGATTGCCAATGCTCGGGGATGTATTCGGAGAGATGCGGGTCGGCGGTGGGGATGATGAGCGCGGCGAGCGCGTGTTGGGATAGAGTTTGGCGCAGGGCGGTGAGCATGGGGGTGTCCTTTGTGGGATGAGTGATAGCGAGTAAACAAATTCAGGCTGCCTTGATGGAATAGGCAGCCTGAAAACCGATTGACTGGGTTACAACGCGCCGCCTCTGTTTTCAGGCTGCCTATTTCATCTTATCACATTCGTTTTCCAAATCGGCAGCGTCCAAGCCCCGCCCATAAAGCCGCGGCACGACCCCGTTGTATCCTTGCTGCTTTTCACAAAGGTTTTGCCATTCCACACGGCGGTTCGCCCGCCCCAGCAATCGCCCAAGCCGCGCGATTTAAAGCCGCCTGCCAGCGTTGATGTTTCCGCGTCAAAGCCTGCATGCCCGCCATAGTCGTTGGCAAACACTTGTTCCACTTTGTGCAGCGATTTATCCATGACCGCATACAGATTCGTGCCTTGATACGCGCCAAAATTACACAGCGTTTCCACCAATACTTGCCGATTATTCAATGGGTAAACGGTAATGTCTTGCGGTTTGTTTACATCGGGATTGTCGGCAGGGTGCAGCGAAGCGCAATAATCATCGTGTTCATCGTTTACTTGATTGCTTGCTGCCAGCCGTGTCCACACCGCGCGATGCTTGTCCGTGCCCGCTTTCAATTCATAGCTGCCCTTTTGTGGCACCGCCACCGCGCGAATAGTTGGCATGGCTTGCGGCGCAAGCACGGCATGGCGGCTGTTGCCCTTGCGTATCCACGCGGAAGGCGTGTTGAGACGGCGTTGAAATTCGTCCGCTTTAAGCATCGCTGCCGCCGCGCCCTTATCGGACAGCGTCCAGCGGTGCTTGCCCGATGTTAATACGATGCGGCTGTGGCGGCGCAGCGCGGCGAGCAGGGTTTGTGTTTGCGCGGGGCTGAGTGTGCCGTAAAAATCTTTGTCTAATTTCACGTGCCCCAGCGATTTGCCGTTGAGCCACAATTCGCTGCGCTTGCCCAGCACTAAATCGGGCGCGTCATCGGTAAAATCGGGCGCAACAGCAATTCGTCCTTGCACGGGCGCGTTTGCCCCTGCTTGGCGGGTGAATAAAACGGAAATGGGGTGCGTGCCGTAATCTTCTTGATAACCCGCGATGCGGCAAGTGCCTGTGTTGTCGCAGGCGATGTCCCAGTCGTCAAAATTGTCGTAAAAGCCTTGCAAGGGCGCAGCGAGTGCGGTGGCGGGGATAAGTGCGATAAGCAATCGTTTCATGGTTTTTCCTTTGGATAAATGCGGGCATTGCCCTGATGATGGTGGAGATTAGGCAGCCTGAAAAGAGATTTGGTTTTCAGGCTGCCTAATCAGAAAAATTATCGCTATGGCTTTGCAACGTTGTTTCGATGATTGAACATGAGTTGAATGCAGTAGGCAGCCTGAAAACAAGCGAAGCGTGTTTCAGCGCGGCTAAAACCACTATCCCGATACGTTTTCAGGCTGCCTTTGGCAAACTAAATCCGCGCCACGCTCGCCACGCCTTTCACTTCCGCCACGCCCGCCAACACGCGCGGCAATTCGTCCACCTTTTTCATTTCCAGCGTAAAGCGCATACTCGCTTCCAAATTGCGCGTTTGCATCTGCACCGCAGTAACGTTCACTTTATAGCGCGCCAGCGCGTCCGACACATCGTGCAGCAAGCCGCTGCGGTCGTTGGCGCGCACTTCAATATCAATCGCAAACACTTGGTTGGCATCCAACACCGCCCAGCTGGCGGGCAACACTTTTTCGGGCGATTGTTTTGCCAAATGCTCAAAATCGCTGCACCCCTGCCGATGGATGGACACGCCGCGCTCGCGCGTAACAAAGCCGATGATTAAATCGGGCGGCGCAGGTTTGCAGCATTTTGCCAGCGTGGTCAGCAAGCCGCTTTCGCCGTCCACCAACACGCCATTTTTGTCGCCCGACTGGATTTTGGATTTTTTCACCATGCTGGTGGCGCTAATCGGCGCAGGCGCAGGCTCAACCAACGCGCCGCAGGCTTTTTGGATGGCACGCGGCGTGATTTCGCCTTGCCCCAGCGCGGTAAACAAATCATCCAGCAGCCTGAAACCCAGCTTCTCGCAAAGCTGCTGCTGGTTGGGCTTGGGCGTGATTTTGCTGATGATTTTTTCAAACTGGTTTTTGCCTTCTTCGCGCACCGTTTCCGCATTTTGCGCGCGAATATAAGCGCGGATTTTGCTGATGGCGCGCGGCGATTTCACCCAGCCTTCATGCAGCCAGTTCACCGACGGATGCCCTTCTTTGGCGGCGATAATTTCCACGCGCTGCCCGTTTTCCAGCCGTGTGGACAGCGGCACAATCTGCCCGTCCACTTTTGCGCCGCGGCAGCGGTCGCCCAAACTGCTGTGCAAGGCGTAGGCAAAATCAATCGGCGTTGCGCCCGCAGGCAGCGAAAGCACTTTGCCATGCGGGGTTAAAACGTAAATCGTGTCATTAAACAATTCGGTTTTAAACGCGGCGGCAAGGTCTTCTTTGCCGCTTTCTGCCATGTTTTCGCGCCAATCCAAAAGCTGGCGCAGCCATGCGATTTTTTGCTCATAGGCGCTGTCGCCTTTGCCGCCTTCTTTGTAGCGCCAATGCGCTGCTACGCCAAATTCGTTGAATTGGTGCATTTCAAAGGTGCGGATTTGCACTTCAATGCTTTTGTCTTCGGGGCCTACGATAACGGTGTGCAATGATTTATAGCCATTGCCTTTGGGATTGGCGATGTAGTCGTCGAACTCGCCAGGGATGGGCTGGAACAGGCTGTGGATGATGCCAAGCGTGGCATAGCATTCGGGGATGGTGTTCACCAAAATGCGCACGGCGCGGATGTCGTACAGCCCTTCAAAATCCAGCTTTTTCTTCACCATTTTTTTGTAGATGGAATAGATGTGTTTGGGTCGCCCCGCCACATCGTATTGAATGCCTACTTTGTCCATTTCGCTGCGGATGATGTTGAGAAAATGGTCAATGTATTCCAGGCGTTCGGTGCGCTTGTCTTCCAACAGCTTGGCGATGCGTTTGTATTCTTCGGGGTTTTGATGACGAAAGCCCAAGTCTTCCAGCTGCCATTTGAGCTGCCACACGCCCAAGCGGTTGGCGAGCGGGGCGAAAATATCCAGCGTTTCTTTGGCGACGGCGCGTTTTTCAGGGCTGTCGGGCGTTTGCCCCAAAAATTGCATGGTGCGCGTGCGCAGCGCGAGTTTAATCAACACCACGCGAATATCGGACACCATCGCCAGCAGCATTTTGCGCATGGTTTCGGCTTGGGCGGCGCGCTCTTCGGGCGTTGCCAGCGCGTCCACTTTGGCAAAATGGGTGAGCTTTTGCACTTCGTCTATGCCTTGCACCAGCGTTACCACCGTTTTGCCGCATTGCTCGGACACGGTTTCTTGCCAGTTGGGCAGATAGCTGGAAATTTCGGCGAGCACGGTGGCGGCAACGGCTTCGGGCAGCAAATCCATGTCGGCAACCATTTTGGCGGCGGCAAGCAGATGCTGTAACACGGGTTCACGGGCGATGTGGGTTTTGGCTTCGGGCGGATAATGCTGCGCGGCAAGTTGCAGCGCGGTGGTAAGTAGTTTTTGCGCTTGGGGCGATTGGGCAGCGGTGTAGGCTTCGTAGTCTTGCTGGGCTTGGGCTAAGTCGGCGAGTTCGCTCATGGTGGGTTTCCTTTTTTTTGGAATGGGTGGAGGGCTACTGCATTCGGTGTTTATTATATATAAGGCGTGGGGTGTAGCGAAGCGGGCTTGCGGTTGAGGCAGCCTGAAAATGGGAATGCGGGTTTTAGCTTCGCAACTCCGCTTCGCTTCGCAGGCTGCCTTTTGATACGCAAGGGGCTGCTGTTTTAACTTCGTTGAAGCCTTCGGCTTTCAGGCTGCCTTTTTCAGCTCTCGGCTGGCTTTTTATGTTTACCGCATTCCTGCGCGTAGGTTTCGCTCCAGTCGTGCATTGCCTGAATCACGGGCAGCAGCGTGCGCCCGAAGTCGGTGAGCGAGTATTCCACCTTTGGCGGCACTTGTGGATACACCTCGCGGTGGACGATGCCGTCCTGCTCCAATTCGCGCAGCTGCAAGGTGAGCATCCGCTGGGTGATGGTGGGCATCAGCCGCTGCAATTCGTTGAAACGCCGTGTGTCGCCAAACAGGTGGTACAAAATCAGCATTTTCCATTTGCCGCCGATGATATCCAAGATGGTGCTGACGGGGCAGGATTCGGTGTAATCGCTGGATGGTAGGGCGTTTTTGGTTTCGTTCATGGTTGTCCTTTTACAGTATAAAAATTGTGCGTACTTGTGGAAAAATAATTAACCCACATAATACATCACACCGTTAAACAAGGAACTAAAAAAGAAAGGACTCTGATATGCGTATCCCAGAACTTGACCGCATCAACGAATTGGCTCGTATCGCCAAAACCCGCGTACTAAGCGCCGAGGAAATCGCCGAGCGCGACCGTTTGCGCCAAGGCTACGTCGGCGCGATTACAGGGCAGCTTAAAGCCCATTTGGCAAGCGTTACCGTGATTGACCCCGAAGGCCGCGACGTTACCCCCGCCGCCCTGCGCGACGCCCAAGCAATGGGCATGCCCTGATACGGCAATTCCAAGAAATCCAAAACACAACCGAACACACAGAAAGGACACGCCATGCGTACCATCAAAAATATCTACAACGCTCCAAGCACCCACTGGGTAGGCAACGGATTTAGAGTTTCCCCGCTGTTTTCCCACATGGGCGAGGACAAACAAACCAGCCCGTTTTTAATGTTTGACTATGCCGCCCCAATGGAATTTGCGCCCAACAGCGGCAAACCGAGCGGCGTGGGCGGGCATCCGCACCGGGGTTTTGAAACCGTAACCATTGCCTATGCAGGCGAAGTTGCCCACCGCGACAGCAGCGGCGGAGGCGGCGTAATCAAACAAGGCGACGTGCAATGGATGACCGCTGGCAACGGCATTGTGCACGAAGAATTCCACAGCCCCGAATTCTCCGAACGCGGCGGCCAGTTTGAAATGGCGCAGCTTTGGGTGAACCTGCCGCGCGAACACAAACGCACACCGCCCCGCTACCAACACCTGCCATCAGACGGCATCCCCGTGGTGCAAACCGAAGCAGGCAGCGTGCGCGTGATTGCAGGCGAGTTTGACGGCAAACGCGGCGCCGCCGACACCTTCACCGAGCTGAACGTGTGGGATGTAAGCGTGGACGAAGGCGCGGAACAGGTTTTCAGGCTGCCTGAAAGCCACAATCTCTCCCTCGTGGTGCGCCACGGCGAAGTGGAATTAAACGGCAGCAGCCGCATGGGCGCAACCCAGCTTGCCGTGTTTGAGCGCGAAGACGGCGAAATCCGCATCCGCAACGTGGGCAGCGGCAAAGCCGAAATCCTGCTGCTCTCTGGCGTGCCGATTGACGAGCCCATTGCCGCCCACGGGCCTTTTGTGATGAACACCCGCGAAGAGCTGATTGAGAGCTTCCAAGAGTTCAACGAAGGCAAATACGGCGTGTTGGATTAAGCCTGAGCCTTGTTCCAAAACAAAAACCTGAAAACAAAAAAGCAGACTGTGTTGCGGTCTGCTTTTTTTGTTTTCAGGCTGCCTTAAAACTGCCGCTCCACGCTTAAAAACCATTGCGCGTTTTGGCGCGAGTAAAAACCTTTCATATTGCTGTCTATCGCCAGATAGCGGAAATTTAAATGCGGCGTAAAGTTTTTCCACGAAAGTTTATTGTGCCACAGCGACACATTCGCCTGATATTCATCGTCTTGGCGCGGATAGAAATAAACCAGCGTGCCTGCTTGGTCAAACGTGCGCCGTGTGTAGCGCAGATGCGTGCGCAACCCCAGCCCGTTGTCAAATGTTTTTGCCATGCCCAGTCGCACCCCTTTGCGCACCGAAGCCTGCTCCGCATCTTGGGTGAGATCGTGCGACCAATCCACCCCGCCATACAGCAGCCAATTATGCGGCGCGTGATACATCAGCGTTGCGCCCAGCAGCGGCATTTTGCCGTTGTAGCGCTTGGCGATATGCGGCTCATCGTAGCGCTTGGCAACATAGCCCGCGTTGAACACCGCCCGCCAGCGTTTGCCCAATTGCTGCGAAAAATCGGTTTGTACGCCAAAATTGTGGCTGTATCGGCTGCCGCCCAGCCAGTTTTGCTCAAAAAACGGCACCACGCCAAACGAGCGCTTCACCGCGTAATACTTATAGCCCAGCGCAAGGTTCACGCTTTGTTCATCGTATTCATGCTTATCCCAATACGACACGCCATCGCCGTTGATGCGCCCATACAAAAAATGATGCCCCGCCAAATTGCGCTTGCGCTCCACGCCCAAGCCATAGCGCAAACCCTGTGCACTTTGCGGCAAGCTCTCTGCGGTTTTGCGCCAAATACGCCCGTTGATTTCAATTTCGCGCGCATCGGCAGCGTTGTTTACATTATCCGTCGCTTCGTATTGCAACGACATTTCAGGCTGCCAATTTTGCTCTTGCGCGATGGCGACGAGATATTGCTCGGCAATCTGCTGCATTTCGGGCGATAAATCGGGCTTGGCGCGTTCCAGCTCGGCTTGGGCGGCGTTGTATTGCTTGTCTTCAAACAGCATCACGCCCAAATCAAAACGCGGATAAGCCAATTCAGGCTGCCTTGCCACAATCTGGCGATAGCGCGCAATCGCTTCGTTGTGGCGCAACTGCGAACGGCGCAAGGCACCCAGCGCATAGTCATACAGCGTTTGATCGTGCTGCGGATCGGCGCGATAACGCTCCAACAGCGCGGGCAGCGTTGCCCAATCGCGGGTGATGATGGCGCGGTTGATTTGCGTTTCCAGCGTGTTGTCGTCTGCGCTGGTGTTGTCGGCAAGCTGCGCGGCGGGATCAGCAGGCTGGGCTGGCTGCTCGGTTGGGATGGGAACGAGTTCGCGGTCATCAAAGAAAAGCGGGGCGGGGGCGGAGGGATGCGCAGTCGGGCCGGCAAGCGAAAGCATGGAAAGCGGCAGCAAGAGCAAGGGGAGCTTATTCATTTTGTTGTGAAGATGGGGTGTAGTTAGGCAGCCTGAAAATGGAAAACACCGTTTTCAGGCTGCCTTTTGTTGAGCAAAGAATGGGAGTTATTGTTTTTGACCGCCAAAGCCGACTAAATCTTTATCACCTTTGGTAACTATTCCTGCGATTTCATTGGCATTAGGTCCAAAAATGCCTAAATCATAAGTGGCGTTACCTTGTTTCTCTAACGTTGCTTTGCCTTCAACCACGCCATAGTGAGAAAACTCTTCCGTATCGTAATCTCGTTTAACAATATTGCTTTCATGCAGGGTAATTTTGCCTGTTTCGTTCAGCCCACTGATTGAGCCTGAACCCATTTTGGTATCAAAGTTAATGGTGTAATCCAAGTTGCCGCGTTCATTCTCATTAAACGCAACGCCTTTATAGTTAAACGAGCCTGCGCTTGGCAGCGTTTTGGTTGATTGCCCTAAGGTGTAATAAGAGTCAAATTCGCCTTTCTCAATTTTTCCTAAATTGCCCACTTGCCCGCCTGTAACTCGGGTGAAAGTAACAATAGAATAGGGTTGTTGATATAGATGCAATTTGCTGGTGCGAGTTATTTTGTGGTTTTGCCCATTGATATTGGCGGTTGCTGTTTCGGTAACATCTACACGTTTCAGACCATTGCCCAGCGTAGCAAGATCAATATTGCCATGAGTATAGGTTTTTTCTCCTATCTTGATGGCGTATGAAGATATTTTGGTGGGCGAACTAAAATGGTTATCCAATTCTTCATCCGCATCTTGTTGCAACTCGGAAACTTTAAGCAGCTTAGGCACGCTAAAATCAGGCGTATTCGGCGTTTTATTGCTGCTGCTGTCGTTGCCATTGGGCGCATTAAGATTATTGCGCGAACCACTGCCGCCGCCACCGCCACCGCAAGCAGCTAAACAAAGCGCAACCAAAGTGAGTGAACTGATTTGTTTTAAAGACATAGCAATTTCCTTTTTAAGGATGGGTTGAGAAAGGGGGCTGAATTTTAAGATAGGTTGGATTATTGTATATTTTTGTAAACCATTCAATACCATAAAGGCAGCCTGAAAATGAAAATATCGTTTTCAGGCTGCCTTTTATCATTCAAACCGCGTTATTTCACAAAGCGCGCATCGGCTTTAAATGGTGCGCTGCTGGTGGGTTTGGCGGTGTAGAAGCGGGCGAATGGGCTGTCCATTTTGGTGTGAATGCGCTTGCCATCAATCACCGCTTCGGCTTCTAGCTTCACGCCGCCGCCGTTGGTGGCTTTGTGTGCCATATCAGGCCATTGCAGGGCGCTGATTTTCAAGCGCGGTTGTTCCACTTTGGCGCTTTCGCTCATCAGCTGCTTGCCAACAGGGCGGATTTTTTCATCAGGCAAATGCTCGGATGAGCCGCCGTTGTCGTCCACCACGCCGATGTTCAGCAGGAGAGCGTGCGCCAAATCCATTTTGCCGTTGATTACAGGAATGCCAACAAACAATTTCACGCCGCGATGCACATAGGGTTTTTCGCGCCATTGGGTTTGACCTTCCTTAGGCGGCTTGGTTTCGGCGGCAACGGAATAAGTGCGCCCCATAATCATCACTTTATAGCCCGGGATTTTTTTTGCGCCCAAGCCGTCTGTGATGTCGTCCACCAATTCTGGCGCAGAGCCTTTGGCGTTGCCCAACACGCGGGCAGAAGTTTCTGCCAGATAAGCAGGCGCGCCGTTGATGGTGAGTGTGTGTTCTTGGGCGAAATCGGCGGCGAATGCGCTGGTGGCTAGGGTGGTTAAGAAAAGGGCGAGAGCGGTTTTTTTCATAGGAAATCTCCGTATGTAAATAAAGGGTTAAAATGGGGACTGCAAGGCGCGTATTTTGACAGAAATAGTAGTCATTATCAAATTTTGTGTTAAAAGGCAGCCTGAAAATGTAAAAAGGGAGCGTGTTTGTGTTAAAGCAATGGTTGGAATGTTGCTTGCTGCATCGCCATTTTCCGCGCCATACCCAATTTGAAGCTGCTGATGAATAGGGCAGGGTGGGCTTTGAGTATGACGATGGCGCGAATACGGTGTTTTCGGTGGTCTATCCGCAAGAATGGGCGGCGGGCGAATTGCCTGCTGTGGTGCGCGAAGTGTTGGCGCAATTGAATGCGCTGGATAATGCGGTGCAGAATTTTTGGGCGCAGCGGGCGCTGCAATCGGCGGCGGATTATCGCAGCTTTTTGTTTGAGCTGGGCGTGATTTGGTTTGAACGCAATGGCATGATTTTGCTGGATTATTGGGCGGTGGAAGTGAATATGCAGTGGGCGGTGTATTTGCAAAAATCGGATGCGATTTGGCAAATCTATCAAGATGAAGCCTGCGAAACGTTGTTGGCGGTTGCGGCAGCCTGAAAACGGGTAAAACGTTTTCAGGCTGCTTTTTACATCTAAACCATATAAAGAAACAATCTAATTTGCTGTTGGATTGGTACTTATACTATCGCGCTTTGGCATGGAAAGGCGCAATCAAGATGGCTTGGTCGGCAGATGATTACATTATTTTGTTTTTCTTTGTGGTAGGGGCGTTGTTGCATGGGATTACGGGGTTTGGTTATCCGATTGTGGGCACGGCGGTGATTGCGGGGTTTTATCCGTTGAAAGTGGCGGTGGCGATGGTGGTGGTGCCGTGTATAGTGATGAATGTGGTGATGCTGCGCTCGGGTGCGGGCTTTGGGCGCAATGTGTTGGGCTATGGCAGGGCATTTTTGCCGTTGTTTGTGAGCAGTTTTTTGGGTGGTTTGATTGGGGTGAAGTTGCTGCTGGTGTTTCCTGAGCCTGCGTTGAAGGTGTTTTTGGGGCTCACGCTGATTTTTTATGTGGCAACGCAATACAGCCGTTTTCGCATTCGCTTTGGCTTGGGGCGGGGGACAATGCTGGCGTTTGGCTTTGTGGCAGGGATTGTGGGCGGTGTTACCAATGCGATTGTGGCGTTTTTGATGATTTATTTGCTGGGCACGGGACGCAGTAAAACGGAAATGGTGATGGTGAACAACATCAGCATTTTGATTACGAAATTAACGCAGATTGTGGTGTTGTTTCCTGTGTTAAGCGGTTTTGGGGCGAAAGATTGGTCGCTTTTGGGGGTGGTGATGGTGGTGTCGTTAGGGTTTGTTTGGCTGGGCGGGCGGATTCGGCAGCGGTTGCCGCAGGCGGTGTTTTATCATTTGGTGGCGGCGATGTTGTTGGCGCTGGGGGTGTATGCGATGTGGCAGGGGGTGATGATGTGATGCCAAAGGCAGCCTGAAATGGGTTTTAGCTCCGTAACTCCGCTTCGCTACGTAGGCTGCCTTTGGTTGTTTTTGGGATGAGGTTTGCGCGGTTTTGGCTACGCCGAAACTCGCTGCGCTCGTTTTAACTTCGTTGAAGCCTGCGGCTTTCAGGCTGCCATTTGCTCGCTCATAAAGTCTATAAAGCTGCGCACGGTGGCTTTCATGTATTGGCGGTTGGCGTAAACGGCGTAAAACGGGGGGTTGTTCATGGGGCATTCGGGCAGCAGGCGGATGAGTTTGCCTGCGGCGATGTCGTCGTCAGCAAGCCATGCGGGCATATAACCGATGCCAACGTGGGCGCGGATAAGCGCGGCAACCATTTGGGTGTGGTTGCTGCGCATTTTGCTGCCTTGGAAGACGAGCGCGGTGGTTTTGCCTTGATATTGGGTGTTCATGCGGGATACGTCCACATAGGTGGGCAGGATGGCTTGGTGTTGGGTGAGGTCTTTGGGCGTGCGCGGGGTGCCATGTTGGGCGAGATAGGTGGGGGTGGCGACGAGGTAGAAGGGGATGTTGCCGAGGCGTTTGGCGATGATGTTTTCGGCGAGGGTTTCGGATAGGCGCAGGGCTAGGTCTTCGCCGTCGCTGTTTAAATCTACATGGCGGTTGGAAAGGGTGAGTTCTAGTTCTACATCGGGATGGCGCTGTTGATACTCGGCGAGCAAGCGGGCGAATTTGTCGCAGGCAAACCATACGGGAGCGGCGATGCGCAGCGTGCCTTGGGCGCGATGGATGCCTGCGCTGGCGTGTTCGGCGGCTTGGGCGAGCAGTTCTAGCGCGCTTTGGCAGTCGCGGTAGTAGGCGGTGCCAGGGTCGGTGAGTTTCAGGCTGCGGTTGTTGCGATAGAGCAGCTGCGCGCCGATGGTTTTTTCTAGGTGGGAAACGTGTTTGCTTGCCATGGGGATGGAGATGCCAAGCAGGTCGGCGGCGCGGGTGAAGCTGCCGCTTTGTACGACTTGGCAAAAGACTTTCATGCTGAGTAGGGTGTCCATGTTGGGCTTTCTTGTGTGTATCGGGTTTTCAGGCTGCCTTTGGGGCGAATTTAAGGAATCTTTTGGTCGCAATCAACGGTGGAAAATTGCTGCGTGGTTTACGCAATGGGCTAAATCAACAAGCTCGCAATGCGTTAAACAGTGCACCCTTTTTCAGGCTGCCGTAATGTTTACTCTATTGTGGAAATTTGCGAAGTGAGATGGCTCTTGCTGATGATGCTTAACACTAGGCATGAGTGCGGGAAAAAATAGCCTAGTTTGTTTTTCACGATTGCACCCCACGCAACCGCGCCAATTCCGCCCGAATCAACGCCACATTCTCTTCGGTAAACAAGCGCTCCAAATTGCGCCAAATGCTGTGATAACCAAAGCGCTCGTGCATCATTTCTTCGCGCGCCGCTGCAATCGGCATCCCGTGGTACACAATACGATACATCGCCACAATCACGCCCGTGCGATCCGCGCCGTGATAGCAATGCACCAATACCGCGCCCGTTTTTTGCTGCTGCTCAATCGTCCACAACACTTGCGCAATCTCGCGCGGCTGCACGCGCCAAGTGAGCAAGGGGTGATTAATCAGCGCCACATCGGGGCTGTCGGCAAAAATCTTTTGGTCTTTTTTGCGGCTGAAATAGCGCAAATTCACCACGCTGCGGATGCCCAGCTGATGCACCGTGGCGATGTCGTCGTGATTAAGCTGTTCGCTGCGATAGAGTTTGTCGTCCACGTGGTATAAATTGGCATCGGGTTTGATAAGCTGCATGGTTTCTTTCGGTGCTGAGCGTTCGGCTGTGGCGGGCGATGGCGGCGCGGCAAGGGCAAACGCGGGCAAGAGTAAAAAGGTGAGCAATAGTCGGCGCATGATATGGGCAAAGCTAAGATGATAAAAATCGCGTGAACAGACATGGTGTTGATCAATACGGTGTCTAATCTATAAAGTTATAAAATTAAAATATTCAATAAAATAGGGGCTTATCTAGTATAGCCCCATAAAATAAGCGTTTTAAATAGAATCTTTGCGAAATTTTATTTTTTAATAATCGCAAGTATATCCTTTACTCGTTTATTTACAGGTTTGCTCTCTTCTGGAAATGAATCCCCATTTGTAAGCACACCATTTTTATCCCATAAAACAGCACCAATAGATGAACCATTTACCATATTCAATACTGAAATAGGTGAACCATTCTCCCTAAAAAAAGCAATTCGCCCTGTTTTCATTTCTTTGTCTAGAAAATCATAAACTGCTGCAACAGTTTTTCCATCTTCGTAATAAATAGCAATACTAAATGGATTATCTACTTTTGCTTGAGCAACCAGCTTATTATCTCGATATATCGCAGCAGGAGTAATGGCAATTCCGTTTTTATAGTTGGTTGCGGTTTCTAAATTTCCACTTTTATCAAAACTGATGATGATGCTGTCAATATTTCCATTACTATCAAAGCTACGGATATTTCCAGATGCAGTAAATGCAAAAGGTGCAGTTTGAGGGGTTTGCGTATCTTGATAGTAATCTTGAGCAACAATTTGTCCGTTCTTGTTTTTGCCTAGAATTCTGCGGTAATAACCACCATTTTGTGGATTGTTTATCAGCTGATAATTTTTACCAAAATAAAGAACGGCTGTTTCTTTTTCTGCTAATTGAGTTACTACAGTAGTCTGCTCATTTTCAGGCAATGCTTTTTGAGAAGATAACGCCTGTGCATAAGGTTCAGCAAATACGGGATAAGGAAATCCTAATATCTCTGGTGTAGGCAAAGATTGTTGAGTAGCTTGTTTTTGTTGTGCTTTTATAGGAGTAGGAGGGAGATTTACTTGGGATGCCATGGACTCTATTAGGTTTTGATGATTTGCCATTTCTTCTAATGCATCGGGAGTGTCATCGGCTTTTTTACATCCAGTTAAAGATAGTACAAATAAAGAGATAATAAAAATTTCTTTGATAGATTGAATATTATTCATGGTTTTTGTCATCTTGTTCGTTATAAAATAGTATATTAAAAAGCAGGTCAGAGTTTAATTGGATTAAAATCAATCCCAGTAATAAAACGAGAACCTGCATGAGCACGAATATGCACAATAATATCAATTGTCTGTTTTAATAAGGATTTAATTACTCCAAATTCTAATCCAGATCCTTCTGGTGATGCTTTAATCATCAAAGCCAATTGATCCCAAGTTTGTTCTGTACTACCTGCGTGGCAACTAGTAATAGACCCTGGGTGGCCTGAGGCGCAGTTGCGAATAAAATAAAATGCCTCATCACCACGTAATTCCGCTAAAATAATTCTATCAGGCTTCATTCGCAAACAAGATTCCATACAACTTTTTGCTGTAACGTTAGCCGATCCTTGCCCTCCTTTTGAATATAACAAATGCACTACATTTTGATGCGGAATAAATAATTCTCGTGCATCCTCAATGCTAATTAATCTCTCATGCAAAGGAATATGATTTACTAATGCTTTCATAAATGTGGTTTTACCACTCCCAGTCGCACCAGAAACTACAATATTTTTTTTATACTCTACTGCTTTTTTGAAAAACAACTCAAATTGATTGTTATTTTTTAATTCAATTAATTCTTCATCATGTTTGGATAATCCACCATTTAAGTCAATAATTTGATTAAAAAAACCATCTTTGCTGTATTGACTTAAACTTTTAGTATGCTTTGAAGGTAAACGAATCGTAATAGATACTTTCTCTGCATCACAAGCAGGGGGGATTACAAATTGTGCCCGTTGTCCTGTTGGAAAAGTTAGTGATACCATGGGTTCAGTTTCCGTAATGCGCTGTCCAGTATTACTCTCATTCACTACAGTCGTGCAAAATTGCCTAGCCCTATCAAAAGTTAGCGTATCTACTTTAATATTTTGCCAACCATGAATTGTTTCCAAAAAAACTTCGCCTGGGCTATTGATACAAATCTCCGTTACCTCGGAGTTATTTAAAAACGGAGCAATACCTAAAATTTCATATTGATAATTTAAAAAATCAACCGATATTGTCGAATTAAAATCATCCATAATATTTACCCATAAAAATAGTTTGAAAATAAAATTTGCAGGTGTCGTATTTGATACACAAACGCGCTGCAGCCTGAAAATCAATTGGTAGTGTCCTAAAAAGTATGCTACCCGAAAAAATCAAGCGGCATCAAAGC
>CAUSAW010000007.1:0-39401 GCA_963529725.1 uncultured Kingella sp. | reverse complement strand
TTTAAAACAACTGGTAAGAGATAATTTATCCTAGTTATCTAGGACAGCCCCAAAACAAAACCAGCTATGCCGTATGGCAAATTATTTCCCTTCTTCGCTATCCAAGAAACTTTTCAGCTTGTCGGAGCGCGTAGGATGGCGCAGTTTGCGCAGCGCCTTGGCTTCAATTTGGCGGATGCGCTCGCGTGTAACGTCAAACTGCTTACCCACTTCTTCCAGCGTGTGGTCGGTGTTCATATCAATGCCAAAGCGCATCCGCAGCACTTTCGCCTCGCGTGGGGTCAGGCTTTCCAGCACATCGGCGGTTACTTCGCGCAGGCTGGAATACATCGCCGCTTCGGCTGGTGCAACGTTGTTCACATCCTCAATAAAATCGCCTAAGTGGCTGTCGTCATCATCGCCAACGGGTGATTCCATAGAAATCGGTTCTTTGGCGATTTTCATGATTTTGCGGATTTTGTCTTCTGGCATTTCCATCAATTCCGCCAGTTTTGCAGAATCGGGATCTTCGCCCGTCTCTTGCAGATATTGGCGCGAAATGCGGTTCATTTTGTTAATCGTCTCAATCATGTGCACGGGGATGCGGATGGTGCGTGCTTGGTCGGCGATGGAACGCGTAATCGCTTGGCGAATCCACCAAGTCGCATAAGTGGAGAACTTATAGCCGCGACGATATTCAAACTTGTCCACCGCTTTCATCAAGCCGATATTGCCTTCCTGAATCAAATCAAGGAATTGCAAACCGCGGTTGGTGTATTTTTTGGCAATGGAAATCACCAAACGCAAGTTTGCCTGAATCATTTTTTGCTTGGCGGCAGCGGTTTCTTTTTCGCTTTTCACCATGTTTTTGCTGATTTCTTTCAATTCGGCAATGGATACGCGCGCGTGTTGCTCCTGCTCTGCCATTTCGGTTTGTTTTTCCAAAATGGCGTGGCGGAAGCGATCCAGCGTTTCGCTCCACACGCGTTTTTTGGCGATTTCATCTTCAATCCATTCCAAATTGGTGGCATTGGGCAGGAAGTTGGCGATGAAGTAGTCTTTATCCATGTTCACGCGGTCTAGGCAGATGTCGCGGATTTCGCGTTCTAGTCTGCGGATTTTTTCCACACGCGAGCGCAGGCTGTCGCTCAATTTTTCAATTTGGCGGGTAGAGAAGCGCACTTCCAGCAATTTGTTGGCGATGTTGCCACGATGTTCCAGATATTTCGCGCTGCTGCTGCCGCTTTTGTCTAGGGCGCGAATCATCAGGTTGTAGCTTTTTTCAATTTGTTTGAAGTGGTCTAAAACTTGGGCTTTGAGTTCTTCCAAGTTTTGGCTTTCTATGGCGGCGCTGTCGCCTTCGCTGTCGTCATCGTCTTCGCTGCTGTCGTCGCTGTCGCCATCTTCGGCGGCATCTTCGTTGGATGCAGCTTGATTGTTATTCAGGCTGCTTTCCAGATGCCCTAAGCCCAGCTCGTTGAGCAAAACTTCGTTGGGGTCAATGATGGCTTCCACCACTTCGTCCACTTTGATTTCGTCTTTTTTGATTTGGTTGATTAAATCCAAAATCTCGCCGATAGACCCAGGGCAGGCTGAAATGGCTTGAATCATGTTTTTCAAGGCGTTTTCAATTTCTTTGGCGATTTTGATTTCGTCTTCGCGGGTAAGCAAATCCACTTGCCCCATTTCGCGCATATACATGCGCACGGGGTCGGTGGTGCGTCCGAATTCGGAATCGGCTTGCGACAGCGCGGCTTCGGCTTCGGCAACGGCGTCTTCATCGGTGATGGCGGTGCTGTTGTCGTTCATCAGCAGGCTGTCGGCATCGGGGGCTTCTTCGGTTACTTGGATGCCCAAGCCTTGAATCATGTTGACGATGTTGTCAATCTGCTCGGCATCAGACATATCGTCGGGCAGGGCATCGTTGATTTCGGCGTAGGTGATGTAGCCGCGCTCTTTGCCTTGGATGATAAGGCGGCGCAGGCGTTCGCGCTGCTCTTCGGGGGTGAGCGGGCGGTTGTCGTTGTTTACGGCTTCTTCGTTTTCTTGTTCGGGAATTTGGTTTTCAGACATAGGAGGCACTCGGTAGATAATGGTGATTGATCCGCGTATTTTTTAGGCTGTTCTGCTTTGATGTGGCGCAGAGATTGGGAACGGTTGGATGGTTTAACCTGCAATAGCACGCGATGGCTTTCAGGCGCAAAGTTTCTCGGATATTGTGGTTAGGGCTTGGAATTGCAAGGGCAGCCTGAAAAAGGATTGGGATTTCAGGCTGCGGTTATGGGAATGTTGCTGCGGTTTGTTGCTTTGGTGTAAACAAGCGTGGCGTGTTTTTCAGGCTGCCTTGGGCTGCGCGGCTGTGTTATGCCTAGGGGCTTTAATCGGCAGCCTGAAAATTTCCTGCTTGGGTAAACGCAGAAACCTTTTGACGCTGGTTATCCAAATCATCAAAAGGCTTGGGTTTAAACACGCATGTTTTGTTCGCAACGAAATGCAAGCTGGGTTGCGATAAAACATGGGTTAAGCAAAAGGGATTTATTTGCCGTTGGCAAAGTATTTGGCTTCAATCTCGGCATATTTGCCGCTGGCGCGCACTTTGGCGAGCGAGTCGTTCAGCAGTGCTAGGGTTTGGGCATCGTCTTTGCGGACGGCTATGCCGTAGTGTTCGGCGGGGAAGTCAGGCAGTTCTACCATTTTGAAGCCTTTGCTGCTGTTGTTTTTGATGTAGTGCGCCACAACAGCGTTGTCCAAAATGCCAGCGTCCACGCCGCCGTTTTCTACTTCTTTGGTGAGCAAGCCTACGTTGTCAAAGCGGACAACTTGCTCGCTGGTTGCGCCAAAGATTTTTTGTGCGGCGTAATCGCCTGTGTAGCCTGTTACCACGCCGATTTTGGGCAGTTTTTTCAGTTCTTCAACGTTAGACACGTTTTTGCTTGGTGGCACCAAAACAACTTGGGTGATTTTGTAATAAGGTTCGGTGAACGCCATAGTGGCTTTGCGCTCGTCGGTGATGGTGATGCCTGAGATAAGCGCGTCGGCGTCGCCATTGCTTAATGCAGGGAACAGGCTTTCCCAAGGTTGGTCTTTAAATTCCACTTTGAAATTGCCCGCTTCGCCCATGGCGTTCATCAGGTCAATATCAAAGCCTGCGATGTTTTTGTTTTCATCAAGCGATTCAAATGGTGCAAATGATGCGTTAACTGCCACGCGCAACACTTTGCCACCGCCATCTGCTGCGCCTGATGCGTTTGAAGCGGCTGCTGGTGTGGCATTGCCTGTGTTGGATGCGCTGTTGTTAGCAGGAGTGTTGCTTTGCCCACCGCAAGCGGTTAGCGAGAGAGCAAGGCATGAGAATGCAGCAGATAGCCATGTTTTTGCAGCCATTTTGGAATTCCTTGTGAGAGTTGAATTGACAGGAAAGAATGAGCGGATTTTACATGATGTTTGGGGTTAAATGTAAGCGATTTTTAAGTTTTGTGAACCAAAGGCAGCCTGAAAATAGCAAACCGCTTTTCGCGGGGGAAAAGCGGTTGATTGCGTTTTAAAAGCGGGATTATTTAGCAGGTTGTTGCGCTTGTTGCATTTGCTGCATCTGTTGTTGCATTTGCTTGGCTTGTTGCTCTTGCGCGCGTTTTACCATTTTTTCGCCTTCGCCTTTTTGTACTTTGTTGACTTTGATGTCAAACACCAAAACAGAGTTGGCGGGGATGCTGCCTTGACCGCGCTCGCCGTAAGCCAGCTTGGCTGGGATGTAAAGCGTGTATTCGCCGCCTTCTTTCATCAATTGCAAGCCTTCCACCCAGCCTTGGATGAATGCGCCGTCCACTACGGGCGCGTCAATCGGTTGGTTGTTGTGGTTTTTGCTGCTGTCAAACACGGTGCCATCGGTTAGGCGACCTTCGTATTCCACGGTTGCTAAGTCGCCTTTGGCGATTTGCGCGCCTGTGCCTTCTTTGGTTACTTTGTATTGCAGACCTGATTCGGTGGTTTTCACGCCTTCTTTGGTTTTGTTATCGGCTAGGTATTTTTCGCCTGCGGCTGCGGTTTCGCTGGCTTGTTTTCTAGCAAAATCGTCCATTTTCTTTTGCACGCTGGCAATGGCGGCTTGCGCTTGTTGCTCGTTCAGCTGCGATTGCGTGCCTGCCATTTGGTCGTTCATGCCTTTAATCAGGGCTTCGGTATCTACTTCAACACCGCTTTTTTTCAGCATATTCAATTGCGCGCTCATGGCAAATTGGTAGCCTAGCAAGTAGCCCAGTTGTTTGCTTTCGGTTTCTAAACCAGCAACGGGCGCGGCAGGGGCAGATGCGCTGCTAGCGGCAGCAGAAGCTGTTTTGTTGGCGGCTGCGCCTGATGCTGCGGTGGGTTGTCCTGCGTTTTGGTTACACGCGGCTAGGGCGAGCGAAGCGGCGATGATGCTTAAAATAAAAGACTGTTTTTTCATGGATGTATCCTTTTTGCGGAGATTGAAAGAGCGCAATTATAGCGGTTTTTTATTTGTTGGCACATTGGTTTATAATGGTCTTTTCATTTGCTTAACAATTTTATTAACAATGGATAACAACATAGTAACCATCACGGCATGGCGACCAGAAGATGAGCCGTGGCATCCTAACTATAAGAAAAACTCGCCCAATTTGTTCAACGAAGCCCAAAGCAGCCTGAAAACGCTGCGCGATGTGTTGCGCTTTGCTGTTAGCCGCTTTAACGAAGCGGGTTTATTTTTTGGGCATGGCAGCGATAACGCACACGATGAAGCGGCGTATTTGATTTTGCACACGCTGCATTTGCCGCTGGATACGCTGGAACCTTATTTAGACGCGGTGTTGCTGCCCAGCGAGCGCGCGGCGGTGCTGGCGTTGGTGCAACGGCGCGTTGAAGAACGCGTGCCTGTGGCGTATCTCACCCATCAGGCTTGGCAGGGCGAATATGATTTTTATGTGGACGAGCGGGTGATTGTGCCGCGTTCATTTGTGTATGAATTGCTGGGCGAGCCGCTTGCGCCATGGATTGAGTATCCCGAGCTGGTGCATCGCGCGCTGGATTTGTGCACGGGCAGTGGTTGCTTGGCGATTCAAATTGCCGACCACTACCCTGCCGCGCAAGTGGACGCGGTGGACATCAGCTTGGACGCGCTGGAAGTGGCGGCAATCAACGTGGAAGAATATGGGCTGCAAGAGCGCATCAACCTGATTCACACCGATTTATTTGAAGGCTTGGAAGGCACATACGATTTGATTGTGTCCAACCCACCGTATGTGGATGCCGAGAGCGTGGCGGCGTTGCCCGAAGAATATTTGCACGAGCCAGAATTGGCATTGGGCAGCGGCGAAGACGGCTTGGACGCCACGCGCGAAATCCTGCTGCACGCGGCAAAATTCCTGAACCCCAAAGGCGTGCTGCTGGTGGAAATCGGGCACAACCGCGATGCGCTGGAAGCGGCGTATCCCGAGCTGCCGTTTATGTGGCTGGAAACCAGCGGTGGCGACGGTTTCGTGTTTTTGCTCACGCGCGAGCAGCTTTTGGGCGGGGCGTAGCGTAGTAGGCAGCCTGAAAATTATTTGCCAGCGCACGGCTTGCCAGCAAGCCGTAGGGAACGCGGGGCAAACATTTCAGGCTGCCCATTGTCTGCGCCCGCGTTTGGGCAGCGCATTTTCAGGCTGCCTAAATGGTAGAAACAAACCCTGTATCCATTCACCTTTGCCACAACCTTAGAACTCCATAGGCAGCCTGAAAATAGATTTTTAGGTTTTCAGGTTGCTTCACATCTCACCCACAAAATCATGAAACAAGCCAAACAATTCCCCTTTCTTGCCATCCAAAAACAACGCTTCGCCTTCGCCTTTGCCAACCAAAGCAGCGAGCGCAACATCCCCAGCGAACGCCAGTTCTACCAATGGATTTGGCACGCGCTGAAAAACGAATACCGCCGCGCCGAAATCTCGCTGCTGCTGCTGGACGAAGCCGATGCCCGCGCCTACAACCGCGACTATTGCCAAAAAGACTACGCCACCAATGTGCTGAGTTTTGCGCTGAACGAGGGCGAAATGATGCTGCCCGCGCAAGATGATACGCTGCGCGGCGATTTAATCATTTGTCCGCAAGTGGTGCGCCGCGAAGCCACCGAGCAGGGCAAGCTGCTGGCGCATCACTACGCGCATTTGGTGCTGCATGGCACGTTGCATTTGATGGGCTACGACCACATCAACGACGACGAAGCCGAGGAAATGGAAGCGTTGGAAACCCGATTGCTGGCGCAGTTGGGCATTGCCAATCCGTATGAATAAATAGGCAGAATAGGCAGCCTGAAAGCCGTTTAGCCAAGCCAAAATGCCAATTTCGCCCTAGCCGCCCCCAGAGGCAGCCTGAAACCCAATCTACAAGGAAACCCCATGACTTATCTACGCCCCGTAGCCCTGCGCCGCGCCGCCACGCCCACGCCGCATCCCACCGCCCAATATTGGAGCAAATGCCAAGTGGAAGGCTTGTTTAACCAGCCGTTTTTGGAACTCGTTTTTCAGGCTGCCCAAGTGCACCGCGAACACTTTGACCCCCGCGCCGTGCAGCTATCCACCTTGTTATCGGTGAAAACAGGCGGCTGCACCGAAGACTGCGAATACTGCCCGCAATCCGCACACTACCACACAGGCGTGGAAAAAACGGGGCTGATGGAAGTGGACGACGTGGTTGCCCTCGCCAAAATTGCCAAAAAACGCGGCGCGAGCCGTTTTTGCATGGGCGCGGCATGGCGCAGCCCCAAACCCGAAGACATCCCGCAGCTTGCCGATATGGTGCGCGCGGTGAAAGCATTGGGGCTGGAAACCTGCGGCACATTTGGCTTGCTGGACGAAGGCATGGCGCAAAGCCTGCACGAAGCGGGGCTGGATTATTACAACCACAATTTGGACACCGACCCCGAGCGCTACAACGACATCATCCACACCCGCCGCCATGAAGACCGCATGGACACGCTGGGCAAGGTGCGCGAAGCGGGGCTCAAAATTTGCTGCGGCGGCATCGTCGGCATGAACGAAACCCGCGCCGAACGCGCAGGCTTAATCGCCAGCCTTGCCAATTTAGACCCGCAGCCTGAAAGCGTGCCGATTAACCAGCTCATCAAAATAGACGGCACGCCGCTTGCCGAAGTGCCCGATTTGGATTGGACAGAATTTGTGCGCACCATTGCCGTGGCGCGGATTACCATGCCGCAAAGCTATGTGCGCCTATCCGCAGGGCGCGCCGATATGCCCGAAGCCATGCAAGCCATGTGTTTTATGGCGGGTGCAAATTCCATTTTCTACGGCGACACCTTGCTCACTTCGCCTAACCCCGAAGAAAGCGGCGACCGTGCCTTGCTGGCTAAATTGGATTTGTATCCGCTGGGCAGCGAAGAAGCCGATGAAGCCCACGATGCCACCACAAGGCAGCCTGAAAACGAGCAGGGCGGCTGTGGCTGCGGCTGCGCTTGTGCGGGGAATCAATAGGCAGCCTGAAAATTAAAATGGAACAGCTTAAAATGGAACGGCGGCTCGCCGCCACATGGCTGATTAGGCAGTATGGGTTTGCCAAAGTATCGGCGAGCCGCCGCGCCATCGGTTGCGGATTTTGCAAAGATTTCAGGCTGCCATAGCGTGCAGGCATCACCCCATCAATATTTTCGGGCTGCCTTAACGTTAATCCCACGCCCACCCCCCCAACGGAATAAACCCATGTCCCCCATCTACGACCTTCCCGCCCTGCAAGACGCCTTCAAGCGCAAAGCCAAGCTCAAATACGTCTTCTTCTGGGGGCACACGCCCAAGCAACAAGGCATCGCCGACAAAGCTGTGTTCAGCCAATGGTATCCCGCTCCGTTTGAACTGGACGGCGAACGCTACGCCACCGCCGAACACTACATGATGGCGGAAAAAGCCCGCCTATTCGGCGCAGACGACATCCGCCGCCAAATCCTGCAAGCAAACAGCCCGGGGCAAGCCAAAGCCCTCGGGCGGCAAATTGTCGGCTTTAAAGACGACGTTTGGAACGCGCACCGCTTTGACATCGTCTGCCGCGCCAACTATGCCAAATTTTCCCAACACGCCGATTTAAAAGCCTTTTTGTTGCAAACAGGCAATCGCGTTTTGGTAGAAGCCAGCCCCGTGGACAGCATTTGGGGCATAGGCTTGGCGCAAGACGACCCCCGCGCCGAAAACCCGCTGCAATGGCAAGGTTTAAACCTGCTTGGCTTCGCGTTGATGAAAGTGCGCGACCAAATGCAGGCAGCCTGAAAACCAAATAGGCAGCCTGAAACCCCATTAACCACTCCGTTAAATCATTATGGACGACACCCCACACCAACCCACCCTGTTCAACCGCCTATTCACCCGCGTTTCAGGCAGCATCGCTATCCCCGAAACGCCCGCCCAATGGCTAGACTTGCTGCGCCAAGCCAAAACCCAAGCGCAAAACAGCCTAGACGGCGACACGCTGTTGCGCCTAGAAAACCTGTTCAAATTCAACGAACTATCCGTGCGTGATGCCATGATGACCCGCGCCCAAATGGACGTTATCAAAACCACAGACGGCATAGACCGCATCATCGCCTATGCTGTGGAAACCGCCCATTCGCGCTTTCCCGTGATAGAAGAAGACAAAGACCACATCATCGGCATCCTGCACGCCAAAGACCTGCTCAAATACACGCTAAACCCCGAGCAATTCAAGCTGGAACACATCCTGCGTCCCGCCGTGTTTGTGCCCGAAAGCAAATCGCTCAACAGCCTGCTCAAAGACTTCCAAACCCAGCGCAACCACATGGCGATTGTGGTGGACGAATATGGCGGCATCTCGGGCTTGGTAACGTTTGAAGACGTGATTGAGCAGATTGTGGGCAAAATTGAAGACGAATTTGACGAAGACGACAGCGCGGATAACATCTTCCCCGTTTCCGCCGAGCGTTGGCGCATCAAAGCCACCACCGAAATCGCCGCCATCAACGAATACTTCGGCACCGCATTCAGCGACGAAGAAGCCGACACCATCGGCGGCTTGGTGATACACGAGCTGGGGCATCTGCCCGTGCGCGGCGAAAAAGTGCAACTGGGCGATTTGCTGTTTAACGTTGCCCGCGCCGACAACCGCCGCTTGCACACGCTGATGGCAACACGCCCCGGTCAAAAAACCGAAACCACGCCGAAAGCCGAATAATCAACACAATAGAGTAGGGCAGCCTGAAACCCCGTTTACCCCATTTTCAGGCTGCCTTATCCGTCCAATCGCAATCCAAAGGCAGCCTGAAAACCATGCCCGACCCCCACGCCCAAACCAGCAAATTCCTTAGCTACATCCTACGGCACCACCCCGAAAGCATCGGCATCACGCTAGACAGCCAAGGCTGGGTCAACATCGACACCCTGCTCGCCCAAGCCGCCCAACACAACCGCCCCATCAGCCGCGAGCAACTGCTGGAAGTCGTCGCCACCAATCCCAAAAAACGCTTCACCCTATCCAGCGACCAAACGCAAATTCGCGCCGCGCAAGGGCACAGCACCGCCCAAGTTGCCATCGCCCACAGCCCCGTTGTCCCGCCCGCCACGCTATACCACGGCACCGCCACCCGCTTTCTAGACAGCATCCGCCAGCAGGGCTTAATCGCAGGCAGCCGCCATCATGTTCACCTATCCGCCGATGTCGCCACCGCGCAAAAAGTCGGACAACGCCACGGCAAACCCATCGTGCTGCGCATCAACGCCGCCGCCATGCACGCCGCAGGGCATTCGTTTTATCTGAGCGACAACCAAGTATGGCTCACCGACCACGTTCCCGCGCAATATATCCGTGAGCAATAGGCAGCCTGAAAACCATTCCCCATGTAACCCCAAAGGCAGCCTGAAAACTAAAAATGGAACGGCGACGGCTCGTCGCCAATACGCCATCAGTGATAGATTCCAGCCAAACCCAAACATCCCAATCATCCGCCAGAACACGCGTCTTGCCGCGTACCACGCCCATCAGCCCAACCATCGCCGCCCATCCCAAAGGCAGCCTGAAAACCACCCAAGCCCACCATGACCCACATCAACGACCTAATCAACCGCATCGGCAAAAACCTAAAACACCAACTCAAATGGGCGCGCCGCCACAACCTAGAAGCATGGCGCATCTACGACCGCGACATCCCGCAATACCCCTTCGCCATAGACGTTTACCGCGACCACATCCACCTGCAAGAATACGACACAGGCTGGCAGCAAACCCCCACCGAGCGCAAAGCATGGCTGCTAGAAATCCTCCAAGCCCTAGAACACATCACAGGCTTCCCGCAACACCACATCCATCTCAAACAACGCGCCCGCCAAAAAGGCAGCGCCCAATACCAAAAAACAGGCAAAACAGGCGAAGACTTCATCATCCAAGAAAACGGGCGGCAATTCTGGGTAAACCTAGACAAATACCTAGACACAGGGCTATTCCTAGACCACCGCAACACCCGCCAAAAAGTCGGCAGCATCGCCGAGGGCAAACGCTTTCTCAACCTGTTTTCCTACACCGGCAGCTTCACCGTTTACGCAGCCACAGGCGGCGCCATCAGCAGCGAAACCGTTGATTTATCCAACACCTACCTAGAATGGGCAGAGCGCAACTTCGCGCTTAACAACATAAATTTAACCCACCATCAAATCATCCGCGCCGACGCATTCCAATACCTGCAACAAGCCGCGCAACAGGGCAAACAATTTGACCTGATTGTTTTAGACCCACCCAGCTTTTCCAACAGCAAAAAAATGCAAGACACGCTAGACATTCAGCGCGACCAAGCCACGCTGATTAACGGCGCAATGGCATTGCTCGCCCCCAGCGGCACGCTTTATTTTTCCAACAACCTGCGCAGCTTTGAGCTCAACCCCGCGCTTGCCGAACGCTACGCCATCAAAAACATCAGCCACCAATCCATCCCCGAAGATTTTCGCAACAAAAAAATCCACCAATGCTGGGAGATTCGGCACAAATGATTTTCAGGCTGCCTTCAAACGCCTATTCGCGCCAACGCAAAGGCAGCCTGAAAACCCTATCCACCCCCATTTTCAGGCTGCCCCAACGCCCGAAATCAGTTAAAATGCGCCCCATTTCAAACAACCTAACACCCCAAAAACAAATGAAAAACCCCATCCTACTCGCCCTAATCAGCCTAGCCCCGTTGGCGCACGCCCAAACCGAAATTCCCCTGCTGCCCACCAACGAACTGCTCGCCCAAGCCGAAACCCCGCTCATCCCCAGCAACGAATCCCCCGCATCTCGCGCCAATAATCATGCAAACACCCCCGCGCCCGATGCCCAATCCTGCGTTGCCATCAGCGATGCCACCACCCGCCTAGCCTGCTACGACCGCGCATACAGCAGCCCCAGCCAACCGCAATCCAAAAGCATAGACATCGCCCAAAGCCACGCCACCAGCAAAGCCGCCCAAAGTCCTCAAATCGTTTTTGCTGAGCCCAGCATTCCCAGCGAAAGCTATTCCGCCCTTTCGCAACAATACGACCTAGACAAAAACAACGAAAACGGCATATTCAGCATCCGCGAACACGAGCCCATGTATCTTCTGCCCGCATGGTATCGCAGCTCGCCCAACTACACCCCTAGCACCCCCACGCGCGGCGTAGCCATCGACGACATTCACACCCAACAAAAACGCATTGAAACCAAAATGCAAATCTCGCTGAAAACCAAAATCGCCGAAGATTTGTTTGGCACTCATGCCGACCTCTGGGCAGCCTACACACAACAATCCAACTGGCAAGTGTATAACCGTGGCAAAAAATCCGCCCCCTTCCGCAACAGCGACTACGCCCCCGAGCTATTTCTCACCCAGCCCGTTAAAGCCAACCTTCCTTTCGGCGGCAAACTACGCATGCTCGGCGTGGGCTACATCCACCAATCCAACGGACAAAGCCGCCCGCTGTCGCGCTCATGGAATCGCATTTACGCCATGGCAGGCATGGAATGGGGCAAATTATCAGTTATCCCCCGCGTTTGGGCGCGCCTAGACCCTGGCGCCGATAAAGACGACAACCCCGACATCATGCACTACATGGGCTACGGCGACCTACGCATCGCCTATCAATTCAACAACAAACACGCCCTATCCAGCACCCTGCGCTACAACCCCAAACACAGCAAAGGTGCGGTGCAGCTCAACTACACCTTCCCCATCAAAGGCAACCTAAAAGGCTATGTGCAAGGCTTCTACGGCTACGGCGAAAGCCTGATTGACTACAACCACAAACAAAAAGGCATCGGCTTAGGCATTATGTTCAACGGCTGGGACGCGCTTTAATCCCGCCCAAAGGCAGCCTGAAAAGCGCTAAATCATTTTCAGGCTGCCGATAACAAGCCCAGCAAAGCCCACCCAAAGCGCGTATAATCCCGTCCTTTGCATTCCACCACCAAGCGCACCATGAGCATCGGCAAGTACCTAAAAAAATACCTTATCGCAGGGCTACTCGTATGGCTGCCCATCGCCGTAACCATCTGGCTCATCGGCTACATCATCAACGCCACCGACTGGCTCGCCGCCCTTGTTCCGCAAAAATGGCAGCCTGAAAACTACATCGGCTTTAACATCCCAGGGCAAGGCTTCATCATCGCCATTTTCGTGTTGCTGATAACAGGCGTGTTCGCCGCCAATATGCTCGGGCGCAAAATCCTAGAAGCATGGGATACCTTGCTCGGACGCATCCCCGTGGTCAAATCCATTTATTCCAGCGTCAAAAAAGTATCCGAAAGCCTGTTGTCAGACAACGCCCGCTCATTCCAAACCCCCGTGCTGATACCCTTTCCCCAGCCCAACATCTGGACCATCGCATTTGTATCAGGCGAAGTGCCACAAGCCATCGCCCAAGCCCTGCCCGAACAAACCGACTACGTTTCCGTGTACGTCCCCACCACGCCCAACCCCACAGGCGGCTACTACATTATGGTGCGGCGCAGCGACATCCGCGAACTCAACATGAACGTGGACGAAGCCCTAAAATACGTGATTTCCCTCGGCATGGTGATGCCCAGCGACCAACCCAGCATAGGGCAGCCTGAAAAAGCAGAAACGAAAGAATCATGAGCAGCTATGCCCCGCCCGACCCCAGCCCATACAGCATCAACTCCCTATTATTGATAACCGCCTTGGCTGTGATTGGGCTGGTTTTATGGTGGTGGGAACATCACGATGATTAAGCGTTTTCAGGCTGTCTATAAACGAGATTAAAGAAGTGCGCTATGCAAATTCCATTAGACAATCCGCAAACCATTCATTTGCCTTATTCCGCCCGATTTGATGAACACGTTACTCATGTCAATGTGCGCGTAGTCGGCAACGAGCGCATTATCAGCTCCGCTAATCAAGTGTGGGACAGCTTCTTTTTAAGCGGCAACACCGCCAGCGCAGATTTTATGGCAGAGCGCGAAACGGCAGTGCAGCCTGAACGAGATGGCTTGCACGGTTAAGCAGAATAGGGCAAATAACTCATTTCAGGCAGCCTGAAAATCCACACACACAACAAGGACACCCATGAACCTCCTACTTATCAATGGCGGCAAAGCCTTCGGACACTCACAAGGCAAACTCAACCACAGCCTGCACACCCTCGCCCAGCAAACCCTCGCCTCGCTTGGGCATCACACACAAGAAACTGTAATAGAAAACGGCTACGGTGCCCCCGCAGAAGTAGAAAAAATCCTATGGGCAGATGCCGTTATTTGGCAAATGCCAGGTTGGTGGATGGGCGAGCCGTGGACAGTTAAAGAATATATAGACAAAGTCTTTTCCGCAGGCGCAGGCAAATTATTCGCCAGCGATGGGCGACACAGCGCCACGCCCACCGAAGGCTACGGCACAGGCGGCTTGCTGCACGGCAAACACCACATGCTGTCGCTCACATGGAATGCCCCGATAGAAGCCTTTACCCGCGCAGGTGATTTTTTTGACGGCGCAGGCGTGGACGGCGTTTACTTGCATTTTCACAAAGCCAACGAATTTCTAGGCATGCGCCCGCTGCCCACCTTTATCTGCACCGATGTCATCAAAAACCCGCAGCCCGAGCGTTATTTCGCCGATTACGTGCAGCATTTAACCCGCGTATTTGGCAAAGCCGAATAAGCCGTTCGCTTTGTAGAAGCCTGTAAACCCGTTTTCAGGCTGCCTAAAAGGACCAACCATGCAAGTAGAACCCAGTTATGACAATCTTTCGCGCCCTGCCGATTATTATTTTTGCGTGGGCGATTGCGCGTTTATTGACTTCATCAACCACGGCGAAGCCGTCTGTTTACGGCGCATTTCATTTGACGGCTACGGCTGCTGCAATGTAGAAACCGCCCAAGCCATCGCGCTTGATGCCCACGACAGCGCCGCCATTAAACGCATTTGGCAACATTATGCGTTTGAAGAAACCGTATCCGAACCCGAGCTGTTCAAACAAATTGTTAAAAGAACGCTTACCGCCAACCGTCATTTGCTGTGGGAAGATGCCCTTGCAGAATACGATTTGATTTAATTAAGGCAGCCTGAAAGCGAGTTTACGAGCTTCTGCGAAGCTAAACCCCTTTCCCCCCAACTTATTCAAACCAGAAAGAAAAAACCATGCGTACCAACTACTGCGGCTTAATCAACGAAGCCTATCTAGACCAAACCGTAACCGTAAAAGGCTGGGTGCACCGCCGCCGCGACCACGGTGGGGTGATTTTTATTGACCTGCGCGACCGCGAAGGCATCGTGCAAGTGGTGATAGACCCCGACACGCCCGAAGCCTTTGCGCTGGCCGATTCCGCGCGTAACGAATTCGTATTGAGCATCACAGGGCGCGTGCGCAACCGCCCCGAAGGCACCACCAACGACAAAATGGTATCGGGCAAAATTGAAATTCTCGCCAAAGAAATTGAGATTTTGAACCCCGCCGCCACGCCCCCCTTTATGATTGACGATGAAAACATCAGCGAAACCGTGCGCCTGCAAAACCGCGTGATTGACCTGCGCCGTCCCGTGATGCAGCGCAATCTGCGCCTGCGCTATCAAGTGGCGATGGGCGTGCGCCGTTATTTGGATGCGCAAGGCTTTATTGACATTGAAACGCCGATGCTCACCCGCTCCACCCCCGAAGGCGCGCGCGATTACCTTGTGCCCAGCCGTGTGCATCCGGGCGAATTTTTCGCACTGCCGCAATCGCCGCAGCTGTTCAAGCAACTGCTGATGGTGGCGGGTTTCGACCGCTACTACCAAATCACCAAATGCTTCCGCGACGAAGATTTGCGTGCCGACCGCCAGCCCGAATTCACCCAAATCGACTTGGAAACCTCGTTCCTGAACGAGGATGAAATCATGGACATCACCGAAGGCATGGCCAAACAAGTGTTCAAAGACTCCTTGGATGTGGACTTGGGCGATTTCCCGCGCATGCCCTATTCCGAAGCCATGTTCTACTACGGTTCCGACAAGCCCGATATGCGCATCAGCCTGAAATTTACCGAGCTGACCGATTTGATGAAAACGGAAGAATTCAAAGTGTTCCGTGGCGCCGCCGATATGAAAGGCGGCCGCGTGGTAGCCCTGCGCGTGCCGAACGGTGCGAAGCTCAGCCGCAAAGAAATCGACGAATACACCCAATTTGTCAGCATCTACGGTGCGAAGGGCTTGGCCTACATCAAAGTGAACGATGTAACCAATTTGAGCAACGGCGAAAACAGCGGTTTGCAGTCGCCCATCGTCAAATTCCTGTCCGAAAGCAGCCTGCACGAAATCATTAAGCGCACCGGCGCGCAAAACGGCGACATCATCTTCTTCGGCGCGGACAAAGCCAAAGTGGTGAACGAAGCCATCGGCGCATTGCGGATTAAAATCGGCAAAGAGCACGGCGCGGAAAACGGTTACTTCGTGGACGAATGGAGACCGCTGTGGGTGGTGGATTTCCCCATGTTCGAATACGACGAGGAAAACGACCGCTGGGCCGCCATGCACCACCCGTTCACTTCGCCCAAACCCGGCCATGAAGACCTGATGGAATCCGATCCTGAAAACTGCCTGGCCCGCGCCTACGACATGGTGCTCAACGGCTGGGAAATCGGCGGCGGCTCCATCCGTATCCACCGCGCCGATGTGCAGGAAAAAGTGTTCGCCGCGCTGAAAATCAGCCCCGAAGAGCAGCAAAACAAATTTGGCTTCCTGCTGGATAATCTGAAATTTGGCGCGCCACCACACGGCGGCTTGGCGTTTGGCTTAGACCGCTTGGTAACGCTGATGGCGGGCGCAGAGTCTATCCGCGATGTGATTGCCTTCCCCAAAACGCAACGTGCGCAAGACTTGCTGGTGGACGCGCCCAACACCGTGGACGAAAAACAATTACGCGAATTGAGCTTGCGTTTGCGTGTGAAGCAAAGCGAGAGTAAAGAAGCGTAAAAGCTGAATAAAAAGGCAGCCTGAAAACGAATTTTAATGTGTTGTTTTAGCTTAGCTGAAACTCACTGCGCTCGTTTTCAGGCTGCCTTTTATTTATTAGCAATGATAGAAAACCACCATGCCCACACCCATCCGCGAAAACCCATTATTCCAAACAAACGGCAAAACCGTGTACTACTGCGGCGACGCCATCCGCTTTGCCGACCCCGCCACCTTTGTTTCCTTGGGCAACGGCTACGGCAACACATTGGTAGCAAGACGTTAAAGTTAAAAAGGCAGCCTGAAATTGGTTTTTCAGGCTGCCTTTTTGTCGCTCAAAACACGCCGCGTTTAAACGTGGAAACTTTCCCCGCAGCCGCAGCTTTCCTTCACATTCGGGTTTTCAAATTTGAAGCCTTCCTGCAAACCGTCTTTGGCATAGTCCACCTGCGTGCCGTCCAAGTAAACCAAACTTTTCGGGTCCACAAACACTTTCACGCCGTCCTGTTCGAACACATGGTCTTCGGGCTGGATGTCGTCCACAAATTCCAGCGTGTAGGCCATGCCGGAGCAGCCGCTGGTTTTCACGCCAATGCGAATGCCCTCGCCTTTGCCACGGTTGGTAAGAAATTTGCGGATTTGTTTAACCGCATTTTCTGTGATGGTAATCATGTTTTATCCTTTAATCTGGCTGATAAAAGGCAGCCTGAAACGCGAAAACTCAGCTTTCAGGCTACCTGAAAACCTTATGCGCCTTGCTTTTTGCGATAATCCGCCACCGCCGCTTTCACCGCGTCTTCCGCCAAAATCGAGCAGTGGATTTTCACGGGCGGCAGTTCCAATTCTTCGGCGATTTCGCTGTTTTTAATCGCCAGCGCATCGTCCAGACTTTTGCCTTTCACCCATTCGGTAATCAGGCTGGAAGAGGCGATTGCCGAGCCGCAGCCGTAGGTTTTGAATTTGGCATCTTCAATAATGCCTGCCTCGTTTACCTTGATTTGCAAGCGCATCACGTCGCCACATGCAGGCGCGCCCACCATGCCTGTGCCGACATCGCTGTCGTCTTTGTTGAATGTGCCCACGTTGCGGGGGTTTTCGTAGTGGTCGATTACTTTGTCGCTGTATGCCATGTTTTGGTTTCCTTGTTTAATGTTGTTGTGTTGAATAAAGTTTTGTCGTTTTCAGGCAGCCTGAAAATCAATGCTCCGCCCATTCTACGCTATCTAAATCAATCCCTTCTTTAAACATCTCCCATAAGGGCGAGAGTTCGCGCAGTTTGCCAATTTTGGATTTAATCAATTCGGCGGCGAATTTCATATCTGCTTCGCTGGTCATGCGCCCGAATGTAATGCGTAGCGATGAGTGCGCCAGTTCGTCGTTGCGCCCCAGCGCGCGCAAAACGTAGCTGGGTTCTAGGCTGGCTGAGGTGCAAGCGGAGCCGCTGGATACGGCGATTTCTTTTACTGCCATAATCAGGCTTTCGCCTTCCACAAAGTTGAAGCTCACGTTCAAATTGGTGGCGACACGGTGTTCCAAATCGCCGTTGATATACACTTCTTCAATGCCTGCGATGCCGTCCAAAAAGATTTTGCGCAGTTTCAGCGCGTGGGCGATGTCTTTGTCTAAATCTTGTTTGGCGATGCGGAAGGCTTCACCCATGCCAACGATTTGGTGGGTGGGCAGGGTGCCGCTGCGAAAGCCACGCTCGTGCCCGCCGCCGTGCATTTGCGCTTCTAGGCGCACGCGGGGTTTGCGGCGCACATACAATGCGCCGATGCCTTTGGGGCCGTAGATTTTGTGGGCAGACATGGATAGCAGGTCAATATTGCCTGCTTCCACGTCTACAGGCGTTTTGCCGCAGGCTTGGGCGGCATCCACATGGAACACGATTTTGTGTTCGCGGCAGATTTTGCCGATGGTGGGGATGTCTTGGATGACGCCGATTTCGTTGTTCACCCACATCACAGAAACCAGAATGGTGTCGGGGCGGATGGAGGCTTTGAGTTCGTCCAAATCAATCAGGCCGTTTTCTTTCACGCCCAGATAGGTTACTTCAAAGCCTTGGCGTTCCATTTCGCGCATGGTGTCCAACACGGCTTTGTGTTCGGTTTTAACGGTAATCAGGTGCTTGCCTTTGGTTTTGTAGAACTGGGCCGCGCCTTTGATGGCGAGGTTGTCGGATTCGGTTGCGCCGCTGGTGAAGATGATTTCTTTGGGGTCGGCGTTGATAAGGGCGGCGATGTTGGCGCGGGCTTCTTCCACCGCTTCCTCGGCTTCCCAGCCGTAGGCGTGGCTGCTGGATGCGGGGTTGCCGAATTTATCGGTGAGATAGGGCAGCATTTTTTCCAGCACGCGCGGGTCTAGCGGGGTGGTGGCGGCGTAGTCTAGGTAGATGGGGCGGTTTGGGTTGCTCATGGTTGGTTTCCTCAGTGGTTGTGTTATGAAAGAGATTTATTGGTTTAACAGGCGAAATGGGTTTTAGCTTCGCAGAAGCTCGTAAACTCGCTTTCAGGCTGCCTTAAACGTGGATATGAGTAAGCGTTACAACGTGTTCTTTCGGGGTTTGGTCTTGGGCGATCAGGTGGGCAAGGGTTACGCTGCTTAAATGGTTGTATATGGTGTGGTTCAGGCTTTCCCATAGATTATGGGTGATGCAGGGCGCACCGCCGTGGCAATCGGCTTTGCCGCTGCATTGGGTGGCATCTAGCCTGTCTTCGGCGGCGGTGATGATTTGCGCGATGTTGATTTGGCTGGCAGGTTTGCCCAATACATAGCCGCCACCTGGTCCACGCACGCTTTCCACCAAGCCTGCACGGCGCAATTTGCTAAATAATTGTTCCAAATAAGACAATGAGATTTTTTGGCGTTCGCTGATGGCGTTGAGTTTGACGGCGTTGCCTTGCGCGTTCATGGCTAAATCAACCATGGCGGTTACGGCGAAACGCCCTTTGGTGGTTAATCTCATGGGGTGTTCCTTGTGGCTTGGTGGGGCGGAATTGTGCTATTTCTGAGTGATTTAGTCAAGTATAACGGGCTGGGCTTAGGCAGCCTGAAAATGGCTATGGCTGTGCGTTGCGCTGCGGATTGGGTAGGCGCTTGGCTTGCAGCCCAATTGGCTTTGTTGAACGGCGCGATAGTGGGCAAATGAAAACCGAAACGGGTGCGATTGTTTGCTCGTTTCGGTTTTTGCGTTATGCGATGCGGGATAGGCAAGAAGCGGCAAAGGCAGCCTGAAAACCATGATGCGGTTGCCAAGCAAACATGGTTTTCAGGCTGCCTATTCTTTGGAGCGCGGATGAAATTTGTCCACCACTTGTTTGAGCCGTTCATTGGCAACATGGGTGTAGATTTGCGTGGTGGAAATATTGGAATGCCCAAGTAGCATTTGCACCACGCGCAAATCTGCGCCATGGTTCACCAAATGCGTGGCAAAGGCGTGGCGCAAATCATGTGGCGAAATATGCGGCATGCCAACTTGCTTGGCATAGCGCGAAACCGCCATCCAAGCGAGTTGGCGGCTAATGCCTGTTTTCTTTTGCGACACAAACAGCGCATCGCAACGGGTGTTTTTTAGCAGGGCAGGGCGGGCGCGTTGCAAATAGATTTCCAGCCAATAAACGGCTTCTTCGCCCATGGGCACAATGCGCTGTTTGTCGCCCTTGCCAATGGTGCGCACCATGCCGCTTTGCAGGTTGATTTCGTTTAATTGCAGCCCCACTGCTTCGCTCACGCGCAAGCCTGTGGCGTAGATGAGTTCCAGCAGGGCTTTGTCGCGCAGCCCGTGCGGGGTTTCGGTGTTGGGCGCGTTGAGCAAATCGGTGATGTGTTGCTCGGTGATGATGGGCGGCAGGGTGCGTGCTTGCTTGGCGCTGCGTAAATTAAGGCAGGGGTTGTCGCGGCGCTGCTCGGTGTCTTCTAGCCAAGCATAGAAGCGTTTGCAGGCGGATAGGGCGCGGGCGTGCGAGCGCGGCTGTTCGTGGGTAACGTAAATCGCGGCAGCCAGTTGCGTGGCATTGGCGGTTTTCAGGCTGCCTTGTTCGTTTGCCAGCCGTGTGGCGATTTTGGTTAAGTCGCGGCGGTAGGCATTCAGCGTGTTTTGCGACAGGCGCTCTTGTAGCCAAAGGTGGTCTAGCAGGCGGTTGATTAAATCTAAATCGGCGTTTAAATGGGTTCGGGGCATTTTCAGGCTGCCTTTGTAATGAAATGTTGTAATTTAATGAAACGGCGCTCGTTATTTTTTGTTAATGCAAAATGGGTTAGCAAAATGGGTTAAGCGAAATGTCTGGCAGGATAACGCAATAAAATGCGCTATTTGGAATAAACATTCCTTGATAATCGGCACAAATTCAGCTTTTTTGGCATTGTTTAATTTTAACAAAACTTTTCAAAACCGATTGACAAACTACATGTAATTACACACAATGCGCGCCTACTCCGTTGCACAGGAGCGAGCCATCGTTTACCCCAAATGTTGGCGCAACCCATTTTCAACCTTGCGTGTTGCGCTGCGGTATACCCCTTTATACCCAAATCAAAGATTTGGACAAAGGGGCAAGGCTGCCTATATGGTTTAACCAAGCTAGGCAGGTAAGCAATAACAATAATTCAGGAAAACAAACTATGAGCATTTTTCTCTCTATTTTCCCCATCTTATTACTGATTGTTTTGATGATTGGCGTCAAGCTATCGGGCGACAAAAGCGCGGTGTTGGCGGTTTTATCTGCCGTATTGATTGCGATTTTTGCCGTGCCCAATGTGAGCGGTTTCACGCCGCCGCAGGGCTATGGCGCAGGCTATGTGGGCTGGGCTTTTGTGGAAGGCATTTTAAAAGCCGTGTTCCCCATTTTAATCATCATCTTGATGGCGTTGTTTAGCTACAATATTTTGCTGGAAAGTAAGCAAATTGAAGTGATTAAACAACAGTTTACCAATATTTCCAGCGATAAGCGCATTCAGGTGTTGCTGATTGTGTGGGGCTTTGGCGGCTTGCTGGAAGGCATGGCAGGCTTTGGCACGGCGGTGGCGATTCCTGCGGCAATTTTGATTGGCTTGGGCTTTTCGCCGCGCTTTTCTGCACTGGTTTCGTTGATTGGCAACAGCGTGGCAACGGGCTTTGGCGCGGTTGGTGTACCTGTGATCACGTTGGCAAAAGAAGTGTTTGGCTCGGAAGTTACCGCGCAGCAAACGCAAGCTTTGGCAGGCAATGTGATTTTGCAATTGTTTGCGCTGATGTTTTTGGTGCCATTTGTGATTTTGTTGCTCACCGACGCATCTAAAAAATACATTATGCCTAATATTATCTTGGCGGCTGTGGTGGGCGGATTGTCGCTGGCGGTGCAATTTTTCGCAGCGTATTTTATTGGAGCGGAAACGCCTGCCATTTTGGGCAGCATCTCTTGCATTGTGTTCATCGTGTTATACGCCAAAATGACCGAGAAAAAAGATGCCAACGCCAAGCCATTAACCCTAGCGCAAATGGGCAAGGCATGGGCGGTTTATGGCTTTATTTTGGTGTTTATTTTGTTGGCAAGCCCCTTGTCTGGACCGATTAGCGCGTTTTTGAAAACGACTTTGGTGAGCAAAATTCATTTGCCGATTTACGCCGAAGGCAAAACGTTTAACTTTGGCTGGCTGTCTAACGCGGGCTTGATGCTGTTTTTGGGCGCGTTTATCGGCGGCTTGGTGCAAGGCGTGTCGGCGGGCAAGCAGTTCCAAATTTTGGGCGCAACGCTGAAAAAAATGAAAGCATCGGGCATCACCATCATCAGCTTGGTTGCCATGAGCGCCATCATGAGCCACAGCAGCATGATTGTGGTGATTGCCGATGGCTTGGTGAACGCAACGGGCAATTTGTATCCGCTGTTTGCTCCGCTGGTGGGCGCAATCGGCACGTTTGCCACAGGTAGCGATACTTCGTCTAATATTTTGTTTGGCAAGCTGCAAGCGGCGGTTGCCGATAAAATTGGCGTAAACAAAGCATGGCTGGCGGCGGCGAACACCGCAGGCGCAACGGGCGGCAAAATCATTTCGCCGCAAAGCATTGCCATTGCCGCTGCGGCTTGCGAACAGCAAGGGCAAGAAGGCGCGTTCCTGCGCTCGGCGATGCCTTATGCTGCGGCTTACGTGTTGATTGCGGGGATTACCGTTTACTGTTTTGCCGCGCTGGCGTTGTGATGCGGTAAATCTATTTTCAGGCTGCCTTGGTGGAGAGCAATAAGGCAGCCTGAAACTTTGTAAAACCCCTGAGGCAGCCTGAAAACCAAATTAAGCAAAATCCTGTTGAATACATCATTTGGCGACAAGCCGCCACCCCATATTTAGCATTTTAGTTTTCAGGCTGCCTTTATGCTGTCCTTGCAAAACGTAATAAGGCAGCCTGAAAACATCATCGCGCGTATAATCCGCGCTTTTCCCGTTTCAGGCAGCCTGAAAGTCAGCCTGCTTGAATGTTTACAACCGAGCATCATCGCTCAAAGATACTAAGGAACAATTATGTGCGGTATCGTTGGCGCCATTCGTGCGCAAAACAATGTGGTCAATTTTTTAACCGATGGCTTAAAACGCCTTGAATATCGCGGCTATGATTCATCAGGCATCGCCGTGTTAAGCGAAGGCAAAATCAAACGTGTGCGCCGCGTAGGGCGCGTTGCCCTGATGGAGCAAGCCGCTCAAGAAAAAGGCTTGTTCGGCAACATCGGCATCGGGCACACCCGCTGGGCAACGCATGGCGGCGTAACCGAACCCAACGCCCATCCCCATATTTCGGGCGGCATGATTGCGGTGGTGCACAACGGCATCATTGAAAACTTTGAAGCCGAGCGCAGCCGCCTGCAAGGCTTGGGCTACACCTTTGAATCGCAAACTGACACCGAAGTCATCGCCCACGCCGTTAACCACGAATACCAACACAACGGGCGCGATTTGTTTGCCGCCGTTCAGGCTGCCTGTCAAAACTTCCACGGCGCGTATGCCATTGCCGTTATCGCGCAAGATAATCCGCACAACATGGTTGTGGCGCGCATGGGCTGCCCGCTGCTGGTTGCCTTGGGCGAAAAAGAAACCTTCATCGCATCCGATGTTTCCGCGGTGATTTCGTTTACGCGCAAAATCAGCTATTTGGAAGACGGCGACGTTGCCCTGCTGAGCGAAAACGGCATTGAAAAGCTGGTGGACAAAACAGGTAAAGCCGCCCAACGCGCGGTGAAAACGTCTGAACTCTCGCTGGCATCGTTGGAGCTGGGGCCTTATAGCCACTTCATGCAAAAAGAAATCCACGAGCAGCCCCGCGCCGTTGCCGATACCGCAGAAGTGTTCCTAGAAAGCGGCTTTATTCCCAGCAATTTTGGCGCGAACGCCGAGCAAGTGTTCCGCAACATTGACAGCATCAAAATTCTCGCCTGCGGCACATCGTTTTATGCCGCATCCACCAGCAAATATTGGCTGGAAAGCATCGCCCAAATCCCAACCGATGTAGAAATCGCCAGCGAATACCGCTATCGCCATGTGATTGCCCACCCCAAGCAGCTTATCATCACCATTTCGCAATCGGGCGAAACGTTGGATACGATGGAAGCGCTGAAATTCGCGCAATCGCTGGGGCATAAACACAGCCTTTCCATTTGCAATGTGATGGAATCGGCATTGCCACGCGCCAGCGAGCTGGTGTTTTACACGCGCGCAGGCGCGGAAATCGGTGTGGCATCTACCAAAGCATTTACCACGCAATTGGTGGCGCTGTTTGGCTTGGCGGTTACGCTGAGCAAAATGCGCGGCGTGGTGAGCCAAGGGCAGGCGCAAGATTATTTGGATGAACTGCGCGCCTTACCTGGCAGCGTGCAACACGCGTTGAATCTTGAACCGCAAATCACCGCGTGGGCAGAAAAATTTGCCAAGAAAAGCAGCGCGTTATTCTTGGGGCGCGGCATTCATTACCCCATCGCATTGGAAGGCGCATTGAAGCTAAAAGAAATCACCTACATCCATGCCGAAGCTTATCCCGCAGGCGAGTTGAAACACGGGCCACTCGCGCTGGTGGACGAAAATATGCCTGTGGTGGTGGTTGCGCCCAAAGATGGCTTGCTGGATAAGGTGAAAGCCAATATGCAGGAAGTGCGCGCGCGCGGCGGCGAGTTGTTTGTGTTCACCGATTTGGACAGCGATTTTGAAACGGCGGAGCATATTCACATCATCCGCGCGCCGCGCCATGTGGGTGTGTTGTCGCCGATTGTGCACACCATTCCCGTGCAGCTTTTGGCGTATCACACCGCGCTGGCACGCGGCACGGATGTGGACAAACCGCGCAATCTGGCAAAATCGGTAACGGTGGAATAATCTTGCGCGCATAAACATAGGCAGCCTGAAAGACGATTTTCAGGCTGCCTAAAATGTTTTTACGTTAGAATAACGCTTTTAAAAATTCTTTAACATTCAACGCCTATGCAATTTAATCAGCCCCAATTAGAAAAACGCCCCTCCGAAATTCAAATTCGCGATTGCGCCGAGCAATTGCGCAGCCAAGGCAGAAGCAACTATGGCGACAGCGTAAAAAAATACGCGCAACTGCGCCTTGCCGATTTAGCCCCGCTGTTGGAAGACTGGCAAAACGAGGCATACGCCGCCGCACTCAAACAGCCCGTTTTGCCCAAAATCGCCGCCGCCATCAATGCTAAGCTCAGCCCCGCGCAATGCGAAAAATTGCTTGCCGTGTTGCAGCAATTTAGCGAGCAAGGCAACACCACCGCCATGCTGTATTTGGCGTATTTATACAGCCAAGGCATTCACACCGAATCTTCGTTGCGCAAAACAGCGCATTATTTGCAACTGGCCGCCAGCAAAAAAGACTGGCGCGCCAATCATTTATGGGCGGAATTGCTGGTTGTCGCGCCGCTTGCCGCTCGCGATTTAATCGGCGATGAAATCCAAGCCGATGTGGAAAAATGGCACGCCGAAATGCCCAAAATTGACCCTAAACGCATTGAGCAAGCGCTGCGCCGTTTTTACGACAACCCTGCCGCCATGAAATACGCCGCCAAAGCCAAGCTCGTTGCCGCGCAAGAGCAGGGTAGCCCCATCGCCGAGCAGCGCATCAAAGGCTTAACCATGCTCGGCGCGTTGCCCCACACCGACCCTGCGCCGCAATACCGCAAAATCAATCATTGGCTGGATGTGCAATTGCTGCGCGGCGGTAACACCGAAACCGTTGAAGACGACATTCTGATCATGCCCGAGAACGTGCCCTTTTTGCCGCAAGACGAAGACGACGGCATTTTCTCCGAGCAATGGCGCAAATTGGCGATGTATTCGGGCATTGCGCTGGTGGCGCTGCTGGTGTTTACCTTGATGATTCAGCTGTTTGTTTGAGGCAGCCTGAAAACGCTTTTTTCCCCATCCGATAAGGAAACAACATGATTCGTTCCGCACAAACAAAAATGTTTGCCGTATTGCTGTTAAGCGCTGCTTTTGCCGCGCCTGCATGGGCTAAATCGCCCCAAGAGCGCAGCTATCCTGAGATGGATAAATGCCTTGATCAGCCCGAAGCCAAAAGCGGCGTTACTGCCGCCATGCTGGATTGCACCAACATTGAAATTGACCGCCAAGAAGAGCGCATGAATGATGCGCTTGCCAAGCTCATCGCCAAGCATCCGAAAAAAGCCGCTCAGCTCAAAAAAGAGCAAGCCAATTGGCAGCGCAAAATGAAACGCGCCACCCATAAGGAATACGGCAGAACAGGCGGCACCATGGATTTGCTTAACGGCTCAGGCTTGGCGCTGGATATGATTGCCGACCGCGCCGATGCGCTAGAAAAACGCCTTGCCAAATAGTGTTTCAGGCTGCCTATGTTGTTATCAAGGCAGCCTGAAAATTTACTTGATTAAGAACCTGTATTCACGCTGTAAACATGGCAAGATTTAACACAAAAACCAAGAAAGTTTTGCAAAAAGCAGGCTGGTATCCCAATCGGCGCACCGATATTTCCGCTATTGTCGCCAAAGCGACAGCTTGCGGTTACAACATCGGTGAAAACGTTTGCGCGTTTCTGTGCGAATTTGATGGCTTATCCATTGCCTATCCCGATGGGCATTTTTTGTTTGAATTTCGCACCAACGCCGAAGAGATTTCGCGCGAAAATTTATCATCCATTGCCAACATCGTGGAAGAAAATGGTTTGGAAGTTGGTGCAACGCCCGAAGTATGCTTAATTGTGGGCGATAGTGGGCGAATGTATGGCTACTGTTACATCACTGGCGAAATTTTTCTGCTTGGCGAATGCACCGATGAAGGCGTGGCATTTGTTTGTCGCCACGGCAATCCGTTTAAACATCCGCTGTAAATCCATTTTAGCTTCGCAACTTCGCTTCGCTACGCAGGTCGCCTATTTTATCTTTCTTATCAAACAATTACTCCAATGAACTACCGCAACGAATCCACCCAATCCCCGCCGCGCGAATTTGTGTTTGCCCACGAAGCCTCGGCGGACAGCATCATTCAGGCTGCCCGACAGAACATCGCCACCGTGTGGCGCGGCGATTACCACAACGCCAAGCAAGTGCTCGCCGCCATCAAAAAGCGCGTGAAGCCCAAGCCCAAAGCCGAAAACAAAGCCGAAACAGACCAAGCCGCCGCATTCCATAAACACCGCCTTGCCCAATCGCAGGCCAGCCGTTTGGCGAATGCCTTATGCGTGGAAATTGGCGCGGGCTTTGCGTTAGATTTGCCGCGCGCGCCCGATGTTCAGGCTGCCTTGCGCGATGTGTACGGCGTTGAAAATAATGAACCTTTTATCCTGCCGCTGGCGCAGTTGCTCGGCTTTATCGGCGCACACGAATGGCATAAAAAAGGCGTTTTCATCCCTGAATTAGATGGCGCGATTCATGTGCCCTTTGGCGTGTTTTCGCCGATTCGTGGCGAATATTTATCGCTGATTGCCCAAGCCAAGCTGCCTGAAAACGCCCAAACCGCGCTGGATATTGGCACGGGCAGCGGCGTGATTGCTGCCTTGCTCTCCAAGCGTGGCATGGCAAACATCATCGCCACCGACACCAATCCGCGCGCCATCGCCTGCGCCCAAAGCAACATCGCGCGGATCGGGTTTGGCTCGCAAGTTCAAGTGGTGCAACAAGATTTATTTGGCGAACACACGGCGGATTTAATCGTTTGCAATCCGCCGTGGCTGCCCGCCAAGCCCACTTCCGCCGTGGAAACCGCGCTATACGACCCCAAACACGCCATGTTGCACGCCTTTTTGCGCGGCGCATCCAACCATTTGGCGCAAGGCGGGCAAGTTTGGCTGGTGATGTCCAACCTTGCCGAGCTGCTCGGCTTGCGCGGCGAACACGACTTGTCCAACTGGTTTGCCCAATATGGTTGGCGCGTTTCAGGCAGCCTGAAAACCACGCCGCAGCACCGCAAAGCCAGCGACAGCAACGACCCGCTCGCCTTTGCGCGCAGCCGCGAAATCACCACACTCTATATATTGGAGCGCGCATGACAACTTGGCGCATCACATCCCAACTGCCGCCCGACGAGCCAAACGAAGCCAACTTCGCGGCATACAGCCAACCGCAGCTGATGGCAGGCGCATCGCCCGATGGGCGCTATATTTTTGATGTTGTGTACGACCACAACAGCCCATGCTTCGTGTTAACGCTGCTGGAAATCAACGACCTTCTCGGCTTTGTGGAAAACGAAACGCGGCGGTATCCCACCAGCCGCGAGCAATTGCTGCGCATGATTGCCGATTTTCAGGCTGCCCCAGCAGCATCATTGGGCAACGAATCGGCAGCCTGAAAACGCGATAACGACACGCGCAATATGGTTGGCACCGCGCCAAACCCATTTTCAGGCTGCATAAGTGGCACAACCGCGCCATTACCCTTTCAGGCTGCCCCTGCCGCAGAATTATGAAATTAATAGGCAGCCTGAAAACCGCATCAACAGGAGTTTGCCATGCTCCGCAAAATCGCCAACGCCATCCTGCTCGCCCTAAGCCTAACCGCCTGCGCCCTAACCCCCGAGCAACAAGCCGCCCGCGCCAGCGCACGCCAGCGAGCGCAACAAGCCTTGCAAGTCCACCTTGCCAGCCAATGCGATGCCGACACCGCCGCCCTGATGCGCGAACAATACGAACAGCGCAGCTATCCCAGCGAACAAGCCAAGCGCGATTTTGAGCAACGCTATCAAGCCAAAATCAACAACGCCATGTTCCAAACCTGCTACAAACTGGCATGGCAAAACTACCTTGCCCAACGGCGCTTAGAGCGCATAGAAATGTTTTACGACGACGAAGACTGGTTTTTCCCGCGCCCGTTTTACCGCATGCCGTTTTATCATCCAATATTTTTATAACTGCTAAACAGCCCAAAGGCAGCCTGAAAGCGTGTTAGGACGTTTCAGGCTGCTTTTTTGTGGTTGGGATAAACGGTGCTAGCGCGTTGTGTTCGTGCGGCGTTTTAACTTCGTTGAAGCCTGCGACATAGCCCTTTGTTTCTAAATCAAAGATTGGGACAAAGGGGCAAGGCTGCCGTTGCGCTGGCGGCGTGGGCAATGTTGGCAAGAGGATTATTGCCAGCTTTGCTCGGCGCTTAGGATGAAGGGGACGATGCTGTCTTCGTGCAGGCTGTTTTCAGGCTGCCTGAAACCGAGTTTGCGGTGTAGGGCGATGCTGGCGGTGTTGTGTGCTAGGGCTTGCCCGTGGACGATGCTTGCGCCTAGTTCGCCAAAGGCGCGTTGCAGCAGTAGGTTGCACAGGGCGCTGCCGTTGCCGCTGCCGCGTGGGCAATCGGGGGCGAGATAGAAGCCCCATTCGTATTCGTTGGGGGCGATGCGTTTCAGGCTGCCGTAGCCTTGGGGGGTGTCGTTTAGGGTGTAAACGTACATTTTGAAGCTGGGGTTGTTGAGCTGTTGGACGAACCATGCTTGGTGTTGGGGCAGGGGGATGGGCTCGGGGTTGAACATCATAGCGCGGATGCTGGGGTGGTTGCGCCATGCGTGGATCAGGTCGCAATCGGCGGCGCTGGCGGGGCGGAGATTGGCTTGGGGGGCGGCGCTGCGTTGGGCGATGTGTCGGGCAACGCGGTTGGCGCCGTGGGCATCGCAGAGTTGGGCGGCGGCTTGGCTGATGCGTTGTTGGTTTTCAGGCTGCATCATTTGGGCGATGGCAGCTTGGAAATCGGAGCTGGGAATTTGGCTGGCTTCTAGGGCGATGGCGGCGCCTGCGCTTTGCAGTTGGGCGGCGATGGGGCGTTGGTTTTCGGCGATGGTGATGAGTAGGGTGGGCAGCCCGAGGGCGCAGCGCTCCCATGATGTGCTGCCTGCGGCGCCGATTGCCCATGTGGCTTGGCTCATCAGTGCTGCCAGGTTGTTGGTGTTGGCGATGACTTGGCTGGGGTAGGGGGCGTGGGCGGCGTAGTGTTGCACGCTGGCGAGGTGGGGGGCGGTTGCGCCCATGATGATGGTGGCGCAAAAGGGGGCGGTATCGGTTTTCAGGCTGCCTGAAACGTAATCAGACAGGGCTTGCAACACGGCGAGCGTGTGGTTGTCTTTGTCCACGCCGCCGAGGTTGATCAGGATATTTTGGTTTTCAGGCTGCCTGAGCGCGGTGCGGTTTTGCAAGCTGGCGGCGCGGTGTTGGGTGAATTCGTCGCGCAGTAGGGCATAGCGTGTGCCTGCGAGAATGTGGCAGCTTGGGGGAACAAGGTGGGCGTAGTCGCTGGCGTGGTGGGCGTGGTTTTGGTCTAGCAACAAATCGGCATCGTGGGGGCGGTCGTGTAGGTCGTCGATGACCATGATTTTGCTGTGGCAGATTCTGCGGGCAGCGCGTTGCCATGCGGCGGATAGGGCGTAGTGGTCGCAGATAATCCACTCGGGCGCAAGGCGGCGGATATGGGGGGCGCAGTCAGCAAGGTCTTCTGCTTGGCTGGTGCCGAGCCATGCGGCGTGGGCGGTGATGTCGGCGGGGTTTTCAGGCTGCCTTTTGGTGCCAAAGGGGACGACGTTGCTGGGCGGCGGCAGTTCAATGCAGTCAAAGCCTTGCTGGCGGATAAGCGGGGCGAGATGCCCGAGATTGGTGCGGCTGATGAAGGTGATGTGGTGGTTGTGTTGGCGCAGTTGTTGGGCGAGAGTGAGGCAGCGCATGATGTGTCCGCTGCCGATTTGCAGCGATGCGTCTGCGCGGATAAGAAATTTCATGATGTTGAACCTTTGGGGCAGCCTGAAAATGGGGTTTAGGGTTGTTCGCTTTCGTATGCTTGCAGCAGGCGATATAGGATTTCGGCGCGTATCCAGTCTTCGGGGGTGTCTATGTCTTGCACGCGGTGGCGTGGGATTTTGATGCCGATGCTGTGGCTGTTGAAAATGGGTTTTTGCGCGAGCCATGCGGCGGCTGTGCCCCAGTAGAATTGCCCTGCGTCGTGCCATGCTTCTTCTAGGTCTTGGCTGCGGACGGCGAAGTTTTCGGGCTGGAACATGGCGACTTGGTTGTGCGCGCGCAATTTAAGGGCGCGCTGGATGGGGAAGGGGAAGCTGGTGATGCTGAATGCGTAGTCGGCTTGATCTTGCGATAGGGTGGTTAAACCTTGTTGCAAATCATCGGTTTGCACGAAAGGGGCGGTGGCGTAGAGACAGCAGGCGGCGCTGCCTTGCCAGCCTTGTTGTTGCATAAATTGGATGGCATGGGCGATAACCGCGCCTGTGGTGGCGTGGTCGTCGGATAGCTCGGGCGGGCGAATGAAAGGCACGCTTGCGCCGTATTGTTGGGCGATGGCGGCGATTTCGGGGTCGTCGGTGGAGACAATGATTTGGGAGAAGCAGCCTGAAAGCTGGGCGGTGGCGATGCTGTGGGCAATCATCGGCTTGCCGTTGAAGGGTTTGATGTTTTTGCGGGGGATGCGTTTGCTGCCGCCGCGGGCGGGGATGATGCAGAGGGGCATGGGTGGGGGCTTTCGTTGGGTTTGGGGATTGGATTGGCGGGGTGGATTTTCAGGCTGCTGATTAGGTTAGGGGAACAATAGGCAGCCTGAAAATGGGGTTGGGATTTAGGGTAAATGTTGGTAGGAGTTTGTGATTTGGTTTTCAGGCTGCTGGTTGGGGTAACGATTGGGGCAGCCTGAAAACAGCTCTGTGCCTTGCAGTAAAAGTTGAGCAGCAGAATAAACCACAAGCCCTTTCAATCTCAACTTTGCCAACCCGCGCGCTACCCATTTTCAGGCTGCCGAAAATGCCCTGTAATCTTATGTTTAAACAAAATATCATCTTCCCGCGTGCCCGCGCCAATGTTGTGAATAATCAACGGAATATCACCTTTTTTGCGGTTGGACACGATGCCGATATGCGGCAGTTGGTTGCCGTTGAGCTCCCATGTAACGATGTCGCCTGCGCGGTATTCGCTGTCACGCGTTGCCCAGCCTTGCCGCGTGAAATAAACAATCAGATTGGGCACGCGGCGGTGGTCAATATTCGGATCGGGCTGTTTTAAGCCCCAGCGGCGCGGATAGTCGGCAAAATGGCGTTGCATATCGCGATGCACCAGCGCTTGCAGGTCAATGTTTTGCTGGCGCAAGGCGCGGATAACGACATCGGTGCACACGCCTTTTTCCAGCGGTACATCGCCCATCGGGTAGCTTAACGCAGTATAAGCAGGGTCGTAGCGCAGGGTTTTGCCGATTTGGCTGCGCGCGGCTTGCACAATGGGCGGAGCGACTTCGGATGATGATAACGGCGCGAGATGTGCGTTTTCAGGCTGCCTTTGAACAGGCGCAAGGGGTGTATTTTCAGGCTGCATCTGGGGCGCATTAGGGCGCTGGTAATACCAAGCAATCAGCAGAACAAGCAGCAGCGCAGGCGGAATAAGATAGCGAAGTTTCATAAAGCAAACGAGTACATTAAAACAAAAGTTAAGCCGTTTTCAGGCTGCCTTTGGTATCTCCATCAGCGCAGGCATCAGCCAATCCAACACAGCAGCCTGAAAACCATCCCCGTGCCAAATTGCTCATAGCTTGTGGCACATATCGCCATGCGCAAAGCCCAGCCAATCCACATCCACTTGTTTGCCAAAGGCGATGACTTTAAACAATTCGCCCATTTCGTGCTGCGCGGTTAGCGTGTTCACCGCTTGGGCAGCCTGAAAATAATCGGGCGTGTCGGTTTGCGGGAACTGCGCCGCGAGCAAATCCAAAATGCCCAAATTGTATAAAAACGTGGCTTGGTTGGTGTAGCCGATTAAGTCCAAGCCCGCCGCGCAGCCCGCCGCCGCGATGTCGCTAAAATTAACGTGCACGGTTAAATCAGTTAGCCCCACGCGGTAAAACGGGTCGTGGATGGTGTGGTGGCGATGATGCCCAATCAGCGTGCCATCGCTGCGCTCGGGGTGGTAATACTGCGCCGCATCAAAGCCATAATCCAGCCAAATCATCACGCCGCGCGTGAGTTTTTCGGCAAGCGTGCGGATGAAGGCGTGTTGCGTGGGATGCAGCTCGCTGGTGTATTCGCCCGCGTTTTCAGGAAAATAATTTAAGGCAGCCTGAAAAAGATCGGGGTCAATCAATGATTGATGTTGCAGCGCAAACTGCCCGTTTTCATACCCAACATACACGCGCGAAAAATCGCCGTTTTCGTGGCGACAAATGCGCTCGCTGGGCATCGCATCCAACACTTCATTGCCAAAAATAACACCATCAAACGAAGCGGGCAGGGCGGTTAAATGCTTCACTTTATGCGCCAAATCAGACGCGTGTTGCTGGATGTATTGGCTCTGCCGCGCCGCCAATTCGGGCGACAGCTCCACAATATAATAAGTGTTCAGGCAGCCTGAAAGCGCGTTCAACAGGCTAACCGCCAAAGCCCCCGTGCCCGCACCAAACTCATACACATTGCCCGCCGTTTGCGTCAGCAGCGGTGCAATCTGCCGCGCCAAAGTTTGCCCAAACAAGGGCGACAACACAGGCGCAGTAATAAAATCGCCCACCGCGCCAATTTTGTGCGCTCCGCCCGTGTAATAACCATATTGCGGCGCGTAAAGCGCCAGCTCCATAAAACGCGAAAACGGTATCGCACCATGCTGGGCGATTTCGGCAGCGATAATCTGCGTAAGCGCATCGCTGGCTTGTTGTTGATTACTATCCAAATGTGGGATTTGTGTTGAGTTCATAAGGTTAAGTTATGTAAAAGTGTGAAGCGAGAAAGCTATTATAAATGGCTTTGTTGGCGCGTGCGAAACGAAGTGGTTTTGAGCACGCTTTGTTTTTATTGGTAAAAAATTTTCCATGTTTTTTCAGGCAGCCTAAATGCGTTTTCAGGCTGCCTGAAATGCGTTGTAAGCCGAAATTCCAATCTATTTTTAAAGAGTTAATTCTAATTGGACAATTTGACCGACGGCCGTTTTTTGCTTATAGTGTAGCCATGTGGGGGAAAGTGGTGCCAAGTGGTAAAACTTTCCCAAATTCCAAAATTTCAACCAGATTCTGTTATGTTTCGCGGCTCACACGAATTAACCCTTGATAACAAAGGACGATTGGCGATTCCAGCCAAGTTTCGTGATGCCTTGTCGCGCGATTTTGACACGCAACGCATCGTTGCCACGCTGGATAGCCGCGACCGTTTGCTGTTTTATCCCGAAGGCGAGTGGGAGAAAGTGGAGCAACAGTTGTTGTCGCTCAACGTAAAAGGCAAGCCCAATTTGCAGCTTTATCAAAATTTGCTGCTGCACAATGCGGAAACATTGGAACTAGATAGCGCAGGGCGCGTGTTGCTGCCGCAAAACCTGCGCCGTTTAGTGAATTTTGACAAAGATGTGATGCTGGTTGGGCGGGTGAATCGGCTAGAACTTTGGGGCTTGGAACAAAAAATGGCAGAAACCGAAAAAGCCTTGTCTATTGACCCTGATGAGCTGGATTTTGATTTGAGCCAAACAGATTTACAATTATGAACTTAGCTGCAAAACCTGAACCATTTCAACACATAACCGTTTTATTGAATGAGGCTGTTGATGCGCTGAATATTCAAAAAAACGGTATTTATGTGGATGGCACGTTTGGGCGCGGCGGGCATTCGCGCTTGATTTTGTCTAAGTTGGGCGAAAAAGGGCGGTTGGTTGTTTTTGATAAAGACCCGCAGGCGATTGCTGTGGCGCAGAATTTAGCAGCGCAAGATGCGCGAGTGAGTGTGGTGCATAACGGTTTTGCCTGTTTTCAGACTGCCTTGGATGAATTGGGCGTTGCCAAGATTGATGGCGCGTTGTTTGATTTGGGCATTTCTTCGCCGCAGATTGATGATGCGTCGCGCGGGTTTAGCTTTCGCTTTGATGCGCCGCTGGATATGCGCATGGACACCACGCGCGGGCAATCGGCTGCGGATTGGTTGGCAGTTGCCAGCGAAGATGAAATACACGAGGTAATCAAGAATTATGGTGAAGAGCGGTTTAGTCGCGCGATTGCGCGTGCAATTGTCGCGCAGAGAAGTGAAGCGCCCATTGATACAACCCGCAAGCTGGCGCAAATTGCGGCGCAATGCGTCCGTACTCGCGAGCGCGGACAAGACCCTGCAACGCGAACCTTTCAAGCCGTTCGCATCTTTATTAACCGCGAGCTGGACGAAATCCAAGCGGTCTTACCGCAAGCGGTTGAGTGTTTGAATGCGGGCGGGCGATTGGCGGTGATTGCGTTTCATTCGCTAGAAGATAGATTGGTGAAACAGTTTATTCGCCAATATTCCAGCCATGTGCCGTTGCCCAAATGGGCGATGGTGCGCGAAGCCGATTTGCCGCAACCGCCTTTGTGCGCAATCGGCAAGGCGATTAAGGCAAACGAAGCGGAAGTTTTGGCGAATCCGCGCGCGCGTTCTGCGGTATTGCGTGTGGCAGAGCGTACAACGGGGCAATTTGATTTTCAGGCTGCCTGAATGTTATTGACTGGAATGTAAAGATGTCTAAATTGAATTTTATTTTGCTGGTTTCCGTAACGCTTTCGGCGTTGTATGTAACCGATTTGCAGATGGGGATTAAGCGGCAAACGCATCTTTATGGCAAGGGACAAGAAGAGAAAATACGGTTGAATCAAGACCATGCCGAGCTGGTTTACGAGCAAAGCAAGCTGTCTGATTCCAAACAAGTGGCGCGCGCCGCCGAGAAAATGAAAATGAGGCTGCCAACAGCGGAAAATACGGTGGCTGTTGGTTATTAAGCAATTGGCAATCATCACGGTTGTTTTATCCATGCTGTTATCAATGCAGGTTTCTAAAAATAAATAAGCAGTTAAGAAGAAAACGATGTTAATCCATAATGAACTTAAGCCATACATGGCACAAAAAGAAGAAAACAAACGCCAAGTTGTAGAGGGCAACAAACGCCTATCGTGGTTGATGCTGGCGATTGGTGGCGCGTTTTGTGTATTGGTTGGGCACAGCTTTCGCGTGCAAGCGCAACACCATAGCGAGTTGAGCAAATTTAGCGAAGACCGTGTGGTGCGCAGCATTAAAAGCCCTGCGCTGCGCGGCACGATCACCGATCGCAACGGCGCGATTTTGGCGGTGAGCCGTTATTTGAAAGTGGCAACCTTTAACCCGCGTGCCATTTATGCCCCCAAGCGCCAAGGCGATGAGATTAACTGGAATGCCATCAGCAAGGAGCAATTTGCCAAATTGGCGGAAATTTTAAAGCTGCCTGAAAGCGAAGTGCGCCAAAAATTGCAAGACCGTTCTAGCCAATATGTGCAATTTAAAACCGAGCTTTCTTTGGAAGAAGCGGATGCGCTTAAAGCCTTGAATATTCCTTCTTTGCGCTTTGAAGAGCGCACCGAACGCGCCTATCCAACGGGCAATTTGTTTTCGCATATTGTGGGCTTTGCCAACGACAAAGGCGAAGGCTTGGAAGGCTTGGAACGCGCGGCAAACCAGCGTTTAACAGGCGAAGATGGGCGACAAGTAGTATTGCGCGATCGCCATAATAATATTGTTGAATTGATTGATTCGCCTGAAAACGCGGCAGCAAAATCGGGCGAAACTTTGGTGTTGTCGGTGGATCAGGATTTGCAGCGTTTGGCGCATGATCAGCTGGCAGCAACGTTGAAAAACTTTAACGCTAAAGCAGGCGGCGTGGTGGTTTTGGATGCGCAAACAGGTGAGATTTTAGCAATGGTGAGCTTGCCTGATTACGATGCCAATTATTATCAAGCCTATCCTGCTACCAGCTTGCGCAATTTTGCCGTGAGCGAAACGATGGAATTGGGCTCGGTGATGAAGCCTTTTATCATCGCCAAGGCGCTGGATGATGGCAAGATTGGGCGCAATAGCTCGTTTAACACGCGCCCTTATGTGATTGGCAACAAAACCATTCGCGATACGCATGATTACCCCACGCTCACCACGCAAGGCATTTTGCAAAAATCGTCTAACGTGGGCACAAGCCATATCGCGGCGTTGTATGACAACCAAAGTTTGTATCAGCATTTTTCTGATGTAGGCTTTGGGCATAAAACAGGCTCGGGCGTGAGCGGCGAGCAAAGCAGCGCGATTAAACCTGCTGCCAAATGGAGCAAACTGGATCGCGCGGTGATGTCTTATGGCTATGCGATTACGGCGAATTTGCTGCAAATGGCGCAGGGCTACACCATTTTCACTGCAGGCGGCAAATTGATGCCCGCCACCATCTACAAGCAAACCCAAGCCCCCAAAGGAGTGCAAGTGATTAAACCTGAAACCGCGAAACAAATGCGTGAAATGATGGTAAGCATCACGCGCAAAGGCGGCACAGGGCAAGATGGCGCAGTTCCAGGCTATGACGTTGCCGCCAAAACAGGCACGGCGCGCAAAGCCAGCGCAGGCGGTTATACCGATAAATATCGCGCCAGCTTCGTGGGCTTTGCGCCCGCGCAAAATCCGCGTTTGATTGTGGCGGTGAGCATTGACGAACCGCGCGGCAAAGGTTATTACGGTGGCACGGTGGCTGGCCCTGCGTTTCGCGAGATTATGGCGGGCGGGCTGAAAAAACTGGGCGTAAAACCCACTTATGTGAATGTTGAGCCCAGCGAAAGCGTTGCCAAAAAACGATAACCCAATGCAATAGACCTTTGTGGCACTTTGGGTGCTACGAAGGTTTTTTCGTTAATAGGCAGCCTGAAAATGATGATTAAGCTGTTGTACTATGGTTTTAGGGGTTTTCAGGCTGCCTTATGCCGATGATGCGGCTGTTGCGATTCAACGCGTTGCGCCCATCCCATAGGCAGCCTGAAAACCTATTTTGTGAAGATTTCCCATGTTTAGCCAAAAAGCCGCTCCTGCCCATCCCACTCTTCCCGCTTTGCACTGCAACGTTTCAGGCTGCCAGATGCTGCATTCTGATAGCCGCAAAATCCAGCCAAACGATGTATTCATCGCCTGCCAAGGTGAATATGCCGATGGCAGAGACTACATCGCCGATGCCATCGCCAACGGCGCAAGTTTTGTGTATTGGGATGACGATGGCGCATTCCAATGGCAGTCCCAATGGCGCGTGCCCAACCAAGGCATCAGCGAGTTAAAACAACGCGCGGGGATGCTGGCAGCGCAAGCGTATGACAACCTTTCAGGCTGCCTGAAAATCATCGGCGTAACGGGCACCAACGGCAAAACATCCATCACGCAATGGCTTGCCCAAGCGATTGATGATTTAGAGCGCGCGCCAAGCTGCGCCATCATCGGCACGGTGGGCAACGGCTTTTTTGGCGCATTGCAAGAAACCACGCACACCACGCCCGACCCCGTTGCCGTGCAAACACTGATTCATCAATTCAAACAACAAGGCGCGAAACACATCGCCATGGAAGTGTCCAGCCACGGCTTGGCGCAATACCGCGTGAACGGCGTGCCCTTCCACACCGCCGTGTTCACCAACTTAACACGCGACCATTTGGACTACCACGGCAGCATGGCGGAATACGGCGCAACCAAAGCCCGCTTGTTCTACTGGCAAGGCTTGCAAAACGCCATCATCAACAGCGACGACGCATTCGGCGCAGCACTCGCCGCCGAGCTCAAACAACACAACGGCAGCCTGAAAGTCTATACCTACGGCTTCAACGAGCAAGCCGACATCCGCATCACCCATTTCGCCGCCAGCCACCAAGGCATGAGCATCAGCCTTGTCACGCCGTGGGGCAATGGCAGCGTGCAAACCCAGCTGCTGGGGCGTTTTAACGCGCAAAACTTTGCCGCCGCGCTGGGCGCGTTGTGCGCCACGGGCTACGATTTTCAGGCTGCCTTAGCCGCGTTATCCCACATCCGCCCCGCCACAGGGCGCATGGATTGCATTATCCAGCCCAACAAACCGCTGGTGGTGGTGGATTACGCCCACACGCCCGATGCGCTGGAAAAAGCCCTAACCACTCTGCGCGAAATTCGGCAGCCTGAAAGCCAGCTTTGGTGCGTATTCGGCTGCGGCGGCGACCGCGACCGTGGCAAACGCCCACTGATGGGCGCAGTCGCTAGCCAGTTCGCCGACCGCGTGGTGGTAACCAGCGACAACCCGCGCACCGAGCAGCCCCAAGCTATCATTAACGACATCCTGCCCGCCGTGCCACAGCCCGCGCTGGTAGAACCCGATCGCAAAGCCGCGATTGAACAAACCATCGCCCAAGCCAAGGCGCAAGATATTGTGTTGATTGCAGGCAAGGGGCATGAGACCTATCAGGATGTTCACGGCGTGAAACATCATTTTTCGGATTTTGAAGTGGCGCAGGGTGCCTTAGCGCAAGGGTAGGCAGCCTGAAAACGAGGATTCCAACATGAACACTGATCAGCAACACACAACCGCCTCATTTAATTCCGTCATCGCCCTAAAACTCGCACTATTGCTGATGTTTAGCTTTGCATCGTGTTTTGCGGCAGGCTATGCCTTTGGACAAGCAACCCCTGTACGCGATGTAGCAATCGGCACGGCAGGCACAACCGCGTTTTTGCTCATTTGCGCTTTTTTATCGCCACGCTGGGCATCACACTTATTATTGTTTTTGGGGCTGTCCTAGATAACTCAGGAAATTCACATTAAGTTAGAATTTCCCCT
>CAUSAW010000006.1:0-39651 GCA_963529725.1 uncultured Kingella sp. | reverse complement strand
GCCCAATGTAAATGATAGTTGGCTAACTTTCCTTGTTTGGTTTCTCTGCGTTCTCCTGTTACTTCTTTAAATTTCTGTAAATGGTTAATTAAATTGTCAATTCCATTTGTTTCATTCTTTTTGGTTAGATATATGATTTCCTTTTTGTGATGCTGTGGAAAATAAAATCGGTCTAACTCATGCGGTTCATATAGTGGACATAAAAAACTTTTTTCAATTTCAGATAAGTTTGAAAAATAATCTTTTGGTACTACAAAAATTGGTTGTCCTATAAAGTACTCTGATTTATCTTCATAGTATTTTAGATATGATTTTCTTGAAAGAATATCAGGGTTAGGCACAATGCCCTGCGCAACTTCTATTTTTTCGTTTAAATAGAAATTCTGTTTTTGTTTTAATTTATCTAATACCGTTTCAATTTCAGAGCCACCAAATTTTAAAAATTTATCCTGCCATTCCTTGCGGACGATTTTGGGGCTGTCGTGGCGGAAAATGGTTTTTGCTTCGCTAGAATTTGTTTCGTCTGTTTTGGCTTCGCTCGTTTTAGCTTCGCTGAAACTCGTTTCACTCGTTTTCAGGCTGCCTGAAAAATCGTGCGCCAAGATTTCGGCGGTGTGTTTTTCCTGTTGTTGCAGCAGATAGTTATCGAAGGTGTAGCCGTCTGTTTGGCGGTTGCTTTCCAGCAGCATAATCATGGTTTGGATTGAGGCAGCCTGAAAAACCATAAAATCGTTGAAATCAATCAGCGTGCGGATTTTGCTGTCGTTGATGATTTTGTTGCGCAGGATGGATGCGCCTGCGTTGCTTACCCAGTTGTTTGGCACGATGTAGCCGAGCAGTCCTTTTTCTTTGAGTAAGTCCAGCGCGTAGCAGGCAAAGAAATACCATAAGTCCATTTTGCCTTGATAGTAATGCGCCAAATGTCCTTGTTTGACATGGGTAAAGGCGGATTTGTCGGTGTACTCTTTCACATACGGCGGATTGCCCACTATGGCATCAAAGCCGCCTGCGGCAAATACGCTGGCAAAGGCAGCCTGAAAATCAAAGGGGTTGATTTTGCGGCGGATGTCTTCGTCTTGGGCGAGTTCGTTGCCCATGATGTCCATGATTTCGTAGCCGATTAGGGAGTTGCCGCAGCAGATGTTGCCGCTTAAATTAGGCAGGATTTTGTCGGCAAACAGCACTTGCATATCGTTGGCGCTTGCCATGGTTTCGTCTTCCAGCAGTTTTAAAAACAGGGATAGCTGGGTTACTTCGGTGGCTTGCAGGTCGATGTCTACGCCGTAGATATTGTTGAGCAGAATCTGCTGTTTTTGTTTGATGCTGAGCACCCATGTGCCTGTGGCTTCGTCAAAATGGCAGCCTGCGGATTTGGCTTTGTCGGGATAGCGGTTGTAGTAGTTTTTGTGGTAGTCCAGCAGGCAGTCGTACACGCCGATGAGAAAGCTGCCGCTGCCGCAGGCGATGTCGGCAAATTTGAGCTTGGCGATGTAGTCGGGGTTTTTGCCTGCGATGATTTTGCCGACTGTGTTTTCTACGATGTAGTCCACGATGTATTTTGGGGTGTAGAACACGCCGCCTGCTTTGCGCACTTCGGGCTTTTGTTCTATCGCGGCTTTGCCGTTGTCAATGGCGATGATGTTGCCCAAAAAACGCTCGTAGATGCTGCCGAGGATGTGGACGGGGATGTAGTTGAAGTCGTAGGGGGTGTTGGTGTGGTCTAGGTCGGAGGCGATGTCGCGGAAGGCGGTTTCGTCTGCGCCGAGAAAGCTGTTTTGGTCGATGAAGTGGGGTTTGAAGACGATGCCGTTGTATTTGGTGTCTAGCCGTTTGCATTCGGCGATGAATTTTGCCCATGGGTGGGCTGCGCTGGCGATGTTGTAGAGCAGGGTTTCGGGTTCAATTTGCTTGTCTTCCAAAAAGCGCATAAACACAAGGCGGTCGATGGTGCGCTGGGTGGCTTCGGTGAGCTGGTAGGAGTTGAGCGCGGGGTTGTTTTGGTAGAAGGCTTGGGCAAGGTGCAGGCGGATGTCGTCGATGTAGCTTAAAAAGCTGTCGTCGATGGAAAGGTAGCGTCCGCCGAGCAGGCGCAGTTGTTTGCCGCTGCCTTTGGCTTTGGGCAAATCGGCGATGTAGCGGGCAAGGTTGCCTGCGGCAACGGCTTCGCGGGAAAAGAGCCAGTAGAACTCGGCGAAGGTGTCTTCGTCTTGCAAGTCGGTGTATTTGAAGTAGCGCAATTCGTTTTGCAGAATGGTGTCAAAGTCGGGCTTGGCGCGGCAGTCAATGATGACGATTTCTTCAAAGTCGGTGAGCAGGGATACGCCTGTTTGCGCGTTCCAGCCGTATTTGGCGGTTTGGAAGTAGCCGTCGCGGTTTTGGCGCAGGGTTAAACTGGGCTTTTTGGCTTCTACGAAAAACTGCACGGTTTTGTAGTCGGGGGCGAGGGAGAAGGCGTAGTCGGCGCGTTTTTGCGATGCGGCATCGGCTTGGCGTTGGGCTTTTTCTACTTTGACTTCTTGGGCGTAGGGGTTTTTCTGATAATCGTGCGCCACGTCCCAGCCCAGCGCGGTGAAGAGTTTGTCGATAAAGTCGGCGCGCACTTCAGCTTCTTGGTATTTGGGCGAGAGATAGTTGGATGAGTGGGCTTGGAATTGGGCGATGAGTTGTTTGACGGTTGCGTGGGCTTGGGAGAGCATGGGGATTCCTTTTCTAAAAGGTAAATGGGTTATATTGTTTTCAGGCTGCCTGATTATAGGGATGGCTCAGGCAGCCTGAAAAACAGTTTGGCGTTTTAGCTACGCTGAACTTCGTTTCAGGCTGCCTTAATTTATCTCAAACTGTTGGCGCACAATGCTATCCGCTTCGGCTAAACGCTCGGGCGTGCCCACATCCAGCCACAAGCCGTTGTGTAGGCAGCCTGAAATTTGGTTTTGCTGCATGGCTTGGCGCAGCAGTGGAGCGAGTTTGGCGGGCTGATGCGGCGGGGTGTGGCGGAATAATTCGGGCAGATACACACCTGCGCCGCTGAATGTGGCGCTTGTGCCAACCGCCGCGCTGGCGTGGACGCTGCCGTTGTCATCCAGCCCAAAATCGCCATTGGGATGATGCGGCGGGTTGGGCACCAGCCACAAATGGGCGAGCTTGCCGCTTTGGGGCAGCGTGGCGGCAATGCGTGCGGCAGCCTGAAAATCAATATCGGTGAGTACATCGCCGTTAATCACCAGAAACGGCGCGTCGCCCAGCAAGGGCAGTGCGGTGGCAATGCCGCCTGCGGTTTCCAAGCCCTTGCCGCCTTCGGGCGAATAGGCGATGTGTACGCCATATGCCGCGCCGTCGCCCAGCGTGGCTTCAATTTGCGCGCCCAGCCATGCGTGGTTAATCACGATTTGGCTAATGCCTGCGGCTTTAAGGCGGCGCAAGTGCCAGCCGATGAGCGGTTCGCCGCCTGCGGGCAATAATGGCTTGGGGGTGTGGTCGGTGAGCGGGCGCATTCGTTCGCCGCGCCCTGCGGCTAGTATCATGGCTTTCATGGTGGGGTCTCGGGGTAAGTTGTGTGAATGGGGTTTCAGGCTGCCAATGTGGCTTCTTTGGGCGCAAGCGTTAGCAATAAATGCAACAGCGCCGCGCCCAGCATGATTCGGCTAATGAGATTGACGATGGCGTAGACGCGCAAGATAGTATCTAACAACGCGGTTGGTTTTTGGTGGAAGGAGTCAAATAACTGAAACGGCAGCCAGCTACCCAGCGCCACAATTAACGAGCCGCCGATGGCAAACGCAATCCAAAGTACATCAATATCGGAACGGATGCGGTAGCGCAGCTGGGTTTGGTGCACCAAAATACCAGCGATAACAATGGCAAGCGGAATGCTCAGCCATTCAGACATAATAGTTTCGTTGGTGTGCTGCAACGTTTTGGCAATGACATAAGCCAAGCCCAGCGTAACCACAACGGCATAGCCGAACAGCGCGATAATCGGTTGATTGGACACTGCATCATCGCGCGGTGCGAGCGTAAACAGCAGCCTGAAAACGCCAATCAGCAGCAGGGGATAGCCGATGAAATCACAATAGGTAATCAGGCGGTTGTCCACAACAAAAGCATCCCGAAAAGGCGCGAAATGCTTGCATAGGATAACCATGCTTGCGCCCGCAATCAGATAAAGCGTGGCTTTGTTGCGGGCTCGCTGGGCGATTTGAGTGGTTTGGACAACGATGCAGGCGATGATTAGGGGGATGATGGTTTGCGTGAGCATATCAATGATGAAAACGGTACGGCTATTCGCTTCGCGTTGCTCCATATCGTAAATTTCCAGCATGGACTTGCTGTCAAACTCAAAAAGCAGGTGCTTCAAATCCAAAAAAGGATGCAGCAGCAGGGTAAAACCGAGCGTGAGCGCAATGCTGCGAAAAAAAGGGCGGTTCATAAACATATCCTTGCCACAGGTTGCAGGGCGTTTTCAGGCTGCCCTATCCAGCCCAATCAAAAAGCAGCCTGAAAACGGATAAATCAGATTTTAGCAAAGCCAAAACCATTTTCCATTTTCAGGCTGCCTATTCATCGCTAAGCCTATTTATCGCTGCGCATTCCCGCTTTGCGCTCTTCTAGCCAATGCTCCAAATAATGAATGCTCACGCCGCCTTGCGCAAAGCCCGTGTCGTTAAACAGCTCGCGGTGTAACGGTGCATTGGTTTTAATGCCGTCCACGGTCAATTCCGCCATCGCCACGCGCATTTTTGCCATCGCTTGCGCGCGGTCTTTGCCATGCACGCAAATTTTGCCGATTAGGCTATCGTAGTTGGGCGGAATGCGGTAGCCCTGATAAATATGGCTGTCCACGCGGATGCCAAAGCCACCAGGTAAATGGCAGCTTTCAATCACCCCAGGGCTGGGGATAAAGGTGTACGGGTCTTCCGCATTGATGCGGCATTCAAACGCATGCCCTTCAATCACAATGTCTTTTTGCTTGTATTGCAACGGCAAGCCCGCCGCCACGCGCAGTTGCTCCTGCACAATGTCCACACCCGTAATCAGCTCGGTTACAGGATGCTCCACTTGCACGCGCGTGTTCATCTCAATAAAGAAAAACTCGCCGTCTTCATACAAAAACTCAAACGTGCCCGCGCCGCGATAGCCAATGCGTTTACACGCTGCCACACACGCTTCGCCAATTTTCTTGCGCTCCGCAGGCGTGATAAACGGCGCAGGGGCTTCTTCAATAATCTTTTGATGACGGCGTTGCATGGAGCAATCGCGCTCGCCCAAATAAATCGCATTGCCGTGCTCATCCGCCAACACTTGCACTTCCACATGGCGCGGGCGCTGCAAAAAGCGTTCCATATACACCATCGGGTTGCCAAACGCCGCTTCCGCTTCGGCGCGGGTCATTTCTACGGCTTTGAGCAAATCTTCTTTCTTTTCCACCACGCGCATACCGCGCCCACCGCCGCCGCCCGATGCCTTGATAATCACAGGGAAGCCCACCTTATCCGCCGTTTTCAAAATCTCGCTGGGCACGCCCGATAACGCCCCATCCGACCCTGGCACGCATGGCACGCCCGCTTCAATCATCGCCTTTTTGGCGGAAACTTTGTCGCCCATCAAACGGATGGTATCGGCGCGTGGGCCAATAAATACGAAACCCGAATTTTCCACTTGCTCGGCAAAATTAGCGTTTTCAGCCAAAAAACCATAGCCAGGGTGAATCGCATCCGCGCCCGTTACTTCAGCAGCGGCAATGATGGATGGAATGTGCAAATAGCTTTGCGGGCTGGGCGCAGGGCCAATGCACACGCTTTCGTCTGCCAGCTTAACGTGCAAGCTGTCTTTATCCGCTTCGGAATGCACAGCAACGGTAGCAATGCCCATCTCGCGGCAAGCGCGTAATACGCGCAAAGCAATTTCGCCACGGTTGGCGATAAGAACTTTCTTTAACATAACTTTTTCCTAGATTATCGGGGCAGGGTAACGCCTTTGGGGTTGATGGGTTGGTTGAAGCGATGCGCGAACGGCACCGCGCAAGCGTTTTCAGGCTGCCTAAATGTGTTTTGAATGGAAAAGCGCATTGCGCTTGGAATGTTGGTGAACGAGAACAGCTTAGGATGCGCCATTGGCTCATTGTTTAACTGATTGCCAGCCAGTCGTTTTAAACAGCCATTTCAGGCAGCCTGAAAAGCGAAGGCTTAACTAATCGGCAAATTCAGCGGTAACGTCTTCCCATCGCGCCAAATCCGTTGGCGTTTGCGATTCTGCAAACTGCTTAAATTCCGCCATGGTTTGGCGAGGCTCAGCGAAGCGGCGGTAGTGTTTAAAATCGCCGTTTTGTTCCCAAATGCGCGTTTCCAAAAGATAGCGGCTTTGGGGATTGTCATCGTCTTCCAACGTGGTTTGGATATAGTTGTGATTTTGCTTGGCAGAGGGCATATAACCTAATACAACAAAATATTCCCCATTATCATAAAGATGGGCAAGCAAATCTTCCAAATCAAAATAATCCAGCGGACTGCAGCCTTGGCAAACCGAGATACGCAGATCGCGCGTTTGCGTGGAAAGATAGAAAAAAGGGTATTTTTGCCGCATGGTTTTAGCCTTGTTGGATAGGGTTAAGGCAGCCTGAAAGCCGCAGGCTTCAACGGAGTTAAAACGAGCAACGCGAGTTTCTACGAAGCTAAAACCGCTTATTCAATGATAAACAGCGGCTCGCCAAATTCCACAGGTTGACCGTTTTCCACCAAAATTTCTTTCACCACGCCTGATTTTTCCGCTTCAATTTCGTTCATCAGCTTCATCGCTTCAATAATGCACAGCGTGTCGCCCGCTTTCACCGTTTGCCCCACCTCCACAAACACAGGCGTAGAAGGGCTGGCAGCGCGGTAGAACGTGCCCACCATTGGCGATTTTTGCGCGTTGGATAAATCGCGCACGGCAGGCGCAGATTCAGCCACAGCAGGCGCAGCCGATGGTGCAGGCGCGGCAACAGCAGTCTGAACGGGCGCAGCAGGCGCATAAACCGTTTGCATAGCAGGCGCGGCAACGCTACGCGTGATGCGAACTTTCTCTTCGCCTTCGGTTACTTCAATTTCAGCAATACCAGATTCTTCAACCAGATCGATCAGTTTTTTGAGTTTGCGTAAATCCATTTGAGCAATTCCTATCAGAAAATAAAGAGAGGGTTTCAGGCAGCCTGAAACGCAGTTTTAAGTAAAATCTATTGCGATTGACGCATCTATTTGTGCAGCGCAAAAAGTGCGATTTTGGCGAAATTAAGCGCAAAAGTCTAGCAAAATATCCACAAAATGCAGCAAAATGCGCCGCTTGCTTCATTTGCTAAAGACTTGTTGTTGATTTACTAGATTTTTTATTCTATGCCTGATTGAGTCGCAAAAAAACCGAGCGAAAAATCACTCGGTTTTGGATTTGTTAAACGCTTAAATTAAGCATCCAAGTGGTGTTCTGTGTCAATCAAAGCGCGGCGAGCCAAAGCCAAGTTAGATTTAGAGCGATCCAACACGGTGTAAAGGAACAAGCCTTCGTGTTTAGCCAATGGGCGCAGCAAGTGGTATTGTTTGCCCAAAGTAATCAAGATGTCTTCAATGCTGTCTTTCAAACCAAGCATTTGCATGGTTTTCATTTTAGCGCGCATCACTTCGGTGTTACCTGCGGCAGCGATTTCCAAATCAATGCCAGAAGTACCGTTACCAGCCAACAACATGCCGCTCGCAAAGTCCACAACGGCAGCAGCCAACGCGCCATCAACATTCAATAATTCTGATACTGCACTTTCATAGTTCATGATAAAACTCCGTGAAATTTAAACAAAATTTATACCGCAAGATAGCGGTTTAACCAAAATAAGCAAAGGCATATTTCTGTGATACCTATTCGTTACCAGGTTCCCACTAGCCAGTACAAATTTGATTTGCTGGTTTGTTTTGCTGCCTAGAAACTAGGGGAAAATTATAAAACTAGCGTCTTATTTAGTAAAGGCAAAAACTGGGCGCGGGCTATATGCGGGCAATATTTTGGTTATTATCAATAATGAGATATTTTTGCATTGATGCGGCGGTTTAGGCTCAATTGTGTTTATGTTTTGTTTAATTGTTTAGCAAAAACAATTTGTTATAAAAAATCAAGCGAGTGTTCTTTTTTGTGTGCCACGATTCATGCCCCCTGAATTTCTATCTGCTATGTTAAAATACCCCTGTTTTTTAGCGGATTATTGTGTTGTCAATCGCGCCACAATTCTTTCTTTTTTCCTTCAAAAGTAAACATCATGACCCAAGACAAAATCCTTATCCTAGACTTCGGCTCGCAAGTAACCCAGCTGATTGCCCGCCGCGTGCGCGAAGCGCATGTATATTGCGAACTGCATCCTTATGATATGCCGCTTGATGAGATTAAAGCCTTCAATCCAAAAGGGATTATTTTATCGGGCGGGCCCAATTCAGTGTACGACTCGGATTATCAGGCGGATACGGGGCTGTTTGATTTGGGCGTGCCGGTGCTGGGGATTTGCTATGGCATGCAGTTTATGGCGCACCATTTGGGTGGCGAGGTGCAGGCGGGCAATCAGCGCGAGTTTGGCTATGCGCAGGTGCACACGGAAGAGGGCGATTTAACGCGCGGTATTGAAGATGCGCCGCATACGCTGGACGTGTGGATGAGCCACGGCGATAAGGTTTTCAGGCTGCCTGAGGGTTTTCGCATCACGGGGCATACGCCTTCTTGCCCTGTTGCCATTATGGAAAACAGCGCCAAGCGTTTTTACGGCATCCAGTTCCACCCCGAAGTTACCCACACCAAACAGGGGCGCGCGCTGATTAACCGTTTTGTGCTGGATATTTGCGCGGCAAATCCAAGCTGGACGATGCCGAATTATATTGACGAGGCGGTGGTGAAAATTCGCGAGCAGGTGGGCAATGATGAAGTGATTTTGGGTTTGTCGGGCGGGGTGGACAGCTCGGTGGCGGCGGCGTTGATTCATCGCGCCATTGGCGACCAATTGACTTGCGTGTTTGTGGATCATGGTTTGTTGCGCTTGGATGAGGGCAAAAATGTGATGCAGATGTTTGCGCAAAATTTGGGCGTGAAGGTGGTGCATGTGGACGCGAGCGCGCAGTTTATGGCGAAGCTGGCGGGCGTTACCGACCCTGAGCAAAAACGCAAAATCATTGGCGCGGAATTTATTGAAGTATTTGATGTGGAAGAGAAAAAATTAACGCAGGCAAAATGGTTGGCGCAGGGGACGATTTACCCTGATGTGATTGAATCGGCGGGGGCGAAAACGAAAAAGGCGCACGCCATCAAATCGCATCACAATGTGGGTGGGCTGCCTGAAAACATGAATTTGAAGCTGCTGGAACCTTTGCGCGATTTGTTTAAAGACGAGGTGCGCGAGTTGGGCGTGGCGTTGGGCTTGCCGCGCGAAATGGTGTATCGCCACCCGTTCCCCGGCCCGGGCTTGGGCGTGCGCATTTTGGGCGAGGTGAAGCGCGAATATACGGATTTGCTGCGCCAAGCGGACGCAATTTTTATTGAGGAATTGCGTAATACGACTGATGAGAACGGTAAATCTTGGTATGACTTGACCAGCCAAGCGTTTGCGGTGTTTTTGCCGGTGAAGTCGGTGGGCGTGATGGGTGATGGGCGCACTTATGATTATGTGGTGGCTTTGCGGGCGGTGATTACCAGCGATTTTATGACGGCGCATTGGGCGGAGCTGCCGTATGCGCTGCTGGGGCGCGTGTCCAATCGCATTATTAACGAAGTGCGCGGGATTAACCGTGTGGTGTATGACGTGAGCGGTAAACCGCCTGCTACGATTGAGTGGGAATAACGCTGTTGTTCTGTTCGTAAGGCAGCCTGAAATGGGAAAAGGCATTTTCAGGCTGCCTATTTCGCATCAACCATAGGTAGTCTGAAAATCTTAATTTAGCGATTCAGCGCAAATTCGGCATCCGAATCGGTTTGCGTTTGGGTTCGCTGCCTTCGTCGTCCTTGCGCCCGCAGTCTCTTGCATCGCAGGCATCAAGCAAATCGCATGGGCAGGCGTTGGCGTAATGGTTTAAGGTGTTGCACGCGCGTGATGATTTGGTGTCGCACGGGCAGGCATCCACGCAGTCGCCCAAGGCGCTTTTGGCATGGGCGCAATCGCAAGCGTCGGGCAGATCCAAGCTGCAAGCATCACCGCCGCCCGCATCCAAGCAGCCGCCATCGCACGGCACGCAATCGCCGCGCTGGTAATACGCCATGCCGTTTACCCGTTTAATCGCTGGCGAAGACGGCTTGGCAGCGGCGCAATAATGCACATAAGCAAAACGGCAACGCGCCAAGCGCAAACGCAGCAAACGGCAGCCTGAAAACACGCCATAGCGCCGAATCAGCCGATAGCCCACGCCCGAGCAGCCGCAGCCGCCATACACCAAGCGATAGGCGCAACTAAACCCTTTTTTGGGCGACAAATAACGTTGATACAAGCGGATGGCGAAAAGCGCAAGAGAACGGAGCATGGTGGTGCAATCATCAAAAGGATTATGACAAAAGCAGCCTGAAACGTGTTTTTCCCGTTTTCAGGCTGCCTACTCTATATGGCAATCGCGTTACATCGCCGAAGACGAAAATTCTTCGCGGTCGTTTGTGCTTTCATCCGCCTCATCTTCACTATACACGCTGCGAATCACCAGCAAAGGCAAATGGCTTTGGCGCATCACCGTTTCCGCGAAGCTGCCCATCAGCAAATGCATCAAACCCGTGCGGCCGTGTGTACCAATCACAATCAAATCCGCACCATGGCTGTCTGCATAATCCACCAAACCCTGCGCCATTTCTTTCGCGCCTTTGGACGACACCAACAAATGCGCTTGCACATCTGCCACGCCCGCATTTTTCGCTGCTTCGCGCGCCTCGGCTAACACTTCGTTGCCGCCTGCAACTGCCGCCGCTTCATAGCTATCGTGTTGCAAAAATTCAGGCGCCAGCGTCATGTATTCGCTCGGGTTTGCCACCGTAACCAGCGTTAAACGCGCATTGCCCGCAACCGCAAGGCTAGACGCGTGTTGCAACGCATTCAAAGAAGTTCTACTACCATCAACAGCCACAACGATATGCTTATACATACACACTCCTTATAGATATGGGTTCACGATAAAGATACTACAGATACAGTATAATCCAAAACCAGCTAATCTTGTCGGCAAATTACGGAAAAACAACATGGAAACACACACTCAACGCCGCTTTGGCGGTATCGCACGCCTTTACGGCGAACACAGTTTACACGCCTTGCAACAAGCACACGTTTGCGTGGTGGGCGTGGGTGGCGTTGGCTCGTGGGCGGTGGAAGCGCTCGCCCGCAGCGGCATCGGCAAGCTCACGCTGATTGATTTGGACAACATCGCCGAATCCAACGTGAACCGCCAAATCCACGCGCTCACACCCGATTTTGGCAAAGCCAAAGTAACCGCCCTGCGCGAGCGCATCGCCCAAATCAACCCCGATTGCCAAGTGATTGAAATTGAAGATTTTGTGGACGAGAACAACCTAGCCGAAATTTTCAGGCTGCCTTTTGATTTTGTGATCGACGCGATTGACCAAGTGCGCGTTAAAACCGCGATGGCGGCGCATTTTGTGCGCCATAAGCAGCCGTTTATCGTGAGCGGCGGCGCAGGCGGGCAACGCAATCCCGCGCTGATTGAAACCGCCGATTTAAGCCAAACCACGCACGACCCGCTGCTGTCTAATCTGCGCTACACCTTGCGCAAAAAACACGGCTTTGCGCGCGAAGGCAAAATGCGCGTGCCTTGCGTATATTCGCGTGAACAAATCACGCCGCCGCAAATCGCCCAAGCCTGTGAAACGCCACAAGGCAGCCTGAAAACGGATAACGCGCTAAACGGTGCCGCACCGCAAGGCTTATCCTGCGCGGGCTACGGCGCGAGTATGTTGGTAACGGCGAGCTTTGGTTTGCATTGCGCCACGGCGGCGATTGAGCATATTGTGCAGCGGGCGAAATAGTTTTCAGGCTGCCTTATCGTTATGAGCATAGGCAGCCTGAAAAGCTGCCTTTTGCGCTGATAACAACGGCAGCCTGAAAACTACCGCCCTTCGTTTTGATCAGACGTTTCGTCGTCGCCGTAATATTTCACGCCGATTTTAATCGGCTCGCGCCCTTTTTCGCGCCGCCATGCGTTGGTGTCGCGCAGCGAATACGCGCAGCCGCAGTATTCCTGCTGATAAAAATGCTCGCGCTTGCTGATTTCAATCATGCGCGCCGAGCCGCCGCCTTTGCGCCAGTTAAAATCCCAATACACGATATTGGGATATTTCGCCGCCGCCCGATGCCCGCAGTCGTTAATCTGCGCCATGTTTTTCCAGCGCGAAATGCCCAAGCTGCTGGAAATCACAGGAAAACCATGCTCGTGGGCATACAGCGCGGTGCGCTCAAACCGCATATCAAAACACATGGTACAGCGGATGCCGCGCTCAGGCTCGTACTCCATGCCTTTGGCGCGTTCAAACCAGTTGTCCACATCGTAATCCGCATCAATAAACGGCACGCCGTGTTGCTCGGCAAAGCGGATGTTTTCATTTTTGCGGATTTCGTATTCTTTGAGCGGATGGATGTTGGGGTTGTAAAAATAAATGGTGTAATCAATGCCGCTGGCGAGCAAGGCTTCCATCACTTCGCCCGAGCAGGGTGCGCAGCATGAATGCAGCAAAAGTTTGTCGCCGTTGTTGGGCAAAACCAGCTTGGGGCGGTCTATGGGGGTTACGCGTGGGGTGTTCATATCAGTGCCCACCTGTTTGAGTGGGGGCGTGGTGGTGGGGCAGCTCGCCGTCTAGTTTGTAGATGGTGCCGCAGTAGGGGCATTCTATTTTGCCGTTGCTTTGAATGGGCAAAAACACGCGCGGATGCCCGTTCCATGCGTGGTGCGTGGCAACTGAGCCATCGCAGTGCAGGGGCAAGTCTTGTGGTGTGATTTGGATAAGCGGTGTGGTGGCGTGGGTCATTTTTGTGTGCCTTTGTTGATTTTTGAAAAAGGCGTATTTTAGCGCAAAACTGGTTTTCAGGCTGCCTTGCGCCTTTGCTTTGCGCTGTCATGGCATAGACAAACGGCTTGGCGGGCAAGCGGTAAACCGTTTTCGCATTGACAAAACCCCGCCGCGCTGCGATAATCGCCTGCGTTTGATTTAGATATGCCGTTGTTTAAACGGCTTAATTTTTTGCGGTATTCGCGGCATGCACGATGCTGATTGAGTTTGGAGGTGATGTTTGCATCATTGGGGCGCGGTATCTCGTCCTTTCAGGCAGCCTGAAAAACCATTTTGATACAAATTTATTTCAACCCAATTTTTTTATAGGATAAAAACAATGCCTTCTATTAAAGTAAAAGAAAACGAACCTTTTGAAGTTGCGATGCGTCGCTTTAAACGTGCGATTGAAAAAACGGGTCTTTTGACTGAATTGCGCGCGCGCGAAGCCTACGAAAAACCAACAACTGAACGCAAACGCAAAAAAGCTGCAGCCGTTAAACGCTTGCAAAAACGCCTGCGCAGCCAACAGTTGCCACCTAAATTGTACTGATCGCGTTTTGGCAGCCTGAAAATAGGTTGCCGTTTCGCCGTATTGAATAAACCACCGCAAGCGTTTGAGTTTGCGGTGTTTTTGTTTACAAGAAAAAAGTTATAAGGAAAAAGCAAATGACTTTAAAAGCAAAATTAACCGAAGACATGAAAGCCGCGATGAAAGCCAAAGACAGCGAAACGTTGTCCACCATTCGTTTGGTGAACGCGGCGATTAAGCAGTTTGAAGTGGATGAGCGCATTGAGGCGGACGATGCCAAAGTGCAAGCCATTATCGGCAAAATGATTAAGCAGCGCAAAGACAGTGCCAAAATCTACGCCGATGCAGGGCGCACGGATTTGGCAGACAAGGAAAACGCGGAAATTGCCGTGTTGCAAGGCTATTTGCCTGAGATGTTGTCGGCGGATGCGATTGCGGCGGAAGTTGCCAACGCCATTGCGGAAACGGGCGCAAGCGGCATGGCGGATATGGGCAAGGCGATGGGGTTGCTGAAAACGCGCTTGGCGGGCAAGGCGGATATGGGGGATGTAAACAAGGCGTTGAAAGCGGCGCTGTCGTAAAAGGGTTTTCAGACTGCCTTTGCGGTTATGCTGGGGCAGCCTGAAAATGTGTTTTTTATTTGAAAGGAATCGTTATGAAGAAAATTTTAGCTTTAACGCTGGCAACTTTGGCATTGGCAGCTTGTGCGAATACGGCAGGCTCGGGCAATACGCAAGTTTATGGCGAGATGAAAAGCGGTGTGGAAGTGGCGAAATAGGGAGTTAGCTTTGCTATTTTGTTGCATGACACGGCTTGTTTGAATGCCATTGTGCCAGTCTAAATAATCCTAACGAGAAAAAGCCAAGTTCCGAAAAACTTGGCTTTTTTAGCTCCCCGAGCTGGGCTCGAACCAGCGACCTGCGGATTAACAGTCCGTCGCTCTACCGACTGAGCTATCGGGGAAAGAAGTCGCGCATTATGGTGGGTTTTGCGTGGGTTGTCAAATTATTTTAGCGCGGCTTGGAGTTGTTGCAGGGTTTCCCACGCGCTGCGTTTGAGTTGGGGGTTGCTGGCGAGGCGCATGGGGTGGGGGATGTGGTAGCGCGCGCTAGCGGGGGCGATGTTGTTGAGCGCGGTTTGGACTTCGGGGCGGTGGAAGAAGTCGCCCAGCAGCAGCATGGCTTGGGCTTGGGTTTGCTGCCATTCTTGCGCGATGCTGGGGGCGGCGGCGATGATGGTTTGTTCGTCGGGGCGGGGGTTGAAGTCGGGGCTGTTTTTGAGCCATGTGCTGAAATGGGCTTGCGCGGGGGGGAGCGCAATGGCTTTGAGCATGTTGTGCAGCATTTCGCCGTCTGCGCCGCTGAATAGTTTGCCTGCTGCCATGTCGTCCACGGATGGGCAGACACTTAATATCAGCAGTTTGGCGGGATGGGGGGCGGGGGTGTGCAAAAGGGGTTGTGGTTGCTCGGATGGGTTGGGTTGGGTGGTTGACGCGGTTTGGCTGGAGGTGTTGCGTTGGCGGATTTTGGCTAGGGCGTTGCCGTGGGGTAGGTGGGTGCTGGGGTGTGGGGATGTTGTGGGCGTGGTTTGGGGTTCGTTTGTTTGCGCTTGGTCAAAACTTGTTGCGCTCGGTTTGGTTTGGTCGGCGTATTCGGTTCTGGCTTCGCCGAAGTTTGTTGCACTCGTTTTAACTCCGTTGAAGCCTTCGGCTTTCAGGCTGCCTTTGGGGGCGGAGATGTGGGCGCGTTGATTGAGCCACATGCTGCCCAGTCCTAGGGCTTGGTGTAGGTGGATATAGCGGCTGTTTAGCATGTTTTCTCCATGATGATGGCGTCTTCGTTGCCGTAGTAGTTTTTGCGGGTGGCGATGGGGGTGAATTGGTGTTTGCGGTATAGGGCTTGGGCGGTGTGGTTGCTGGCGCGGACTTCTAGGATGATGCGGGCGCGGTGTTGCCGGGCGGTGGCGATGAGCTGTTGCAAGAGTTGGCTGGCGATGCTTTGCCGGCGGTGGGCAGGGGCGGTGGCGATAAGGTGGAGTTCGATTTCGTCTTGAATGTGTTGCCATGCGATGTAGCCGATGATTTGCTGGTCGTGTTCGGCGATGAGTAGGGTGCGGATGGGGGGGTGGTGGGCAGCCTGAAATTGGTTGGCTGTCCATGGGTGGGGGTTGGTTTGCTGGTCTAGGCTGGCTAGGGCGGGGATGTCGGCGACTGTGGCGGGGCGGATGTGCATGGTGGTTGTGATTGTATGTTTTAGCTTCGCAGAAACTCGTTTTCAGGCTGCCTAAATGGGATAAGGCAGCCTGAAAATGGTTTTACAAGTTTTGCAGTCGCTCTACGCTGGGGGCGTAGTAATACGCGCCGCTGATGGCGGTGGAGATGCGTTCTAGCAGGAGATCGGTTAGCCCGTCTTCGCTGTCGCCAAACATATGTTGCAGTTGGATTTCTATGTTGCGCAGTTTGCCAGCGTAGGCGATGAAGGCGAGTCCGTGTTCGCCTGATGCGGTGCCGTAGGGCAGGCTGCGGCGGATGATTTTGAGCCCTTTGCCGTTTTCTTTGATGTTGGTGCGGGCAAGGTGGGATGCGGGCAGGCGTTCTGTTTTGGGGAATTCTTCGTTGCTCTCTTTGCTGCGCCCGATGCTTTCTTCTTGCTGGGCGACGGTGTAGGCATCCCATTTGGCGAGGTTGTGCAGATAGCGTTGGATGAGCACGTAGCTGCCGCCGTGTTCGTTGAGCCCGAAGTTGCTGATGGCTTCTTCGCCTGTGGGGTTTTCGGTGCCGTCCACAAAGCCGTCTAAGCCGCGGTCTTGGTGGCGGCGGAAGCCGTGGGTTTCGTTTTGCACGGCGATGCTGTCGCCAAATGCGGCGAGTACGGCTAGGGCTAGGGTGAAGTTGGTGTCGTGGTTTTGCGATTGGATGTGGATGAGCAGGTCGTGCTGGGTGGCGGGAGCGTGGGTTGCGCCTTTGCCGTAGCCTGGGAAGTTTTTCAAATCGGGGGCTTCGTTGTGTTTCAGGCTTCCCCAGTAATTTGCGCCGAAGGCGATGGTCATGCCGAGTTGGTCGTTGGGGAATTGTTGTTGCACGTTGGTAAGGGCTTGTTGTGCGGCGCGGCAGGCAGCGGGGATGTTTTCAGGCTGCGTGATGTTGGCTTCTATGATGATGGTGTTGAGCGCGTGTTCGTTGAATAGGGGGGATTGTGGGGTGGTCATGGTGTGTTCCTTTGTGGTTAGTTGTGTAAACGGGTTTGGCGTGGCGCAACGGTGTTTCAGGCTGCCTGAAAGTGGTTTGCTATGCGGTGAATCAGTTGCGAAAGTTCGGGCAGGTCGCGTTCGGTTAGCCCTGTGCCTGCGGTGCAGAAGTGGACGCGCTGGCTGTGGTGGTGGAAGTAGCTGCGCGCGTCGTCTAGGGCGAGCCAGGGTTCGTTGGGGATAAGGTTGTCGTCTAGGTAGTGCAGGATTTCTTGCTCGCGCGTGGCGATGGGGCTGGTGGCGACGTGTTCAGGGGTTTTGCCGATGATGCGCTGGGCGATGTCGGGGGAGAAGGGGCGGCGTAGGGCGGCAAGGTCGCGCCCGCTGCGCCATGTGGATGAGATGACGAATTGGATGCGGGCGTTTTCAGGCTGCCTGAAAAATCGTTCAAAGATGGGGATTTGGCTGAACATTTGTTCTTGGCGAAAGGCGTAGGCGGAATGGAGTACGCCGTCGAAGTCTAGGAATAGGAGCATGGGGCAGCCTGAAAATGGGGATGGGGTTTTCAGGCTGCCTCTTGATGCAGCCTGAAATTGTTTGTTGGGAAAATGTCGGCGAGCCGCCGACGCTCCATGGTGTGTATTGCAAGGGTTTTTGGCTGATAAGGCAGCCTGAAACGAAGTTCAGCGGGCTTGGGCTTATTCGGGCACGGTTAAGCCGAAGTGGGCAAACGCGCAGGTGGTTGCCATGCGCCCGCGCGGGGTGCGTTGCAGGAAGCCTTGTTGGATGAGATAGGGCTCTATCACGTCTTCGATGGTGTCGGTGGATTCGCCAATGGCGGCGGCGATGTTGTCTAGCCCAACGGGCCCGCCGCTAAATTTGTGCAACACGGCTTCTAGGAATTTTCTGTCCATCATGTCTAGCCCGATTTTGTCCACATCCAGCATGGAAAGGGCGGCATCGGCGATGGGGGCGGTGATGCTGCCTGTGTGTTTGACTTCGGCGTAGTCGCGCACGCGGCGCAACAGGCGGTTAGCGATGCGGGGCGTGCCTCGGCTGCGGCGGGCGATTTCTAATGCGCCGCGTTCGTCTAAATCCATGTTGAGCAGCTGGGCGGAACGGGCGACGATGGTGGCTAAATCACGGGTTTCGTAAAATTCTAGGCGGGCGACGATGCCGAAGCGGTCGCGCAGCGGGTTGGTGAGCATGCCTGCGCGGGTGGTGGCGCCGATGAGCGTGAACGGCGGCAAGTCTATTTTGACGGAGCGGGCGGCGGGGCCTTCGCCGATCATGATGTCTAGCTGATAGTCTTCCATGGCGGGGTAGAGGATTTCTTCCACCACGGGGCTGAGGCGGTGGATTTCGTCGATAAACAGCACGTCGTGCGGTTCTAGGTTGGTGAGCAGGGCAGCGAGGTCGCCCGCGCGTTCCAGCACGGGGCCTGATGTTTGCCGCAGGTTTACGCCCAGCTCGCGGGCGATGATGTTGGCAAGCGTGGTTTTGCCTAAGCCTGGCGGTCCGAAGAGTAGGCTGTGGTCCAGCGCTTCGCTGCGCTTTTTGGCGGCGGCGATAAAGATGGCAAGCTGCTCTTTGGCTTTGTGTTGCCCGATGTAGTCAGCTAAGGTTTTGGGGCGCAGGGCGCGTTCTAGCTGCTCTTCTTGGGCGGAGAGATTTTGTGCGGCTATCAGGCGTGGTTGGGCTTGGGTGGTTAGGTTGTCGGTTTGGAGCATGGTGGTTGGATGAGTTTGCGAATGATATGGTTGGCGTTAGGCAGCCTGAAATGAAGTTCAGCGGAGTTAAAACGGCTAGGCTGATGGTTTTCAGGCTGCCTATGCGTTTAATGCGATGCTTTCGCTATCCCATGTTGCACCAAATTGCTTTTGGATGGCTTGCAAGGTGGGGTCTTGTTCCATCAGCGCTTGGGCTTGGGCGCGGTTTTCGGCTGCGAGGCGGCTGCGGTGCATGGCGGGCGTTTCCCAGTCGTTGCCATCGGCAAAGGGTTGGGTTTGGATGCGCACGGGGATTTGGTAGGCTTCGCTTAATGCGCTGGCGATGCGGTCAAAATATTCTTTTTTGGTTATGTTTTTGGTTTTTTCGGAGACGATGGCTAGGCGCAATTCGCCGTCTTGGTAGTCCACCCATGCGGTGTGGTCTAACAACATGCGTGCGGCAGAGACTTGCTTGCTGATGCGCTCGGCGATGGCTGTCCAATTTTCGGCAGCAAAGGCGGGGAAGGGGGTGGCATCGGTTTGGGATTCGCTGATGTGTTCGCTTTGGGCTTCGCCGAAGCTCACTTCGTTTGTTTTAACTTCGTTGAAGTCTGCGGTTTTCAGGCTGCCTGAGTCGGCATCGCGTGTTGTGGTGGTGCGTTTTTTGCGGGGGGATTTTTTGGGCGCGGGGGTGGGCGTTTGTGCAGCGGTTTGCGGGATGTTTGGTTGTGCTTCGTTGGCGCTTTCGGTTTTCAGGCTGCCTGAATGCGGTTGGGTCTTGGTGGCTGGTGTTTTGCTGCTTTTCGTTTCATCAGACTGCGCGGCTGGTGTTTCCATTTCGGAGTGCTCAGCTTTCAGGCTGCCTGTTTGTTCTGGTGCGGCTTCGTTTGCCAGAGATTTGTTGTCCACGGCGTTATGCTCAGTAGAAAGAGCAGGCGATGGCTGCGCTTCAACGGCTGGCGTTTGCGCGGAATGGCTTGCGCTGGTTTCCGCATCGCCAAAATCGGTTTTACCCGTTTTCAGGCTGCCTGATGCTTCTTTGGATGGGGTGGGAGATTCAGACGTGGCTGTTTTTGCCGCTGCTGGTGTTTCGCTAACGGCAGGCGGCGGCTCTGGCGTTTTTGCTTGCGCTGCGGTTGCTGCTGTTGGCGCAGGGTTTGCGCTGGTGGTAACTTCGTTGGAATTCTCGGTTTTCAGGCTGCCTACATTGTGCGCGACAGGCTCGTGCATCTGCGTGTTTTCAATCACGGCATGGGCGGGCACATCTTCCGCTGCAAACGGCGCAAAAGCAAGCACCCGCAGCAGCGTCATCACAAAGCCTGCGTATTCATCGGGCGCGAGTGGCAAATCTTGTTTGCCGTGCAACGCGCATTGGTAGTAAAGCTGGATTTGCTCGCCGTTAAACGCCTGCGCTAACGCTTGCAAACGGTCGCGCTCGGGGTCGTCCGCCGCGATGGCACTGGGGACGGTTTGCAGCAGGGCGATGCGTTGCAGCAGCAGGGCAAGCTCGTTTAACACGCTGTCAAAACCGAGTGCTTGGCTGTGTATTTCGCTGGCTTTGGCAATCAGCGCCGCGCCGTTTTGCTGCGCAAGAATTTCCAGCAATTCAAATAGATAGCGATTATCTACCGCGCCAATCATGTGGCGCACATCGGCTTCGACAACGCTGCCCGAACCCATGGCAATGGCTTGGTCTAGCAGGCTTAACGCATCGCGCATAGAGCCTTGCGCGGCACGCCCAAGCAGGGTGAGCGCGGCAGGTTCGTAGGCGATTTGTTCCACATCCAAAACGTGCGCCAAATGCTCGGACACTTGCTGCGCGGTCATGTTGCGTAAAACGAATTGTAAACAACGGCTTAATACCGTAATCGGCACTTTATGCGGGTCGGTGGTGGCGAGAATAAATTTGACGTGCTCGGGCGGTTCTTCCAGCGTTTTCAACATGGCGTTAAATGCAGATTTAGACAGCATGTGCACTTCATCGATGATGTAAACCTTGTATTTGCCCGCCGTGGGCGCGTATTGCGCGTTTTCCAGCACTTCGCGGATGTTGTCTATGCCCGTGTTGCTGGCGGCATCAATTTCCAGCAAGTCCACAAACCGCCCCGCATCAATGGCTTGGCAGCTGGCGCAATGTCCGCAAGGCTCGCCGTGTTGAGCGTTTTCGCAGTTCAAACTTTTGGCGAGAATGCGGGCGATGGTGGTTTTGCCTACGCCGCGCGTGCCCGTGAGCAAATAGGCGTGGTGCAGCCGCCCGTTGGCAAGGGCGTTTTGCAGGGCTTTAACAACGTGTTGTTGCCCAACGAGATCGGCGAAGGTTTTGGGTCGCCATTTGCGGGCGAGAACTTGGTAGGTCATGGCTGGGAGATTTGTTAAGAAAATGGGGCGAATTTTAGCATATTTGGCAGCCTGAAATTTTGGCGCGCTTGGTATGCGGGTTACAAAAAAGGGCAGTTTGTTGCGGGCGATGGGCGCGATGGGTTTTTTCAGGCTGCCTTAGGTGTTTTGGTAAACATTTGTTTTTAATGTGTTTGTGCGTGCGATGATGTTTGCACGATAAAGCGCGGCGATTTTCAGGCTGCCTTGTGCTAACAGGCGTGGTTGCGCGGTTTAATGTAAAACTGTGTTAGTTTTTGAAACAATTGGCACGGTAAATGCTAACTATCTCATAACTAGATTTTTTATCCTAAACTGATTTTTTGCCATGTGGCACAAGGAGGCTGCGATGAAAAAATTATGCTTAGCTTTGGTTTTGATGACGAGCATCAATGCTGCGTGGGCGGTGGACTCTGCGGTGCAACTGGGCTCATTTAGAGAGATGGATTACGCGCAAAAAATGGTGGCAAACGCTGCTTTGGCGGGCGTGAGCGCTTCTGTGAAAGAAGCGAAAATGGCTGATGGCACGACGATGTATCATGTGCGCACGCCGCGTATGGAACGCCAGCAAGCGGTGGAAACCGTGGAGCGTTTGCGCAAAAACCAAATTGATGATTGCTTGATTTTGAATAATTGAGTTTACCTTTGATGGGGTTTCAGGCTGCTTGTTTGTGAGAGTTCGGGCAGTCTGAAATTTTTTACAAGGACAGGTTTGATGCCTGTCCTTTTTTTGTGGCGATTAGGATTGTTGCGTGCAAAAGGCAGCCTGAAAGTTCGTAGATTCGTTTTAGCTTCGCAGAAGCTCGTAAACTCGCTTTCAGGCTGTCTTTTGTTGATTGGGCGCGCTCAATCCCATTGCGCAACAACGGGCGCATGGTCGCTGGGGCGTTCTTGCGCGCGGGCTTCGGTGTCAACGGTTACGCTGCGCAGACTGTCGCACAGGGCAGGGCTAATTAGCAGGTGGTCAATGCGCAGCCCCAAGCCTTTGGCGAACATTGCGCCGCGGTAGTCCCACCATGTGTAGTGCGCGCCGGTGGGGTGGATGTGCCGCAATGCGTCATGCAGCCCAAGGTTGAGCAGGTTGGCGAACCATTGGCGCTCTTCGCTAGAACAAAGAATTTTCTCGTGCCAACGTTTGGCATCGTACACATCATCATCGCGGGGGGCGATGTTGAAGTCGCCCAGCAGCACGAGCTTGGGGTATTGGGCGAGTTGGTCGCGCACATAGTCGGCAAGCGCGGCAAACCATTGGCGTTTGTAGGCAAACTTGGGACTATCTAGCGCTTCGCCGTTCACGCAGTAAACATTAATCACGCGGATGCCGTTGATGGTGGCGGCAATCACGCGCTGTTGCGGGTCGTCGGGCAGCGTGGGCAAGCCTGTTTGCACGTCGTGCAGCTCGTGGCGGCTGATGATGGCGACGCCGTTGTAGGTTTTTTGCCCTGCCCATGCGGTGTGCCAGCCCATCATGCGAAAGGCAGCGGCGGGGTATTTGTCTTGTTCCAGTTTCAGCTCTTGCAGCACCAAAATATCGGACTGGTGCTGCGCGAGCCAGTCGCTCACTTGCGGCAGGCGCACGTTAAGCGAATTGACGTTCCATGTGGCGATTTTCATGCGATGTTCCGTGGTTACGATGTTTTGACAACATTTAGGCAGCCTGAAAAATGGATTTCAGGCTGCCTGTTGGGTTGATTGCGTCTTATTGATTACGCGCCTGCGGCTTGTACGGCAGCAGGATTCGGGTTAATCAAGATTTCTACGCGGCGGTTTTGCGCGCGACCTGCTTCGGTGCTGTTATCGGCAACAGGTTGGCGCGAGCCTTGACCTGATACGCTCATGCGGTTAGCAGCCACGCCATGTTGGTTCAGATAGTTGGCAACGGATTGGGCGCGGTTGGCAGACAAGGGGTTGTTGATGCTGTCGTTGCCTGTGTTGTCGGTATGACCCACGATGGTGATGGTGGTGTCGGTGTAGGTTGCCAGCGTTTGCGCGGCTTGGCTCAACGAGTTTTGCGCTTGGGCGGATAGCGCAGCGCTGTTGGTGGCGAAGGTTACCGCAGCGGGCATGGTTAATTTGATTTGGTCGCCTTGGCGATCCACGGCAACGCCTGAACCTTGCAATTGCTCACGTAATTTTTTCTCTTGGTAATCCATGTAACCGCCTACGCCAGCGCCCACTGCGCCGCAAGCCAAGGCAGAATTGCGCGCGCCTTTGCCGCCGTGGGTTAATGCGCCCACGATGCCGCAAGTGGCAGCGCCGCCTAAGCCCAGCAGCGCGGTTTTGCTCACTTTATTCTGCCCTGTGGTGGCATCGGTTACGCAGCCGCTTAATGCGAGCGCGGCGGTGAGAGCAGCGAGTGTGGTGGTTTTCATCAGTTTCATGTGCGTTTTCCTTTATACAAAGGGTTGATGGGAGTTTTCAGGCTGCCTGAAAAAAGTAATCGCGCAATATACCGATGTTTCTATGGGAAAACCAGTTGGCTTAACGAGAAATTACTTTTGGGCGCACGGTTTTTACGGCTTATCGGTCTTGAAATGGGCAAAGGCAGCCTGAAACGCGGTTTTCCGTTTTCAGGCTGCCTTTGCAGATAAATTTGGTTTGGCTTTGCCGAATCTTGCGAACGCGTTTTAGCTTCGCAGAAACTCGCTGCACTCGTTTTCAGGCTGCCTTGGCTTGCATTTGCCCGCGCGAAAACAGCAACAACAACGCGGTGCCGATAACGGTGGAAGCGAGCATAGTGCCCACCATCACCAACACCGTGCCGTTGTGCAAAAAAGTAACCGCAAAGCCCACCAGCGAGCTAATCAGCGATTGCCCAGCCGAGAGCGTGGCGTTGGCGCTGCCTGCGATTTCGGGTTTGAAATTGCCCATAAACAGCGCTTGCGTGTTGGCGGCGATTAAGCCTTGCGTGCCAACGGACACCATCACCAGCGGAACCAGCAACGCCAGCGGCGGCTGCCCAAACCACAACACGCTCACCACCAAAGCAATGTTGGCGCAGGCTTGCAGGGCGATGCCGATTTTAAGCAAATCGCGGCTGTGCCAATCGTGGCGCAAGCCAAACGCGGTTAAGCGGTTGCACAGCATCATGGTTACGATGTTGCAGCCGAACACCCATGCATATTGGTGCGGCGTGAGTTTGTATAACTCCATGTAAACAAAAGGCGATTCGCTTAAAAACGCCAGCATGGATGAAAACGACGCGGCTTGGTAAAACAAAAAACCGAGCGCAGGCAGCGTGGCGAGCACTTGGCGATAACGGCTGCTGATTTGTTTGATGTGCGACAGGCGCAGCGGTTCGGCGGATTTGTGCTTAGGCAAAAAGCGAAACAGCAGCGCGAATACAATGGAAGCGTATATCAGCAAAAAGGCGAACACGCTGCGCCAGCCAAAAAGCGATTGCAGCGCCGAGCCCAGCATGGGCGCAACCAGCGGCGCCATCATCAAAATGATGCCAATCAGGGCAAACATTTGCGCCGCTTCTTTGCCGTGATAGTTGTCGCGCACCAACGCGCCCACCACCACGGCAGACATCCCTGCGCCTAAGGCTTGCACCACGCGCAACGCCATCAGCTGCTCCGCGTTTTGCACGAAAACCAGCCCCGCACAGCCGATAAGGAAAATGGTTAAGCCAAACAGGGCGATGTTGCGCCTGCCTTTGATGTCCGACAGTGAGCCGCCGAGAATTTGCCCTGCGGCAACGCCAAACATAAACGTGCTCAGGCTTTTTTCAATTTGGTGAATGTCGGCTTGCAAGGCAACGGCGATTTTAGGCAACGAGGGCAAGTAGGCATCAATGGAGAGCGGCATGATGGCGATGAGCATTGCCATTAAAAACGCCATTTGTTTGGTGGACAGGGGAGGGCGGGTTGTTTGCATGATGATGTGTGATAAAGAGACGAGGCAGCCTGAAACCGCGATGAGGTTTTTCAGGCTGCCTGAAAGGTGGTCAGAATGGGGCGGATTATACGCTTTGGCGGGAAAAGCTGAAATAGGATAATGGTTTATCGCAGATTGTTTTTTGCAGCAACATTCGCGGCGTTATGCGCCTTTGACCGCCGCCAACACCACTTCGGCGTGCCCCGCCACTTTCACCTTGCGCCATTCGTGCGCGATATTGCCTGCGGCATCCAACACAAAAGTGCTGCGCTCAATGCCAAGATGTTCTTTGCCATAGAGTTTTTTCAATTTCAACACGCCAAATTGTTGGCACACCGTTTCATCGGCATCGCTGAGCAAAGGGAAGGCAAAGCCTTGCTTGGCGCAGAAATTTTGATGCGTTTTCACGCTGTCGCGCGAGATGCCGACCACGGTGTAGCCCAAGGCTTGAAATTCGGGCAGCAGGCGGTTGAAGTCTAGCCCTTCGGTGGTGCAGCCTGCGGTGTGGTCTTTGGGATAGAAATAGACAATCAGCGGCAGATGGTCTTGGCTGTGGAAAATATCGCCGTTGGAGGAGGGGAGCGAAAATTGGGGCATGATGGGCTTTCGAGGTTAGGGTTGGTGTTGCACCGAACAGCGCTTTCAGGCTGCCGTTAAGCGCGATGGATAGGCAGCCTGAAAACAGATTAAACGATGGTAAACATGGCAAACAAATTTTCAGGCTGCCTTTGGGCGTGATGGAAGGACTCTTTATATCTTGCATACAAGATTTTCAGGCTGCCCCAACGTATTAAGGCAGCCTGAAAACGGTTTAAACGGATTACAAGATATTCAAATCGGAAACACGGTCATACATTTGACCAGGTTCTTTGCCTTCTTCCCACAAGGTGATTTTCAGGCGCAAGTCGCTGGCAGATTCGGCTTGGCGCAAGGCTTCGTCTAATGTGATGCGCCCTGCGGTATAGAGTTTGAACAAGTCTTGGTCAAACGTTTGCATGCCTTCGGATTGCGAACGCTCAATCAAGCGCATCATCTCAATCAACTCGCCTTTCATCATATAGTCTGCCATGGCAGGCGAGTTAATCAGCAAGTCCACAATCGCAGTTCGCCCGCCTTCAATCAAGCGCGCCAAACGTTGTCCAATGATGCCAACCACGTTGAGCGACAAGTCCAACAACACTTGTTTGTGCTGTTCTTCGGGGTAGAAGTTCATGATACGTTCCACCGCTTGCACGGCATTGTTCGCGTGGATGGTGAAGAATACCAAGTGGCCTGTTTGCGCCAATTGCAAGGCGTATTCCATGGTGTGTTCGTTACGCACCTCCCCCACGCAGACCACATCAGGCGCTTGACGCATCGCCGATTGCACCGCCATAGACCAAGAGTTGGTGTCAATGCCCAATTCGCGTTGGGTGAAAATGCTTTTGATTGGCGTGTGGATGTATTCCACAGGGTCTTCAATGGTAACGATATGACCTGCGGCGTGTTTGTTGCGCCAGTCTAGCATCGCCGCCATGGAAGTGGATTTACCCGAACCCGTTGCCCCTGCCAAAATAATCAGACCGCGCGGTTGCATGGCAAGCTCTTTCAAACCTTGCGGCAGTTTCAAATCGTCCACCGTTAAGATTTTGGTGGTGATGCGCCGCCAAACCATGCCAACGTGCCCTTGCTCGTGATACGCGTTCACACGATAGCGCACGCCTGTGGCAGAAGTAACCGAATAGTTCAGTTCCAACTCTTCCTCAAAGCGGATGCGTTGCTCGTCGCTCATGGTGGAATACACCAAAACTTCGGTGTCTTGCGGCGTGAGCGGTTTCAGCGGAACAGGCGTTAGTTCGCCGTTGATTTTGAATGATGGCGGAAAGTTCACGCTGATGAAAATATCGGAAGCCAAGCGTTTTTCGCATTCGGCAGACATTTTTTCCAACAAAGGATGCAACGCAGGTTTTTCTTTTTTCGCCATCACGCTGGCAACGGTTTTTTCAGATGTGGTTTTAGGCGCAGCTTGGGGCTTGGCTTGGTAATCGGTTACAAAGCCTTCCAATAAATTGGCTAAGCCAGTAGTTGGGTTGTTTTGTTCTGACATGGTGGACTCTCTTTATGTTGGTTACACAATCATATCGGGGTTTTGCGCTTTGGCGCGGGCATCGGCGAGCGATACGATGTTGCGGCGAACCAAGTCTTGCAAGCATTGGTCAAGCGTTTGCATCCCGAAGTTTTGACCTGTTTGGATAGAAGATTGCATTTGGGCAATTTTGTTTTCACGAATCAAGTTACGAATCGCAGGGGTGGAAACCATGATTTCATGCGCGGCAACACGACCTTTGCCGTCTTTGGTTTTCAGCAGCGTTTGCGCGATTACGGCACGCAGCGATTCGGACAACATGGAGCGCACCATCTCTTTTTCGGCGGCGGGGAACACGTCAATAATACGGTCAATGGTTTTGGCGGCGGATGTGGTGTGCAAGGTACCAAATACCAAGTGCCCCGTTTCGGCGGCGGTCAATGCCAAGCCGATGGTTTCGGGGTCACGCATCTCGCCCACCAGAATAATATCGGGGTCTTCACGCAAGGCAGAGCGCAGGGCGTTGGCAAAGCTGTGGGTGTGTTCGCCCAATTCGCGTTGGTTTACCAAGCATTTTTTGGATTGGTGCACAAACTCAATCGGGTCTTCAATGGTGAGAATATGTGCGGCGTGGTTGTCGTTTACATAATCCATCATGGCGGCTAGCGTGGTGGATTTGCCTGAACCTGTTGGCCCTGTTACCAACACCAAGCCGCGTGGGTTGTCAGCAATTTTTTGGAAAATGCGCGGCGCTTTGAGCTCTTCCAACGTCAATACTTTGCTGGGAATGGTACGCAACACGGCGGCTGGCCCGCGGTTGGTGTTAAATGCGTTCACACGGAAGCGGGCGATGTTAGGCAGTTCAAATGAAAAGTCGGTTTCTAGGTTTTGTTGATAGTTTTTGCGTTGCAAGTCGTTCATGATGGAGCTAATCATTGTGCCGACTTCGTCTGCATTCATTTCGGGCAAGTTGATGCGACGGATGTCGCCGTTTACGCGAATCATGGGGGGTAGACCTGCGGAGATGTGTAAGTCTGATGCTTTGTTCTTCACGCCAAATGCGAGAAGGTCGGTAATCTGCATAGCTGTGCTCATAATGATGCCTTTGCAAAAGTTGATTAAATAAATGGCGTATTTTAAAGAAATTTTAGGCAGCCTGAAAGCAAATGTTAAGAAAGGTTGGGATTTTGTTGTATTTCAGGCTGCCTATGGTTAAGATTTGCAGACAATGCAAAATGAAAGGCAGTATCACAAGGCTGCCAAATCGTTTACACTTATGCCCTAGTTTTCAGGCTGCCCCAAGCCTTTTATTTTTGGGCGGTCTTAACACAGATAATTTTTAATATAAGCAGGGAAACCAATTATGAAACTGTTTTACACCATAATTAAACTGGTTATTTTGGCAATTTTGCTGGTGTTTGCTTTGATTAACACCGCCAAAGTGCAATTTTTTTATCTGCCCAGCGAGTTTGTTGAGCTGCCGTTGATTGTGATTTTGTTTGGCGCGTTTGTGGCGGGGGCGTTGTTTGGTTTGTTTGCGCTGTTTGGTCGCTTGATTCATCTGCGCAACGAGAATGCGCGTTTGCGTGCCGAAGTGCAAAAAAATGCCCGCTTGGCAACGCAAGATATTGCTGCGCCCGCGCCGATTAACGTAGCCAAAAAATAAGGCAAAACATGGAAAACACTGACCTACTTTGGTGGATGCTGATTCCGATTATCTTGCTGCCCGTGTTTTTTGGGATGGGTTGGTTTGCCGCGCGGATAGACATGAAAACCGTGCTCAAACAGGCAAAAACCGTGCCTGCGGGTTTTTATGCCAGCTTGGATGCGCTGGTGGACAAAAACACGGGGCGCGCGGCGCATAATCTTGCGGAAGTGATTGATCAACAACAAAATTCGTATGATTTAAACCTAACGCTGGGCAAGCTCTATCGCCAGCGCGGTGAAAACGATAAGGCGATTGCCATGCACAAGGCGTTGCTGGATTCGCCCGACACGGTGGGCGACAAGCGCACGCGTGTGTTATACGAGCTGGGCTTGAATTATCAAAGCGCGGGCTTGGTGGATAGGGCGGAGCAGATTTTCTTGGAATTAAAACAAGGCAATATGGCAAAGCAAGCCAATGAAGTGTTGCTCAATATTTATCAGCAAGACCGCGATTGGGAGCAAGCCATCGCCACCGCGCAGCTTTTGGCGCACGATGAGCAAACTTATCAATTTGAAATGGCGCAGTTTTATTGCGAAATCGCGCAGGGCGAATTGTTTAAATCGCAGTTTGAGCAGGCGCGGGCGCATATTCAGGCTGCCTTGTCTGCCAACCGAAAATGCACCCGCGCCAACATGATTTTGGGCGATATTGAGCAAAAGCAGGGCAACTTTCAGGCTGCCATTGATGCCTACACCGCGATTGAAAAGCAAAACCACGCTTATTTGAGCATGATAGGCGAGAAGCTGTATGACGCTTATGACGCGCTGGGCAAGGCGCAAGATGGCTTGGAGGTGTTGATTGGTTATGCCAAAACCTTCCCGCAGCTGGATTTGAACAATGTGATTTATGAAAAATCGCTGTTGCTGTGGGGCGAAGAAAAAGCCAATCAAACCATGGTGGAATTGGTGCGCGCCAAGCCCGATTTGAACGGGATGTATCGCCTGCTGGGCTTGCAAATGAGCGATTTGAACCCGCAATGGAAAGCCGATGCCGATATGATGCGCACCGTGATTGGGCGGCAGGTGCAGCGCAGTTGGATGTATCGCTGTCGCAATTGTCATTTCAAATCGCAAGTGTTTTTCTGGCATTGCCCCGCGTGCAACAAATGGGAAACGTTTACCCCGAATAAGATTGAAGTGTGATGGCGCATTATCGTTTTCAGGCTGCCTAGGTGGATAGGCAGCCTGAAAAGTATTTTAGGAAAGAGTATGTTTAAAAACAAACAACAATGGTTTGTGCTGGTGTTGATTGTGTTGCTGGCGATAGGCAAGCAATGGCTGGCGAGTAGGCAAAGCCAACAGCCAAACGCGCCGCAAGTCAGCACAACGCAAAGCCAGCCGCAGCCCAGCATGGATGCGCAAAGGCAGCCTGAAAATACCGCGCCGCCCGTCGCCAACTTTGAACACATCTTGCAACAAGCCTATCAAAACCACCAAAGCGATTTGCAAATTCAAGGCAGCGGGCGCGTTATCAAAACCCTGCCCGATGACACCAAAGGCACGCGCCATCAACGCTTTATTGTGAAACTTGCTAGCGGGCAAACCTTGTTGTTTGCGCACAATATAGACCTTGCGCCAAAAATTCGCGGTTTGAAAAAAGGCGACACCATCGCGTTTAACGGCGAATACGAATGGAGCGAGCAAGGCGGCGTTATCCATTGGACGCACAAAGACCCAAGCCGCCGCCATGCCGATGGCTGGCTGGAACACGAAGGGCAGCGCTATGAATAGCAGCATAAACGTTTTAGCTCCGCTGAATTGCGTTTCAGGCTGCCTTTGCGCGATTAAGGCAGCCTGAAAACTAAAATTCATCCCAATCATCGGGGCGATGCTTTGCCGCCGCCCAAATAAACGCGTAATAAATCATATAAAGCATCAGCAGCACCGCGCCAATTGCTTTTGCCAGCGCGGGAAAAATCAAGTTCAGCCCATATAACGCACAGCCCGCAATTGCGAGCCACAAATGCCCGCGCAGCGACGGATAGCGATAAGTCATGCGGTCAATATAACGCTGGCGATCAAAGCGCTCGCGCAACCAGTTTTTCACATCATCCAACATGGTTTTCTTCTTTTGCATACGGTTTCAGGCTGCCTTTGCCGTATTGTATCCCCGTTGAAAAAAGCACAAAAGGCAGCCTGAAAGATTGCTTATGCCCCAAACCGCCCAAATCATCACCAGCTACGGCAGGCGCTACATCGTCCGCACCGCCAACCAGCAAACCTACGAAGCCAGCACGCGCAGCAAACGCACCGACTACGCCTGCGGCGATTTTGTCAACATCCAAATCATCAACGACGAACAAGCCGTGATTGAAAGCGTGCAACCGCGCCAAAGCCTGCTTTATCGCCAAGACGCATGGAAATCCAAGCTCATTGCCGCCAATGTAAGCCAGTTGCTGATTATTATTGCTGCCGAGCCCAGCCCCAGCGAAGCCCTGCTGCAACGCGCGCTGATTGCCGCCGAAGCCGCCCACATCCATCCCGTTATCGTTATCAACAAAGCCGATTTACCCACCACCGCCGCACTGCAAGAAAAACTATCGTTTTATGGAAAATTAGGCTATGAAATCATTACATTAAGCGCATTAGGCAACGTGGATATTCTGCGCGACAAGCTGCGTGGCGAAACCAATATCTTACTCGGGCAAAGCGGCATGGGCAAATCCACGCTCACCAACGCGCTGCTCGGCGAAGCCATCGCCCGTACCCAAACCATTTCCGCCGCGCTGGATTCGGGCAAGCACACCACCACCCACGCGCAATTGTACGATTTAGACGCAAGCACCAAGCTGATTGACAGCCCAGGTTTGCAAGAATTTGGCTTGCATCATTTGGTAGCGGCGGATTTGCTGCATTATTTTCCCGATTTAAAACAACTGATTGGGCAATGTCGTTTTCACAATTGCACCCATCGCGCCGAACCCAACTGCGCGGTGAAAGCAGCGGCGGAGCGCGGTGAAGTATCGGCGGAGCGTGTGGTGTTGTTGCAAAAAATTACGGATGAATTGTTGCGCTAAACCATGCAGCCGTTGCACACAAACAGCGCACAACAAAAGGCAGCCTGAAAACGAGATTTCTGTTTTCAGGCTGCCTTTGTTTTGCGCTGAATCAAATTTCCGCCAAGCGTTTGAGCACTTCTTCGCGCCCCAGCAATGCCAATACCGCGTCCACGCTTGGCGTTTTGGCGGTGCCGCACACGGCAAGGCGCAGCGGCATGCCCAGTTTGCCCATTTTGATGCCTTCGGTTTCGCAGAACGGGGCAAACAGCGCGTGGATGCCTTCTGCCGTCCAATCGCCTTCGGGCAGCGCGGCGAGTTTAGCGGCGAAACGGTGCATCCGCGCGGGTGCTTCGTCGTCCCAATGTTTTGCCACATCGGCGGCGGCAGGCGTGGCTTTGACGTAGAAATAGGCGCATTCGGTGGCGAGCGCGTTCAAATCTTGGGCGCGGTCTTTCACCAGCGCGATCACATCTGCCAGTTTCAGGCTGCCTGAAACGCTGATGCCTTGTTTTGCCAAGCGCGGGGCGACTAAATCGGCAAGGCGTTGGTTGTCGGCGGCTTTGATGTGTTCGCCGTTTATCCACATGAGTTTTTTGCTGTCCATGCGGCTGGGCGAGGCGGATACGTCGTTCAAATCAAACCATTGCACAAATTGTTCCATGCTGAAAAATTCGTCGTCGCCGTGCGCCCAGCCCAGCCGCGCGAGGTAGTTCAGCATGGCTTCGGGCAGGATGCCCATGTCGGCAAATTCGGTGATGGCAACGGTGTCGCCGCTGCGTTTGGAGATTTTTTTGCCTTGCTCGTTCAAAATCATCGGCAGGTGGGCGTACACGGGCGGCGTTGCGCCTAATGCTTTGAAGATGTTGATTTGTTTGGGGGTGTTGTTCACATGGTCATCGCCACGGATGACGTGGGTGATGCCCATGTCAAAATCGTCCACCACCACGCAGAAGTTGTAGGTGGGCGTGCCGTCGGCGCGGGCGATGATTAGGTCGTCCAGCGCGGCGTTGGGGATGCTGATGTCGCCTTTTACGGCATCGTGCCAATGGGTTACTCCATCCAGCGGATTTTTGAAGCGGACAACGGGTTCGCGGTCGGCGGGGATGGGCGGCAGCGTTTTGCCGGGTTCGGGTCGCCAGCGGCGGTCGTAGGTGGCGGTGCCTTCGCGCTCGGCTTTTTCGCGCATGGCGGCGAGTTCTTCTTTGCTGCAATAGCAGTAATAGGCGTGTCCGCTGGCGAGCAGTTGTTGGATAAGCTCTTTATAGCGTGGGAAATTTTGGGTTTGGTAAACGATGTTATCGCGGTTGTCGGCGTGCAGTCCTACCCAGTCCATGCCTTGCAGGATGATTTGCACGCTTTCGGCGGTGGAGCGTTCTAGGTCGGTGTCTTCAATGCGCAGCAGAAATTCGCCGCCGTGATGTTTGGCAAATGCCCATGAATACAGGGCGGTGCGCACGCCGCCGATGTGCAGATAGCCTGTGGGACTGGGGGCGAAACGGGTTTTGATGGCCATGTTTTGTCTTTCTGTTGGATGGGGTTAAATGGGTTTTTCAGGCTGCCTGAAAGGGGGGAAATCAGCGCGTATTTTAACAAAACGAGCGATCGCCAAAAGGCAGCCTGAAAATGGTGGTACGTGTTGGGCTTTGCAATGTTGCCAAAACACGCGTTATGCGTTTTCAGGCTGCCTCAATCTTCCGCCCACGGGTCTTCGCGGCGTTGGCGTTTGACTAGGATGCGTACTGCGCCATCGTTGCCTTTGCGCGGTTCGCAGTAGGCAAGCACATCGGGGTGTGCCATCAGCCAGCGGCGCACGAGGTTTTTGAGCACGGGGGTGTAGCCCGATGAGCCCAAGCCACTGCCGTGGATGATTTCGCCGCACACGCCACGCCGTTTCACAAATTCTATAAATTCGTTGAGCACTTGCTGGGCTTCTTCTTGCGTGTAGCCGTGCAAATCCACATCGGCGACGACTTCGTAATGCCCGTTTTGCAGGCGTTTGATGTCGTTTGCGCCTTGTCCGTTTTTGCTGAATGTGGCGGGGATTTCTAGCTGCACGCCGTCACCCACATAAAAATAGTTTTCTTCGCCCAAGTCGTTTGCCTGCTGGCGCGGCTTGATGGCTTTTTTGCTGGCGGGGGCGACGTATTGATTGGTGTTTTTAATCGGGATTACGTCTTTCATCAGCTCGCTGAAATTGACTTCGGCTTCTTGCGCGGCTTGCTGTTTGGCTTGCGCTTCGGCGGCGCGGCGGGCGGCGGTTTGCGCTTGGGCTTGTTTGTGCAGGGCTTTGAGTTGGTCTTGGTAGTTCATGGTGGGACTTTCGGGGGATGATTGGGGCAGCCTGAAAACGCAAATGGCGCGGCGATGGCTTGTTGCCAAATAGCATTGAGTTGTCGGCGAGCCGCCACGTTCCATCGGATGCGTTTGCCAAGGCAGCCTGAAAATGGGTAACGCGGTTTCAGGCTGCCTTTCGCACCAGCATCACGCCGCTTTCAATGTGCGGGGTAAACGGAAACTGGTCAAACAGCGCGGTGGCTTGGATGGCGTGGGTTTGCGTGAGCGTTTGCAAATTGGCGGCGAGCGTTTCGGGGTTGCACGACACATAAATAATGCGGTCAAACTGAGCAACCAGTTGCAGTGTGGCGTTGTCCACGCCTGCGCGGGGCGGGTCTATAAAAATGGTGGAAAAATCGTAATCCGCCAGCGCGATGCCGCTTTCGGCTAGGCGGCGAAAGGTGCGGCAGCCTGAAAACGCTTCGGTAAACTCTTCGGCGGATAGGCGGGCGATTTGGATATTATCTATTTGATTATGCGCGATATTCCATTGCGCGGCGGCAACGGAGGTTTTGGAAACTTCGGTTGCCAACACGCGGCGAAAGTGGCGCGACAAGGGCAGCGTAAAATTGCCGTTGCCGCAGTAGAGTTCCAGCAAATCGCCGCCTGTACCTTGCGCTTGTTGGCACGCCCACGCCAGCATGGCTTGGCACACAGTGGCGTTGGGCTGGGTGAAGCTGCCTTCGTATTGGCGATAGGCAAAGGTTTGCCCGTTTACCGTCAGCTGCTCGGTTACAAAGTCTTGGCTGAGCACGATTTTTTGCCCTTTGCTGCGCCCAATGATGTGAATGTTCAAATCTTGCGCCAGCACGCGGGCGGCGGCTTGCCAGTCATCGTCCAGCTTGCGGTGGTAAATCAGCGTAACCAGCATTTCGCTGCTGAGCGTGGCGAGAAATTCGCATTGGTAGAGCCGCGTTTTCAGCGCAGGGCAGCCTGAAAGACGTTCCAGCAAGCGCGGCATCAGCGCGTTGATGCTGCTGTGGGCAGCCTGAAATTGGGTGAGCTTAATCAGCGATGCGCCCGATGCTTTTTGCCCACTGGCAAACATGGCGTAGCTGATGGTTTCGTTTTCGTGCCAAATGCGGAACTCGGCGCGCATACGGTAGCCTTGTTCGGGCGATGGGAAAACTTGCGGCGCGGGCGCGGCAAAGGGGGCAAGTAGGGCGGCAAGGCGTTGGGTTTTTTCGGAAAGTTGGGCGGTGTAGGGCATGGTGGTTGGCATGTGGGTAAACAAAAAAGGCAGCCTGAAAATCTGTTTTGCAACGTAAACGAGCGTTGAAGGCGTTTTCAGGCTGCCGAAATTATAGCAGTTGTCGCTTTGCAAGGCTGGGTTAGTGCTGAGTTAAGCCGTGTAAACAAAATTGCGCGGTTGGTTTAAATCTTAACTTGTTATGCGAAGAAGTTTGCAAAGTTTGACGCGTGGCATATTTTTTTGTTGCAAACAGGCGTAGTATTTTGCTATGGAACTTGTAAAAAAGATGGGTTCTAAAAGTTTTGTCTAACCACGCAACTCAAAAGGTTGCATTTTCAGGAGTATTTACTATGTTCTCCCCCACGTTTGACCCCTTGGACAGCATTTGGCTGTCGGCATTGGTGGCAGCGATTCCCATCGTATTGTTTTTGCTTGGCTTAACCGTGTTGAAACTGAAAGGCTTGCACGCGGCATTGCTCACTTTGGTGGCGACATTTGTGTTGTCGTTTTTTCCGTTTAATTTGCCATTTGCCGCCGCTTTTGCCGCTGTGGCATCAGGCTTTTGGGCAGGCTTTTGGCCCATTGGCTACATCATCATCATGGCGATGTGGCTTTACCGCTTAACTGTTGCCACAGGCAAAATTGAAGTCATCAAAGGCTCGCTCACCATGGTTTCTGCCGACCAACGCATTCAATTGCTGCTGATTGGCTTTTGCTTTGGCGCATTTTTGGAAGGCGCGGCGGGCTTTGGCGTGCCGATTGCCATTTGTAGCGTGATGCTGGCGGCACTGGGCTTTAATCCTTTGCAAGCGGCGATGCTTTGCTTGGTGGCAAATGCTGCCGCAGGCGCGTGGGGTGCGATTGGTATTCCCGTGGCGATTGTGGATACGTTTAAGCTGGACGGCGTAACTGCGCTGGGTGTATCGCGCGCTGCCAATACCACCTTGCCGATTGTTGCCGCTAGCGTGCCTTTCTTGCTGGTATGGATTTTGGATGGCATCAAAGGCGTGAAAGAAGTTTTGCCTGCTTTGTTGGTTACTTCTGTGGTGTTTACCGTATCGCAAATGGGGGTGAGCTATTTCTTAGGCCCTGAGTTGGTGGATATTGTTCCGCCCTTGCTCTCTTTGGCTGCGCTGGCGGTGTTGTGCACCAAATGGAAACCGAAAAACGTGTTCCGCTTGGTGGCGGAAGACGAAAGCAGCAAAGCGCAATTTTCGTTCAATCAAATCGTGGATGCTTGGATGCCGTTTGTGTTGCTCAGCATTGCGGTGATTATTTGGAGTATGCCGTTCTTTAAAGGTATGTTCCTGAAAGATGGCGCGCTGGCGTTCACCACGATTACGCTGGATGTGATGCCCGGCGAAGGTGAAGTGAAAGCTGCGCTGGATTTGGGCAAAGCAACAGGCACGGCGATTTTGGTGGCAACGCTCATCACCATTGCCATGAGCAGCAAAACCATTTCGTTTGGCAAGGCGTTTGGCGTGTTGCGCGATACGTTTAAATCGTTCCTGATTGCGATTATTACCATTTCTTGCATCTTGGCGATTGCCAAACTGATGACGTTTACTGGCATGACTAAAGTGTTGGGCGAAGCGATTTCTGAAACTGGCAAAGTGTTCCCATTGCTGTCGCCCATATTGGGCTGGGTTGGCGTGTTTATGACTGGCTCGGTGGTGAACAACAACACCTTGTTTGCGGGCGTGCAAAGCACGGTGGCAGGCAAGCTGGGCATTGACCCCAATATGCTGGTGAGCGCTAACACCGCTGGCGGCGCGATGGGTAAACTGGTATCGCCCCAATCCATCACCATTGCCACAGGCGCGTTGGGCAAAACAGGCGAAGAATCTGCCGTGCTGAAATTGGTGCTGCGATACAGCCTTGCCTTGCTGGCGTTTGTTTGCGTGTGGACGTTTGTTCTATCGCTGGTGTTAGAGTCGGCAGCGCATTGATGCAAACATGATGTAAACAAAAGCACTCTGGTTAAAAGGAGTGCTTTTTTGTTGGCGCGATAATGCAGCCTGAAAACGGGGGAAGGGGTTTTCAGGCTGCCTTTGCGTGTGGAAACTCAATGCTTGGCAGCCTGAAAATGTAAAAAGAGCCGAATCAATTGGCTCTTCTTTTGGTTTGGCTTATTTCCAATAATTATTCGCAGCGGCGACGGTTTGGAAATGGATGGCGATCACTTGGGATACCAGCGTTAAGCTGTCGGCATCGTTTTCGTACACAGGGCGCAATTTGCTGCGGATTTCGGGATCGGGCTGGGTGTATTTCACGCCCATGCGCGCCAGCTTGATGGCGAGTTCGTAGCCTTCTTGCGGCGTGTCGGTGATGAGCGAAGTGATCCATGGTTCCATGATTTTTCCTTGTTGTAGTGGTTTGAAAGGCGCGCATTGTAAAGAATTAGCAAGGGTGAAGCAAACGCATAAAGGCAGCCTGAAAATGGGGTAGGGCGTTTTGGCTTTGCTATGCGGGTGGCTTATGCCTTAAAATTTTGGTTTTATGCCCCAGCTGATGCGGGCGGGTAATCTAAGTGCTGTTGTTGTAAACATTTAGATTAGATTCAAGCCCCAAAGGCAGCCTGAAAGCCGCAAAACCTGTTTTCAGGCTGCCTTTTAGGCGGATTAGGGCAGCTTGCGTAGTGAAACTTCCCACCTAGAAAGCCCCCACATGAACCCCGAAACCCTGTTCCCAAAAAAATCCATCCCCGAAAACACGCCGCCCGAACTTGCCGCTTTCAACAGCCCAAGCTACGTCAATGCCCTTGCCACCTTGGATTTAGCCAGCGAAACCTATGGCGACGCATCCTTGTTCAACGCTGCCAAAGCCGTCCGCGCCAACCGCTATCTGTGGCAGGAATATCCCGAACTGCGCGGAGAATATTGGCAAATCGGCAGCTCGGGACAGGGTGATTTCTGGCTGCTGCGCCGCGACGGCAACATCTGCTGGTACGACCACGATTTAGGCGAAATCACCCCCACCCCCACCGCCATCGACGATTTCGGCATCACCTTTGAACAGTTTTTGGAACTGTCCTGCTATCTCAACCAAGCATGGCAAGCCTTGGATGCCGATGAATACCATTTTGCCGTCCGCGAGCACAGGCAGGATTTCGCCAACGCGCTCAACCGCATCGCGCAAGGCTTGTTTGACCGCTATCCCTACAGCTATTTTGACTAACCGTTTTCAGGCTGCCTTGATGCCGTTTGAAGTGCCAAAGGCAGCCTGAAACCCGCAAAACCTGTTTTCAGGCTGCCTTTTAGGCGGATTAGGGCAGCTTGCGTAGCGAAGCGAAGTTGTGAAACTAAGCCCACAAAAGAGTCCCCACCCTGTCGCAACCCGAAAGGAATCTCCATGCAAACAACCACACTCCTGAATCCCGCTAACCTTGAAGCCGTCATTGAACACCTGATTTTCCGCATCCGCGCCGCTAATCGCGCCCGAAACGTCGCCTGCTCCTTCGGCTGGTTGTTTGTGCATGGCTTTGAAGAAGGTGCGTCGTTTGAATTTGGCGCGGGGGCGGCGGTGGACGACCCACAGTTATTGCTGGAATACGAAACTGGCGGCGAAATTTGGGACTATGCCGATGCTTATGAAAACGAGTCTTACGACGAAGTTCCCGGCGCGCGCGAGCTGGAAGGCGTGTACGAGTGGAGCGAAGCCGACTGGTGGCTGCAAGAAGGCGAAGAGCGCGGCGAAATCGCCCTGCAATTTGGCAGTTGGCAGATTATTTCCAACGGCAAAGAATGGCAGACCGTCGGTTTCACCGCAGAAAACGAAGCGGACAACGTGTTCAGCCAGCACGTTTACCGCCACATTCTCGCCGAAGCCGCCCGCCGCTATCCCGACGAAATCCAAGGCTTTGTGCTGGAAATGCACGACAGCGCGCTGCCCCGTATCTGGATAGATGCTTCCATGCCTGCCGATTGAGCAAGCACAAGCCGCATAACGATCAGACTGCATGGCAGGCAGCCTGAAAAAGCGCAAAATGTCCCATCGCCGTTTGACCAGCCAAGCCCAAAGGCAGCCTGAAACCCGTTTTTCAGGCTGCCTCTGCTATAATTCCGCCCCTTGTTTTTACTCAAATTTTCACACGTCAAACCATGTCCCAGCCCGATTTAGACCGAACCCTTTGCAAAGACCGCCACTTTCTCAAACGCGCATTCAGGCAGCCTGAAAAGTTTGGCGGCATTGCCAGCGTGGAGCGCAAATACCAAAAATCCCACGATATTTTCTTAAAACGCCAAGCCGCGTTGCCCAAGCCCGAGTTTGATAACATGCTGCCCGTGCACGAGCGTTTGGACGACATCAAAACCGCGATTCAAAACAATCAAGTAACGATTATCTGCGGCGAAACGGGTTCGGGCAAAACCACGCAGTTGCCCAAAATTTGTCTGGAACTCGGGCGCGGGGCGGCGGGTTTGATCGGGCATACGCAGCCACGCCGTCTTGCCGCGCGTTCGGTTGCCGAGCGCATTGCCGAAGAACTGGGGCAGCCGATTGGGCAGGCGGTGGGCTACAAAGTACGGTTTAACGACAACACCTCGCGCGATGCCAACATCAAGCTGATGACCGACGGCATCCTGCTCGCCGAAACACAGACCGACCGTTATCTCGCCGCCTACGACACGATTATCATCGACGAA